>JACNJD010000200.1 GCA_014382715.1 Candidatus Desulfacyla euxinica | reverse complement strand
TGGACTTGGGGACGTCCATAAATAAGTAAATAACTCCATTAAGTGTTTGATCTTTTATGCGACATTCGGGGTCAGCCCTGTTACGAGTTACGAGTTGCACGTTGCGAGTTAGATACTGGGTATTGGGTATTGGTTGCACGGTATCCCGCTGAAGCGTGGGAAGGTGAAATATCATTTTTTCCGAGCCTCTTGCTTTTCTAGTTTCGAGGCGATCTGCTTGATCTCTTTTTCAGCCTCGATAAAGTGCCTTTCCACCATGGTAGGTTGTTCCAACTGTTTCTGCCGGTATTTTTCATACGCTATCTGCGCCTTTTTCAAAGCCTGCTCATGACTGATCTTTCCAGCATGATCCAGCAGCTCACGCCCGGACATAGTCAGGAACATATCCAGTTGCCGTATCCAATCCTGCATATGCATTGGACGACGGTTCAATGCCTGCAGTTCGGCAAATTCCAAATAGGCTGTTACAATCCGATTGAGCAGATCCAGTTCGTCCTGATTCAGATAGTTCTTTGCTACTGAAACTTCACTTTTTCGAATCTGAGCACCGACCCAGTTGGTCAGTCCCATGTTTTCTTTATCGGCACCAACCCGATGATGGATGATTTCAGCAGCAGTATGACCATGAGCGGCCCAATGCATCTTGTTCTGAACCTCGGCAAAGAACTCTTGGGAGAGGTCACTTTGCGGGTCATAATCGATGCTGGTGGCATAGATATCCAGCACCTTCCGCCAGAACACCTTTTCCGCTGAACGGATATCCCGAATACGGGCAAGCAATTCATCGAAATAATTGCCACCACCGCCACGCTTCAGGCGATTGTCATCCAAGACGAAGCCCTTGATCAGGTACTCGCGAAGCCGCTGTGTAGCCCAGATACGGAATTGAGTGCCCCGGATGCTGTTAACCCGGTAGCCAACAGAAATAATGGCATCAAGATTATAATGGTCTATGCTTCTTGCAACCTCTCTTGTGCCTTCTAAACGAACTATCCGGAATTTCCGGATAGTTGACTCGCTGATCAGTTCGCCTTCAGCATAAATATTCTTCAGGTGCTCATTTATTGTCCTGATATCTTTTTGAAAAAGCTCTGCCATCCGTTTTTGCGTCAGCCATACGGTCTCATCCTGCATTCGCGTCTCAATCCGTATGCGGTCATCATCGGTCTGGTAGAGTAGAAATTCGGTTCTTTCAGGAAGATTGTCACTCATCGAACACCTTCCCCACACTGTTGATATCACTTAAAGGAGTAAACCACCGCATCACGGCTCCACAGATCGGAAAAGTGACCTGGAGTAAACACCCAACCATTTCTGTTGCATAAACACGATTTTTTATTTTATCGTCAATGCTTTGAGTGTGTTTTCCCATAATATTTTTGACCCGAAGTTATATATGTATTTGTGTCAAAAAATGACGTGGGGGTCTGCTGTTGACTGTTAGTTCACCCCTATTACGAGTTGCGTGTTATCTCGCTGAAGCGGGATTTCCGCTTCGCTACAACAGGTTGCGCGTTGTCCCGCTGAAGCGGGATTTCTCTCAGGGAAGTAGGCTGTACGAGCCGGAGGCCGCTTCGCTTCGAATGGCTATCGCTCACCCTTTCCGCCCCGGTTTCCTTTGCCGCCCGAGCCATCCCTTTTCCCGGAACCACTGCCCGGTCCCGCGCCGTAACCGGAACCGTCCTTTGGACGCTCAGGGGTGTCGGTCCCGTCTTTGGCACCATAGCCGGCGCCTTTACCCTTGCCTTGCCCGGAACCGCTGCCGTCGCGCTGCCCGGACCCGCCACCTGTGCCGCCACCTCTTCCTCCGCCGCGCCCGCCCCGGGCCAGGAGGATATTCGTACCCTCATTTTGGAGAGAACCGGAAATCTGATGTGTGGGTTCGGTTCGGGACGAAAACCAGTCACCGGGTTCAACCGGGCCGGTATTTGCGCTGAGGGGTGTTCCCCAGGCAATGAAGACCATCCCCAGCCCAATGCCAATCGCTTTTACCCGTACTGAGGGCTTTTGCGAGTTTTCGGATGTCTGTTTCATTTTTGACCTCCTTTACGCGTTTTTATCCGGTGGCGCAAAACAAAAAACCCCGCTCTCTTTCTGTTCAGAGTAGCGGGGTTTTCAGGCAACCATTGACCATTTCAAATCCTCTATCCCTGTAGGGTTGAAAGAAGGAACCTGGTTCGGAAATGCTGTTGGATGTTGTTTATACCTAACTCCTCTAAAAGTCAATGAAATTTGGATGCTTGATGCTGAAGGTTCAAAAATGTTCCCATATTTTTTTGGCGCGGATTTCACGGTCGTTTTTTTTTGTTTTCGGAGTCATGAATGTTTTTTCCTGGCTCGTTTCCCATAGCGGCCTTTAGGTTCTTTCACCTCAAACCCGATCTTCTTTCGGGGCCGTTCAGATGGTGTCATAAGTTGGCTAATAGCTTCAAAGACGATCTTAAATTGCTCATCGTATTTTATTTCCATTTCTTCCAATTTACGAGCAAGCTCAAGGTTAGAAGTCATCAATTGGCGTAGTTTTACAAAAGCGCGCATTATTGCTATGTTTACCTTAATGGCACGTTTGCTTCTTAATACGCTCGATAGCATTGCCACACCTTGTTCGGTAAAGGCGTATGGCTTAGCCCTGCGACTGCCGCCCCAACTTGAAATCACAATTTGTGATTTCAAGTTGGCAAATTCTCTGTCTGTCAACTGGAACATAAAGTCCTCAGGAAATCTATCCATATTTCGCTTTACAGCTTGAACAAGTACTCGTGTCTCCACACCATACAAATCAGCCTGCCTGAATACAGTTCGATGTGAACCGCCTCCACCGCTGCAGGACCAAACCATCTATTTCCAAAACCAAGGATTTCCGGATTCGTCGGCATAACATCCAGAACAACACCCTTTGCTCTCCACCGGCAGATAGGTGCCTCTGGAGTCATATCTTCGATAAAACCGCGTTTACGAAGACCGTCCGCCAAATGATAATACTTCCTTAAAGTCGTTGCTTCGACGATTGCATCGACATCTTCGGTAACCCGTATCGATGGGGCGGCAGGATCAGTCAGCAGCAAACCGGTCGCACAACCGCCAACAAACACCATCTCATCGGCTATCGATCCTAAAAGGCGAACCGCAGCTATTAAAATGTCAAGATTTGGACTTTTCATATGCTTCTAATCGATTTTTTATTTCTGCCGCAGCCGCTTCGCGTTCCCGGGCGCGACCTCCTCGCAGCGCATCGATTAATACGAGCAACTCATATAGCGCCTGATCCTCGCGGGCTGCTTTTGGAGCCGATCTGTACAGCGGTGAAAATGCCATCCCGCGGACGATTCCGGTTGGGTCAGGCCAAACCGGTGGCGGTTCATCTGTATCGGAATATTTGCCTCTTAAGGGGTCAGCTGCGTAGAGGGTCGGAATTCCCCTGCTCAGCTCGCCTCTGTCGGGGACAAAAACATATTTTAACCCGTGAATCAAAAACTCTTCAAGATTGCGAATATTTGGGAAAATGGTATCGTCATACCTCACAGCAAGGCCAGCGGCCAGAGAACGCCTCACTGCGGCGTGGACCTCTGAGGGACTCATACCAAGCGATACGGACAAGATGTTGTAAGACCAGTTTTTTTCCCGACAGAGATTAGCTTTAATAAGACCAAGATATCTTGAGGCTTGAGGACCATGAGTATTCTCCTTTCGCAATTCGCGAATAGAGAATATCACGCCAGTATATTTTGTCAAGCTTTTTGAAGTGGAGGCTTTGGACTCCCACAGAACTCCTTTATTGAAAGGGAAGATTAGGGGGTCAAATCTTTGATTGACTTACCTTTAACTACTAAGCTGGGCCACAAACACAAAACCCCGCTCTCCATCTGTTCAGAGTAACGGGGTTTTGGACGCTCACAAACCATTTTAAATCCTCTTTTGGGGTTGATACTGGATGCTTGTCGAAGATCCTGTTTTTAAGCGGGGATACTGGTTATCCCGCTGAAGCGGGATTTCCACTTCGCTACAACAAGTTGCGTGATTTCAGTGATCATCCCCTCTTTTCCCCGGTCCTTTTGCCATATCGGCCTTTGGGTTCTTTGACTTCAAAGCCTATCCGCTTCATAGGCCTTTCGGGTGGTGTCATGAGTTGCTCAATGCCCTCAAAGACGATCCTGAACCTTTCGTCATATTTCATTTCCATTTCTTCCAATTTACGTGCAAGCTGTACATTGGAGGCCAACATCTGGCAGTCCTAACATGTTGGGTGCCTGAAAAGTTGCCCTTTTTTTTATTTTAACCTATAGTTCGACTTTCATCTGCTAATTCTCAGAAAAATCGGAAGATATAGGCCCTGCAGACAAAAACCCGCAAATGCCAAATGCTTTTGATGATACCCTGCTGCCTGCGGCGGGATAGTGCATTTTTCTCCGAACATCCAGTATTTTTCCCCATTATGCTCCAAGAAATCATATTTGGCGGCCAAACAGGGGCAGCCTGGTTGAAAAGATGAATAGAAAGATATCCGAGGACAGTAAAGCAAGGAACCGTGTTTAATGGATAGAGGCGATGTCAACTAACATCGATTTGATCCCATACCAGTGGCTCCTGGAGCTGGGAATGAGACAGGCCCCCGTAGAAAGACCGGGACAAGACCGTCATCAGTGCCGGGGCCAGGTTAGCAGGAGAGGTCATAGTTGAAATACTGAAACAGGGGATGCCTTCGAGGGAGGATTTATGGATATGGAACTAACGGAGATTCAGAAAAAAATATGGACCCATGTCAAGTCCGATCTTTCTGAAGAGCCGGTTGCCAGCACCGATCATATTGAAAGAATGACCACCTGGTGCCAACAGCTCGGGCCTGATGCAGGGGCAGATATGGAAATCCTGTTAGCAGGTGCACTGCTCCACGATGTGGGCGTGGTCATCAACAGGAAACAGCATTACAGGGTTGGACGTCCCAGGGCCAAAGAGATCTTAAAAGAGGCGGGCTTTGCAGAAGAAAAAATTGATGCCGCTCTCCACGTTCTCGAGGCCCATAGCCGTTACGGCGGAGCGCCCGATCCGGAGACCACGGAGGCAAAAGTGGGCCAAGATGCCGATGCCCTCGAATATATAGGGGCCATCGGAATAATCCGTGCGGTAGTGCGCGGGCTGAATGACGGCTCTTTTAATGGAAAGGTCAGTAACTTCCCCGATTATCTTCGTTCACTATTGGCCAAGGTAGAGGACACCTTTCACACTGAAAAGGCGGGTGAATTTGGGCGGTCAAGGCTGGAATATATGAGAAATTTCCTGAAACGTATTGAAAAAGAACTCGACATGGAGGGATAACATCATGGACTTTGGACCCATAAGGACGGCCCTCTTTGTCCCCGGTAACCGGCCCGATCGTGTGGATGTGGTGATAAGTTTCCTTGTCGTTCAGACAGAGATATGTCGCTTTCTGAAAAAAAGAACCAGATTGCCGGAACTGAAACAGCCAGGAAGGGAATATGGAGATCAGAGAAATTTCAGATCCAGAGATTACCGGGCGTGTTAGGGACCTTTGCATAGGGGCCAATACTGTTCTGGGAAACTATGCCATTATATCGAGGGAATAACCATGAACACTAACATGGCAAAAGCAGGAGCTGAATCACCTGTTTTGTCGTTGCTGGAAAGGCTGCCAGTTCTATCATTCTATGCCAGGACAAGGGGCTGGCATTATGTAATATCCTGGTGTAACAGGATTGCAGGTCTCTTATTGGTGATCTGGCTCTGGCTTCACATCTATTTCCTGGCCTTCTTGTATACCCCCAGTACCTATGATGGGAACATGAAGATTTTCAGGTACTTTATTCTTGTGTTCCTGCAATGGATTCTATCTCTACCTGTTATTTTTCATGCCTTTAACGGCGGCAGACTTATCCTGTACGAGGTTTTTGGAAAACGAAATGATGAGACCATGGTTCGCTGGATGATCGGGCTCTCTGTAATCTATATAGGGCTCGTGGGCTTGTTTATGATCATGGGGAACCAGAGCGCATCCCCATTTTTCTTTTGGCTGCTCATGCTCCTTACGGCATTAATTTGCGGATATGGGGTGGCCCGGAAGCTTTGGCACAGCGAACATTCCATCTTCTGGAAGCTTCAGAGAATCAGCGGAGCATTCCTGCTGGTCCTGGTGCCGGCACATCTGCTGTTTATGCACCTCAATCCCTCCGTGGCTATGGAAGCAAGTGTCGTAATAGAAAGGATGCAGAACTGGTTTATCAAGGCGGTTGACTTAATATTGGCCGTGGCAGCCCTTTATCATGGGGGTTACGGGCTGTTTTCCGTATTGAGTGAGTATCTATCCTCTCGAATCCTGAGAAAAGGATTGGTTTGCGTTGTGGCCTTCATTACCATTATCTTTGCCTGGATTGGCATTCGATTGATACTGACTGTTTAGTGCCTGAACGAAAACGCTGTTCAGGCACGAGTCATCTTTAAAAGGAAAACTTAGGTATGACAAGTAAATTTAAAATTTCATCGACGATACATTGCGATGTCCTGATTGTTGGTGCAGGAGGTGCCGGTCTTCGATGCGCAGCAGAGATCCTGGAGAAGAGACCGGGAACGAATATTGTGGCTGTCACAAAAGTGGCACATCCCCAGAAATCTCACACACAGACAGCCCAGGGGGGCATGGCGGCTGTGGATCCCCAGGACCCGGTCGATAAACCTATCTACCACATGTTCGACACCTGGAAAGGTTCTGACTGCAGCGCTGACCAGAATATCATCAGAAAAATCGTCGAGTCCGGATGGGAACAGACCGTGTGGATGGAAAATCATGGCATGCATCTGAGCAGGGATGAAAACGGACGCGTCAGCAAGAGGACCTTCGGCGGACACACCCTTAATTTCGGTGAGACATCCGCATTCCGATGCGTATTTGAAGCGGACCGCACAGGAAAAGGGATTATGGACAACGTATGGGGAGAGGCCCTGAAGGGAGGTACATCTTTCATAAATCAGGCGATTGCCACAGAACTGGTGTTCAAGGGAGATAACTGCGTGGGGGCCATTATCTTCAGGCAAAAGGATGGGGAATTTGTCGCTGTCCTGGCCAAGGCAACGGTCCTGGCCACGGGGGGCAACGGTCAGGTCTTCAAGGTAACCACAAACTGTCGACAGAATACCGGAGACGGACTCGCAATTACTATCCAGGCCGGGCTACCCGTCATGGACCCCGAGGCCATACAATTCCATCCCACAGGAATCGTTGGTCCCGGTATCCTTGCCAGCGAGACCCTAAGATCGGTGGGCGGGATATTACGTAACAAGGACCTGGAACCCTTCATGGAGCGTTATGCACCAAAGATGAAAGAACTCGCCCCCCGCGATCTTGTAGCGCGGGCAATAGAAACCGAAATTCGTGAAGGAAGGGGCATCCTGAATCCCGATCACGATATTGAGCATGTGTGGATCGACCTGCGGCACCTATCGGACTATATCCATGACGTTCAGATACCGGAGGTTTCAAGTTTTTTCAGGAGGTTTGTCAACCTCGACCCAAAAAAAGATCTGTGTCCGGTTCGACCCAGCAATCATTATCAGATGGGGGGGATCCCCACCAATGAGTTTGGGGAAGTCCAGAAAAGCAACGATGAGCTGATCCACGGCCTGTTTGCCGTGGGAGAATGTGCAGCCGCAAGTTTCCATGGTTTTAATCGTCTCGGCACCAATTCAATCCTCGAATTGATTACGATGGGGAAAGTTGCAGGAGAAAAGGGTGTTGCAAGTCTCGGGAATGAACGTCCTGAACTACCAAAAAACGCCGGTGATATGACTTTCTCTCTGTTCTCGAAATTTATGGAACAGAAAGGCCGGGACAATCCGGGACAAATCCGGGAGGAGATGCGGATGCTCATGACCGAAAAGGTTGGTGTTTTCCGGACAGAAGATGGCATAGGCCTGGCCATTGAAGTATTGGAGGAGCTTAAAGAGCGGGCTGGGGAGGCCACCCTTTCCAGCAAAAGCCTCTCAATGAATCAGGAACTCATCCAACGCTGGGAGCTGCATAATCTTCTTTCGGTTTCCACGTTCATCGCCCACGGGGCACTAAACAGGAGGGAATCCAGGGGTGGACATTTTCGAGAGGATTTCCCAGAGAGAAAGGATCAGTTCAACTATCATACACTGGCCTTCATGACTGAACCGGGCCAAGTGGAACTGGGCCAACGCCCGATTGACATGAGTATCTACGAAGAGAGGCAGGAACATTACGAAAAATTCGGGATGATCGAAAGAAAATACTGACAGCGCTGGCCCGGCTCGGGTGGAGGATAGACATGGACTCAAACTACAAATTAACCTTGAAAATCAAACGGTATAATCCCGATACCAAGGAATCGTGGGTGCAGGATTATGTGTTGGAAGTAGGGAGGATCCTGCGATTTACCGACCTTTTTCGGAAGATCAATAATGAGCTGGATGCCAGCCTGGCCTGGAATTCTTCCTGTGAACATGCACAGTGCGGTACCTGTGCTGTCAAAGTAAATGGAAAACCTTTACTTGCCTGCGAGCTTCTCGTTGAAAACGCCGTAAATCAGTTCCACACCACCATTTTCCATATTGAGCCGATCACCATAGCGCCCGTGGTGCGGGATCTTATTGTTGACCTGGAGAAGGCCTATGAGAGAGTAAACGAGGCCAAACCCTATATCATCGAGCCAGCCAAAAACCCCAGTCAAGGAAACGATTATCAGATTTTCCCGCGCAATTTAGAACGCTATGTAGACGCGACCCGTTGCATTAATTGCTTCTGCTGTGCCACTGTCTGCATCAGCAGCCACAAAGGTTTTTTAGGCCCAAATGCGGTCATGGCCAGCATTGTCAGGTTAATGGATCCCCGCGAAACAGCCAGGAAAGAAAGACTTGATACTCTCTATAGTGAGAAAGGCATTTACCGCTGCCACACCTCCAAGGCGTGTTCCTTTGTTTGCCCTAAGGAGATCGATGTGGCGCATTTCATCGCGTTGGCCAAAGAAGGCCGGTTCAAGTCGAAGGATAGCAGATGATCGAAAGGAATAAATTTCTATCGTTTCCGATTAGATTTTTTCGTCGAGATATTCTGCCCATAGTTGACTTCGCATTTCACCAATGATCTTGAACTTCCCCTCCAAAAGAGCCGGGAGCCCTGAGTCACATCTGATCATATCCATTTTTAAATTATCACAGATATAGGTGTGACATATAAACGGCCTGGATCCCGGATCAAGAGTACATCCCTGGTCACCTACGAACCAGCACCCTTTCCTGGTAAATAATTCTCTTCTCCATCTGGACTTTCGTCCGGACAGTTTCAGGAAGAGTATATCCTTCTCATTAAACAGATAATGAACCCTTGAGCAGCAGGGAGATTCACATTCGACACATATCCGTTTCACGCAATCTTTCTGAAGATCCACTGCTTCCGACAGCAGACCTTCTATTTTCCTAACTGTTTCCGAAACCATACCCTTTACCCTCTATCCCGTCGTGTCTTTCGAGAAACATGCTTTCCCTTTCTTCTGTTACTGTCAAGCATTTTTTGCCCCCTACCCTCTTGCCGGATCTTGTGTGTCCCCATCCCACCTGGGAGATCTGAAAAAGCTTCTAATTTTTCGGTGTTTTTGATATCCTCCATCATCACAGGGTCTATTCAAGTGGCATCACAGGACCGGGAGATGCTTCCCAATACAGATTTTCAGAAAATATGCAACTAAAGGGGAAACAAAATGACGCCATCCATTATTGACGAAGTGTTGGTGGTCGGTCACCACGATCCGGATACGGACGCGGTCTGTTCGGCCCTCGGCTATGCCGCTTTTCATACCTGGCGGACCGGAGAAAAGGCGGTCGCCTGCCATCTGGACGAGCTGAACCGGGAAACCGCGTGGCTGCTGGCTCATCTCGGTCTTCAACCCCCCCGGACCATCGAGGATGTTTACCTCAGGGTGAGGGATGTGATGGTGAACAATGCGCCGACACTTCATGCCGATCAAACCCTGCGGGAGGGGGGACTGCTCATGCAGCGTCACGGCCTGGGGGCCTTACCGGTGGTGGACCATGGAAGACGTCTCATGGGCATGCTGGCCCTAGAAAAGCTGGCGGACCGTTACCTTGCGGAACTGCAGTTACCTCGGCGGGTGGACCTGCCCCTGGCCCTGCTACGCCGCACCCTGGAAGCCGATCTGATTTCCGGGGATGACACCGTAGTGGTTTGCGGCCGCGTCTGCATAGCCACCTTTTCTGAAGCCCATGTACCAAAACGGGTCGGTTTAGGGGATCTGGTGATCGTGGGTGATCAACCGGATGTGCAACGCGCCGCCATACATGCGGGGGCTGGCTGTCTCGTGACGACTGATGACGCACCAGTATGCAATGAGGTCCTGGCAAAGGCGAAATCCAGTAACGTGGTTATTCTCCGCACCCGAAAACCTACTTTTGCCGCTGCCCAACTGATCCAACAAAGTCTGCCGATCACCTGCGCAATGGACGAAAAACCACCCCTCGTTCGAGAGGGCGATCTGTTAACAGATGCATTTGATCAGCTTCGCCAGTATGGTATGGCGGCGCTGCCTGCAGTCAACAAGAGTGGAATATTAAGCGGCCTCCTGTTGCGCCGTCACCTGGCCGGACAGAACCGCAGGCGGGTGATCCTTACAGACCACAACCATCCGGACCAGGCCGCTGCAGGGGTTTCGGAAAGTGAAATACTGGCCATCATCGACCATCATAACCTGGGCGGCCTGCGCACCCTGATGCCTCTTCGAATAATGGTGGACCCTCTGGGATGCACCTGTACATTGATCGCCGAACTCTATCAGCGCCATAATGCGCCGCTCACACAGCCCCTTGCAGGGGCCATGCTCGGGGCCATCCTTTCCGACACAGTAGAGTTTCGTTCTCCCACGACGACCGCACGAGACCGAAAAGCGGCCCAATGGTTAGCCGAAAAAGCAGGTGAAGATATGGAGGAACTGGCCCACGGCATGTTTCACGCACGCCTTCCCTTTCCGCCGCCGCCACCCCGCTGGTGGGTGCATCATGACTGGAAGATTTACCGTTTTGGCGACAAAGAGATCGGCATCGGGCAGACGGAGTTGACGGAAATCGAGAAATCCATGCCCAAGGTAGAGGTATTGCAGGACGAACTCAAGAAAGCGGCAAAAGAATCCGGCCTGTTCATGGCGGTGATAGTGCTGACCGACATTTTGGAGGAACGGAGCCTTTTGTTGGTGAATGATGAAAAAGGCCTGGGCCTGGCTGCCCATGTCTTCGGCGTATCGCCGAATGATTCCGGACTCCTGGAGCTGCCGGGGATCATGTCGAGAAAAAAGCAGGTGGTCCCACCATTAGCCGCGGCGCTCAAGTAGCGCCACCACGCGTAGCCTGATCCCGGGTTAATGGACGTGGCATTCGCCGGTTTTCTCATCTACTCGCACCGGCAGCCAGATTTACTGTTTTCCAAGTGTAATTCCGCTTACGGAGTTCTTTCCCCTTTCCTTCACGTAGAACATGGCCTGGTCTGCCAGGGCCAGCATTTCGGACAGACTGGTTGCATCGTCAGGAAAGGTGGAGACACCGAAGCTTGCTGTCAGACTTACCCTTAATCCTTCATCGCGGAGGTAGAGAGTTTCTCCTATCCGGGAGCGGACCTTCTCTGCCATATGAAGGGCCTGACGCTTTTTTAGACCCGGCAGGACAATAACGAATTCATCGCCGCCATAGGACACTGCATAGGCCGGTTCCTGCAGGGTTTCTTGAAGTGTCGAGGCAAACTCTTGAAGTGTCTGACTGGCCTTCAGGTGCCCGTGAGTGTCGACCACCTGCTTGAAATCATCAATATCCATGAAAATCAGTGAAAAAGTCTTCTTACTGACAAGACCCTCCGAGATCAATTCAGACAGGGCCTGATAAAGGTGTCTCGTGTTATAAAGCCCGGTCAGATTGTCGTGAATCGCCATTTCACGGAACTTTTCTTCGCTTTTTCTTAAGGCGTCTTTGGTTTTGGTGAGATGTTCCTCTGCCTCCATTTCTTTGGTAATAATGGTAAGGCACCCCAGGGAAATATAGATCCCGTCCTCTTCAAATGATTCCACGCTTGCCAGGTCTTTTACCCAAAAAGGCTTTCCTTTTTCAGGCGCGATCTTGTAAACGGCCTCTACAAATCTCCTTTTTTTAACCTCGTCTCTCAAGCCTGTTCTATATTTTTTCAACTCCTCCCTGCTGATAACCTCTTGCCTGACGGGACTTCCTGCATCGTGATATTTATAAACGTGTCGTTCAATGATGTTTTTACGAAAAGACTTGGGTGCCTCGACATATGTAGAATCGAGAACCTCTATGAAACGCTTGCTGATAAATTCATACCAGATAACATCCCCCTTTTCCTCCCACGCCGAAATATAAGGGATAGCAGGGCTCGCCGCTTCATCGAAGGCATAAAACCGATCGATTAAATCCTTTATATGTTTTTTTAGACGATTACTGTATTGGCCGAGTAGAATGCGGCCTGGATAATCACCGTTCATCATTTGTTTAGGTTCCTGTGAATTTCCCAAAAGTTCAAATCCATTAGGTTTCACCTGTCCGGCAGGAGAGGGATACCGAAATCCTGGTCCTTTGGCCTGGATTCTCATGTCAAATTCGCAGATCAAAAAAAAAGAGTCAAGGTTTGGTAGAGACTTTTCTTGACTTTTCTTATAACATTAGTCATTTTTTAGGTTTATAAACCTTTGCAGTCGAGTACCTTTGATGAGATGAAAAGAAACTATGAGTATTGAAATCTTTTTCGTGGCGGTTATTGTCTTATTGCTTTTCGCTGTTTTGGATTTAATTGTGGGCGTCAGTAACGACGCAGTCAATTTTCTGAATTCCGCAATCGGTTCAAAGGTGGCGCCCTACGTTGTAATCATGGTTATTGCAGGATTGGGGATTCTTGCAGGTGTTACCTTTTCCGGCGGGATGATGGAGGTCGCAAGGAAGGGGATATTTCATCCCCAGTTTTTTACCATGCCCGAACTCATTACGATCTTTATGGCGGTAATGCTGACGGATATTCTCCTTTTGGATCTTTTCAACACCTATGGCTTACCCACATCTACCACGGTATCCATTGTCTTTGAGCTTTTGGGTGCTGCCGTAGCGGTCTCGGCAATCAAGGTAATGCAGACGAACGGCGGTCTTGCGGGATTGGGGGAATATATAAATACAGCCAAGGCCCTGATGATTGTATCTGGTATTCTCCTGTCAATTGCCGTAGCCTTTTTCTGCGGTGCTCTGGTTCAATTTTTCACCCGTTTGATCTTTACATTTGATTATGAGAAGAGGCTCAGACGTTATGGGTCGCTGTGGGGCGGGGTTGCCATGGCAACCATTACCTTTTTTATCCTGGTAAAAGGGGCTAAAGGAACCTCTTTTATGACACCCGAGGCAATCGAATGGATCAAGACCAACTCCCTGTTTCTTCTGATTTCCATATTCATCATTTCAGCCGCCTGTCTACAAATCTTAATATCTTTTTTCCGCGTAAACATTTTAAAACCAATTGTTCTTGTGGGCACTTTCGCGTTGGCAATGGCATTTGCCGCCAACGATCTGGTAAACTTCATCGGTGTTCCCCTGGCCGGTCTGAATGCCTATACCACGGCAGCAGCTTCGAGTGATCCGCTAAATATTACCATGAGCGCCCTGAGCAAAAAGGTACAGTCCCAGACCGGTCTCCTGCTTTTGGCGGGTGCCATCATGGTGATTACCCTCTGGTTATCCAAGAAAGCCCGGACGGTTACCGAAACGGAAATCCATCTGGGACAACAAGAGGAAGGGACGGAGCGTTTTGAATCCATATGGCTCTCACGCACCATTGTCAGGATGGCGGATTCTTTTTTTGGTTCCCTAAGAAATATTGTCCCTCGTGATATCAGGAAAGCGATCGGAAGACGAATCGATCCCCATATTGACAAGACCGTTGCAGTGCGCGACAACCAGCCTTCTTTTGATTTAATCCGGGCATCCGTAAATCTGATGGTTGCCAGTGCCGTGGTGTCCTTTGCCACATCCATGAAACTCCCTTTATCAACAACATATGTAACCTTCATGGTGGCCATGGGAACATCGTTCTCTGACCAGGCATGGGGTAGGGAAAGTGCGGTTTACCGTGTTACCGGAGTCCTGACGGTGATCGGCGGATGGTTTTTGACAGCATTGATTGCCTTTATGGTCTCATTTATCTTTGCGAATATTATCCACTATTTTAAGGTACCGGGCTTTATTGCTCTTGTGCTTTTTGCCGGAGGAATGATTTGGAAGAACCAGAAGCAGCACAAGGGTCGTGTTAAGGAAACAGAAGAGGCAAAGATTTTTAATTTGAAGAAGATCCGTGACCCTCACATGTCAGTCTCTAACACATTTGATCATCTGGCGTATCTTTTGAAAGCGATCCGTGAATCTTTTGATGTGTCGTTTGATGCGTTATTCGAGCAGGATATCGATCAGTTAAAAAGACAAAGAAAAAAGGTGCGACAGATTCAGCTTTGGACCAACATCATAATGGCCAATATTTTCAAAGTATTACGCCTGCTTCAAAAGGAAGATGTAAGCATATCCTATAAATACGCCCAGACCATCAGACGGCTGCAAAAAATATCCGATGGCCACAGGGATACCATTGTTCGTTCATACAAACATATCGGTAATAAACATAGGGGGCTTTTGGACATCCAAATTGAAGAGCTCAAACAGATCAAGATATGTATCCTTGATATCATCCTAATGTCAGAAACCTCCTTCAAAACTAAAGAGATTGTGGATTATCAAAATATAGTCGATCAATACCAGTACATGAGGGAGTTGGCGGATCAATTCAATCAAAATCAGATCGAAAGGATACGAAACGACACATCTAAAACGCGGCTCAGCATTCTATTTTATGCCATTATTGGAAACTGCATTATGATGGGCAAGCAAAACATCAAGTTACTTGAGATTTTTAATGAATCGTTCAAATTCGACGCGCAGCTATCAAAATCATATTTCGAGGTTGATTCCCCGTAGGTCGAATGACTATGCTGATGATTTTTCCCAGAACCGTATCACGTTCGCTCTTGTGTGGGGCGTTTTTTTCTCTTCTCATGACGTTTCAAACGCCCGTATCTGTTGGGGCAGAGATAGATGAACCCTTATCTTCCCAGTGGGATAAATCCAGAGAAGTAGGCGAGCTATTCTTGAAAATGCTCTCCGGCAGGTCCTTTAGAGACATTAAAAGCATCAGGCTTTCCTATGATGTTAATATGGACCTGCAGGCCGCTGTGAAGACCAAGATGGTTACCACCCTGGAGATGAAGAAGGTAGGCAAGAGCTACCTTTCAATCTTCAGCCTGGAAGAACCTGTTGGAAAAGATCTGTGGAGCACATTTGCGCTATTTATCTATGGCAAACACACGGCCGAGTACAAAGAGATGATGCAGGCCGTTGCAACACGGATACATGAGCGGTTTCGCCTCCAAAAGGAGCGGTTTGTCACAGAAGAATTTCGAGAGATCCTGTCGGATGTAAAGGCCTATGAAAACCAAACAGGGATTCGGGTCTATTTTGATTATAAAGAGAATCTGGTAAAATTCTGGGAAGACCAGACAAAGAAGGCCTTCACCAAATCCATTCCCTTTTCAAACCAGTACGGTCCATTAACGGCTTTTTTTAATTACCTGCTTTTCGAGCCCACCAAAGTAGAATTATCCATCATCAATGCCATGAAACAGGTTCAGGACGTGGACCTGTCAGGAGAGCCGCTTCCGGATAAAAAGATCGTTAATTTTCTGTTTGAATCACAAGTCGTTAGACTGCAAAATAACAATACCGGTAGATATCCGGAATACGATTCGGCCATATATCTTGAAGGTAAGAATTATCTCGACATCATTTATGGGAAAAACATTTTTTTTGAGCTTTCCCAGGCCACAACAGACAACGCAAAGGCCCCCTATGCAATTCATTTAGACGGTATTATCAGCAAGTCAAGAAAAAGAAAACTTGATTTAAGGCTGAAACAACTCATGGACAACCCGGAGGCCGCCCACGAGTTTGAGAGAGAACGGGAAGAGGATGTACTCGCAGCAAAAAACGTAAAGGTCTATTTGACGTCCGCTGATGTGAAATTTGACTAAGGGCTCGGGGAAATGACGAAAACGGGGCAGTGACTTTTCACGAGTTCGTCAATTTTGGTGTGACAACCTTAGTTTCATATGGTAAATAAATCGTGAGAATCGCGCCAAGATAGGACAGGATGACGTAGTGAGATCACAGGATGGATAATGATGTTTCAACATTTATGAGGAAATCGGACGTAACAGTGACATTTTGTTTTGAAAGGAGAAAAATCGATGCCCGACATGGATGAAATAAAGGAAGCGAGTCAGTATAACACCCAGATCGCCCAAAAAACGGAAGGGTTTTTCCTAAAAGGCTCCAATTCCTTAGGATGGGGAATGAAGGACCGGCTGGCGCGCATATTCAGCCCGGTATCTGGTCGAACCGTGATGCTGGCCTTTGACCACGGTTATATCATGGGGCCCACATCGGGACTTGAACGGATGGATTTGACCATTCTGCCGCTGATCGAATACGCCGATTGTATCATGTGTACCCGTGGCGCCCTGCGTACACTCGTGCCGCCAACAGCGGGTAAGCCGGTATCCTTGCGCTATTCGGCAGGGAGCACGGTTCTGACCGAATTGAATGATGAGTGCGTCATGGATATCGAGGAGGCCGTCCGTCTCAATGCCTCACTCCTTGCCGTTATGGTGGCCGTGGGCGACAAATTCGAAGCAATAACCATCCGCAACCTGACAAGGGCGGTGGACATGGGGACCCGCTACGGCATTCCTACTCTCGGTGTGACCGCGGTGGGCAAGGACATGGCCCGGGACGCCCGATACCTGTCCATGGCATCCCGTGTCTGTGCCGAAAACGGCGCCCATGTTGTAAAGACCTACTTCTGCAAAAACTTCGAGCAGGTAGCCTCAACCTGTCCGGTGCCCATAGTGCTTGCCGGCGGAAAGAAGTTACCTGAACTCGAGGCCCTTATAATGGCTTACCAGGCCACTGATCAAGGGGCTTCAGGGGTAGATATGGGTCGTAACATCTTTCAGGCAGGAGACCCTATAGCCATGATTCAAGCTGTCCGGGCAGTGGTTCACGACCGTGAAAAGCCGGAAAAGGCCTACGAGCTTTATAACACATTGAAAGCTGAAACTTGAAACTGGAAATTGGAAACTGGAAATCCAGCGTCAACCTTTTGTAAAACCTTGACCAGATGATATTGAGCCATTACTGCCGTTCCCCCGGTTTATTGAGATGATGCCTTTAACTTTAGTCACTTTAGGCATTTTAGATCACTTTAGGCACTCCTGGTTCTCTATCCGAGATAGGCGTTTATGACCCGCTCATCATCCAGGAGTTCCTTTCCGGGGCCCTCCATGCGGATCTCACCGGTTTCCAGCACATAGCCATAGTCAGACACACTGAGGGCAGCCATGGCATTCTGCTCAATCAAAAGAATGGTGGTGCCCGCACTGTTGATATCCTGGATGATATCAAAGACCTCATCCACCACGTTGGGGGCAAGACCGAGGGATGGCTCATCCATCATAATCAGCTTGGGTTTGGCCATGATGGCACGACCAATGGCCAGCATTTGACGCTCGCCCCCGGACAGGGTCCCGCCTAATTGGTTATAGCGCTCCTTCAAACGGGGAAACAGGGAAAAAATATGCTCTATATCCGAGGCAAAACCAGAGTCGCGGGAACGGTTGTAGCCGCCCATGAATAGATTCTCCCTGACTGTGAGGTTGGGGAACACTCGGCGGCCCTCCGGAACCTGCACCACACCTAAACGGGCGATATGGTGCACAGGTATGGTGGTTATGGCCTGGTCCTCGAAAGTAATGCACCCGCTAATTATGCTGCCCCCCATCCCCTTGATCTGGCCTGATATGGCGCGCACCGTGGTTGATTTTCCTGCGCCATTGGACCCGATCAGGGTGCAGATCTGCCCCTGATCCACCTTCAGGCTGACACCCCTCAAGGCTCTTACGCCGCCATAATTGACACTCAGATTCTCAACGACCAGCACTTTTTCTCTCTCCCAGATAAGCAGTAATCACCTTCTTGTTCTGTTGAATCTCTACGGGAAGTCCCCTGGCGATGGTAGCGCCGTTATCTAAGACCACTAAGCGCTCGCACAGACCCATAACAAATTTCATATCGTGCTCAATGAGCAGCACCGTAAGATCGAAATCACGACGAATCGTCAAAATCAACTCCATAAGGGCATTTGTTTCACGGGGGTTCATACCCGCGGCAGGCTCGTCCAGGAGAAGCAGCTTGGGATGCGTGCCTAAGGCCCTGGCGATCTCCAAGCGGCGCTGCTGACCATAGGCGAGGTTGCCGGCCTCGGTCTGTGCCAGGTCTTCGAGTCCTACCCTCTCAAGGAGATCATGAGATTCTTTCAACATGGTCCTTTCTTCACGGGCGTAACCTGGAAACCCAAGAATTGGGGCCCAGAACGGGGACTTCAGACGACCGTGAAAAGACATCATAACGTTTTCCAGGGCTGACATCTCGGTGAGGAGGTGAATGTTCTGGAAGGTACGCCCGATACCCAGCCTGTTTATCTGGCTGGGTTTTTTCCCGTCTATGTCCAAACCGTTGAAAATCATGGAGCCTTCTGTCGGTTTCAACCGTCCTGTGATCATGTTGAAGGCGGTAGTCTTGCCGGCACCGTTAGGTCCGATAAGTCCCACCAGCTCACCCTTTTCCAGATTCAGGTTGAAGTCGGTCACGGCCAACAGACCGCCAAAGCGCATGGTCAGTCCCTTTATTTTTAGAAGGCTCATAACCCGATCCCCTTTCTGTGCATGCGGTCAAAGAGCCATTGCCAGGTGAATTCTCTGCGGCCCATGAAACCCTTGCGGGCAAAGATCATAACCACAATGAGGATGATGCTGAAGATGACCATGCGCATCCCCGGAATACCGGGAATAGTATACAGACCGAGAATGTTAATGGGTTCTTCCACCGCCCTCAAAAGCTCAGAGCCCCAGGCAAAGGCAATGGCAGCCAGCACCGAACCGGTAATGGATCCCAGCCCGCCAATGGTAATGATAATGAGCAGGTTGAAGGTCATGAAGAAGGTAAAGAGCATTGGGCTGATCGTGGTGATGAGGTGGGCCAGGAGCGCACCGGCCATTCCCTCAAAAAAGGCGGACATGGTAAAGGCCAACAGCTTATGTCTGAAGGCGTTGATCCCCATGCTTTCTGCGGCCAATTCATTTTCGCGGATCGCCTTCAAGGCCCGGCCATAGGATGATTTGACCAGCCGGTTGATCACAAACAACGTGACCAGGGCCAGCCCCCATGACCACCACAGGTTTGTATAAAGGGCGATACCCTTCAGGCCTAGAGGCCCGTTGGTCACACTCTGCAGGTTGTTGGCCACCACTCTGATGACCTCGCCAAAACCGAGGGTAACAATAGCGAGATAATCACCCCGCACCCGAAAAACGGGAAAACCCATCAAAAAACCGAAAAAGGCCGCAACCAGCCCCCCTATTATCACCGCGGGTAAAAACGGGATGCTGATTACCGACAGGGGCCAGATGCAGGGATCGATGATAAAACTCATCCCCTTTTCCAAAGGTGTGAGCGTCAATAAAGAGGCCGTATAGGCTCCTAATGCAACAAACGCGTTGGGTTCCAGGGAAAACTGGCCGGTGACCCCGTTTATCAGGTTGTATGAAACCGCCAGGGTAATGTAGATGGCCACCATATTAAGAATGCGGACCTGGTATTCATCGGCATATTCCTGGGCAAGCACCAAGATACCCAATAAAACCAGGACGCTGAGGTAAGTCAGCCATCGGTCGCGCGTCTTGGGAGTCATTCCGGCAACACCTCACCCATGATTCCGGTTGGACGGAACAGGAGCACCAAGATCAACAGCAGGAAGGCAAGGGCATCCCGATAGCCGGAGAACTCCGGAAAAAAGGCCACGAGAAGTATTTCGGTAACGCCTAAGATAAATCCGCCGATAACCGCTCCAAAGACGTTCCCAATCCCACCCAGCACTGCCGCAACAAAGGCTTTGAGACCGGGAAAGATGCCCATCAGGGGCTCGATCTGTGGGTATTTCATGGCCCACAAGATACCCCCGGCAGCGGCCAGAGCCGAACCCATGCCAAAGGTAAAGGCGATAACACGGTTAAGGTCGACCCCCATGAGAGGAACGGTCTGCATGTCCCTGGAGATGGCTCTCATGGCCATACCGATGCGGGTGCGATAAATAATGATGTACACAAAAACCAGGAGTACCGCGGTAATGCAGATGGTATAGACTGAAAGGCTGAGCACGTGGATTTCGCCGAATTGCCAAACCGGTCTGAATATCTCCGGTCGGAAAAATGCCCTTGGTCTGCTGCCGAAAATCACCAGCCCAAGGTTCTCCAGAAGGAAGGAGACGCCTATGGCGGTGATCAATGCGCTGATGCGCGGCGCCCGGCGCAAAGGACGGTAGGCTCCCTGATCTATCATGATGCCCAGGAGGGCGGTCAGTATCATGGCAATGATGGCCGCTACCCACCAGGGAAGAGCAAACATGGAAATGCCGAAAAAAGCGAAATAGGTCGACATCATCATGACGTCGGCATGGGCAAAGTTGATCAGCCGAAGGATACCGTAAACCATTGTATAACCGATGGCTATCAGGCCATACAAGGTGCCGAGACTCATCCCGTTTATCAATTGTTGTATGAAAAGCTGGAAAGTCAAGAGTAGTATTTCGGATTGCGGATTGCGGATTGCGGATTCAGTTCAGACATAATTCGTACCCGTTTACGGGTTCAAACCCGCCTGCCTCGCGTTGCGAACCATTGCGGGCAGGGGTTTCAAAGGTTGCATTTATGGCCATACGGGGTTGTTTTGAAAGATGAACATCGAACATCGAACGTCCAACATCGAATGAAAAAACAAACATCAACTTTAGGCATTTTTCCGGTTTATCCGGGTTAGGGATTAACGGTGGCCAACCACTTGAACTTGCCGTTTTTCACGGTCAATATCACAGCGGGCTTGATCATATCGTGGTTTTTCATGGTCATAACACCGGTGGCACCGGGGAAGTTTCTGGTCTTGGCCAACTCGGCAGTTACCCTTTCCTTGTCAGTACTGCCGGCTCGTTCAATGGCGTCTAACAGGATGTTGTACGTGTCATAGGAAAGAGCGGAAACCGAGTCAGGGATAATGCCCGGATATGCCTTGCGAAAGGCTGCCACGAATTTCTTGCCGGATTGGGTAACAACCCCCTCTTCGTCAAAATGCGTGGTAAAGGAAAGACCTTCCACTGCCTCTCCACCGATCTTGATCAACTCATCGGCCTGCGCCGCATCGCCAGAGAGTATCGGCTGTTTCAAACCCTGCTCCCGTGCCTGACGGGCAATCAGAGCAAGCTCTTTAAAATATCCCGGGCAGTAAATCACATCAGGTTTTTTGGCGATCATGCCGGCAAGCTGGCCGGTAAAATCCATGTCACCGGTGTTGTAATAGGCCTTGAAAACGATCTTCCCTCCCATCTTCTTAAAGTTCTTCATGAAAAAATTGGCGATACCCACACAGTAGTCCTGTGTAATGTCTATCAACACTGCAGCGGTCTTGGCATTTAACTCCTCGCGGGCAAATTTAGCAGCCACATATCCCTGAAAAGGATCGATAAAGCAGGCCCGGAAGATGTATTTCTTGTTCTGGGTGACCAGCGGATTGGTAGCCCACGGGGAAAGCATTGGCACCCTGGCCTTCTCGGCCACCGGACCACCCGAGAGCGTATTGGAAGATGTGAGACCTCCGATCACCACATCGGCCTTTTCCTTCTGGATCAAACGGGAAACGGCATTTGCGCTTTCCACCTTGTCAGACTTATTATCGGTCATAATGAGTTGAACCGGTCTTCCCAATACGGTGGGGCGCTCCTGCTGGGCCAATTGAAGCCCCTTATACCCGATCTGCCCGTAAACCGCGGAAGGGCCGGTCATTGGGAAATATACCCCGATGATAACCGGCTCGGCGGCCAAGGTCAGGGAAGCAAACCCGACCAGCAGACAAAAGAAAAACGACGCAATGATATTTTTCATAACTTTCTCCTTCCTCATAAAAAATTATTAGAAAAATTCAGAATGGGTTTTGTTGATGGATTTGAGAATAGGATTCAGACCGGGCCAAGTCAAGGCATAACTGAAGTTTCACACCCCAAATTAGAAATTTCAGAGATCGGGATTAATGGATTACGTTAAGGAGATTTTTTTAATTCCCCAATCCCTCAATTCCTAAATTCGCAATTCCGGTTTATCCGGATAAGGATTATAAGGAAGAAAATATTCTAATCTTTCTTGTCGTAGATTTCCTGCACAAGGTCTTTGAACCATGGCGGTCTCTGAGACAGCACATACAGGAGTATTACCACAAGGATGGGAACGGGAATCACTGCATCCACGACTCCCAGGAGGATTAAAGCGATGAGACACTTGGTTTTGGTTTTAAGACCCATGGACAAGACCCCCCTACCCTTCACCGTAACGGTTCATGGGCATAAGCGCTGAGTTATTCTTGTGCCGGATGGACTGAATTTAATGTAGAAATCCTGCGGCTGATCTCCTCTGCCGCCTCCCTTGTGGCCGGTATCAGATCCTCCATTTTATGGTCGTTGAGGCTCGTCTTAAACCCCACGACCCAGAGAGCTGATATCAAGGGTTTCCACCCCCTGATAGGTGAGGCAATAGCTCTCACACCAGAGATATACTCCTCATAATCAGTGGCATACCCATTTTTCCTGGCAGACTCCACCTCTTCAAGATAACGCACCGGATCTGTGATCGTGTGTTCTGTAAACCTGGGGAGACCATTTTTCGTTATGATATTAAGGGCCTGCGGGTTCTCCATTGAGGCCAAAATTACTTTTCCCGTGGCCCCTGCAAAAAGGGGAATGGCAGTCCCTCTCGGGGAGGTAATCTTGAGGTCCTGGCTGGATTCAACTATATCCAGTATGGTTATGTGCCCCCCGTTCATAACACCCACATAGACTGATTCTTCTGTCCTCTCCATCAACTCTTCCATGACCGGTCTTGCCAGGGCCATCAGGTCAATTTGAGAATAGGCTAACTTCCCTAATTCAAAGAGGGTGACACCAAGGGTATATTTTTTTGTTACAGGATCCCTTATAATAGCCCCCGAATCCTCCAGCGCAAAGATTATGCCATGAACAGTACCCTTGCTCATTTCGAGATTATTTGCCAGTTCGGTGATCCCCAATCCATGGTTCGTCCCCGAGATGAGCTTCAATATCTGGAATGCCTTTTTTACCGATGGAGCCTGATATTTTGTCGCCATTGTTCACCCTGCTGAATTTTTTAGATATTCTATATCTCTCGATAATCATTTGTCAACATGAATCCCTATCCTGTCAATATTGACATAACAAACTATTATTATATGCATTTTTTAACCATTTTTCACTTGACATAATTGACGGACATGGTATTTTGGCCTGCGTGGCAAGTTCAGTATCATGAACTTGTATTTCTGCCCCGCATAGTTATTGAATTCTTAGTTTACAAAAAGGACAGTAGATTTGACCCAGAAAGCAACACTCGTCATCGGCGGTGGGATCGCAGGCATGCAGGCATCCATAGACCTGGCCAATATGGGCATCAAGGTCTATCTGTTGGAAAAAAAGCCGAGCATCGGGGGACGTATGGCCCAGTTAGACAAGACCTTTCCCACCAATGACTGTTCCATGTGTATCCTGGCCCCGAAGATGATTGAATGTGCGAATCATGAAAATGTAGAACTCATCACCTATTCTGAACTGTCGGAACTCACAGGTAGTTCAGGCGATTTTAAGGCAAAGATCATAAAAAAGGCCCGATTCATAGACGAAGAGAAATGCGTGGGCTGTGGGGAATGTATCGAAGGATGCCCCATAACAGTTTCTGATGAATTTAATGCCGGTCTCGGGGAGAGGAGGGCAATTTACAAATATTTCCCCCAGGCGGTCCCTTCCACCTTCGCCATCGACCGCAGGGGAACAGCGCCCTGTAAAGCCGAATGTCCTGCCCACATCAGTGTCCAGGGTTATGTTGCCCTTATTGCTCAGGGAAGATTTCAGGAGGCGTTGAAACTCATCAAAGAGGAAAACCCGCTTCCTGCTATCTGTGGCAGGGTCTGCCATCACCCGTGTGAATCCGTCTGTACACGGGGTCAGGTGGATGAACCAGTTGCCATTGATTTTATCAAACGCTTTGTCGCTGATCTCGATCTCAATTCAGAAACGCGTTACATCCCCCAGGTCAAAGAAAAGAAAGAAGACAAGGCCGCCATTATCGGTGCCGGTCCTGCAGGGCTTTCCTGCGCCTATTATCTGGCCAGGGAGGGCTACCGGGTCACCATCTATGAGAAACTGCCGGTTACAGGAGGGATGCTCTCGGTGGGAATTCCGGAGTACCGGCTCCCGAGAGAGATCATCAATGCCGAAATCCAGATCATCCGGGATATGGGGGTAGAGATCAAGACCGGTGTAGAAATTGGAAAAGACATAACCGTGAAAGAACTCCGCGAGAAAAAATATAAGGCCATTTTTTTGGGTATCGGAGCTCACGAATGTAAGAGTCTGAATATTGAGGGAGAGGATCTTGAAGGGGTCTATCCCGGAGTGGATTTTCTCCGGGAAGTGAATTTAGGGAAAGAGGTTTCCCTCGGAGACCGGATCGCCGTGATAGGGGGCGGTAATGTAGCCATGGATACGGTCCGCACGGCGCGAAGGCTGGGTGTAAAAGAGCCCTTTGTCCTCTACCGCCGCAGCTTAGAGGAAATGCCGGCCAATGAGGAGGAGATCGAGGAATGCAGGGAAGAAGGTATCCCCATATATCCCCTGACAAACCCCACGCGTATTATTGGCGAAGATGGGAGGGTCAAGGCAGTTGAATGCCTCAGGATGCGATTGGGGGAGCCGGATGAAAGCGGTCGTAGACGTCCCGTACCCATAGAGGGATCAGAGTTCATTATGGAAGTGGATGGTGTGGTCCCTGCCATCGGACAGGAATCAGACTGGTCCTGTCTGGGGTCTGAATGCAGCTGCACCCTTTCCGGCTGGGGCACCATGAATGTTGATCCCGTTACCCTGCAGACAGATGATCCGGACATCTTCGCCGGGGGGGATGCCGTAACCGGTCCCAGGACCGTTATTGAGGCCATTGAAGCGGGCAAGCAGGCCGCTGATTCCATTGACAGGCTCATCCGTGGTGTTGACCTCAAAGAGGGCCGGGGAAAGGTATGGGAACCGGTCAAAGATATTCCCACTGCCGGCTATGAACATATCCCCAGGACCCGGATGCCCCGAATAGAACCCGAAAACAGGGTAAGCAATTTCAAGGAAGTCCAGCTGGGTTTCAGCGAAAACGAGACCGTGGCAGAGGCCAGGAGATGCATCTCGTGCGGCGTTTGCTCCGAATGCTACACCTGCGTACAGGCATGCAAGGCAGAGGCAGTGGATTTCCACCAGAAGGAGCGGGAGACCACGTTGAATGTGGGTGCGGTCGTCCTTGCCACCGGGTTTGATCTTTATAATGTCGCTCCCCTGATAGAGTATGGGTGGGGAAGGATCGAGGACGTTATTACTGCCATGCAGTTTGAAAGGATGATTTGTGCGTCGGGCCCCACCATCGGTCATCTTCAACGTCCCTCCGATGGCAGAGAACCCAAGCGTCTCGGTTTTATCCAGTGTGTGGGGTCAAGGGATATCCGGCATATGAAATACTGCTCTGCGGTCTGCTGTATGCACGCCACAAAGGAGGCTATCCTGGCCCATGAACATTATCCGGAGCTGACATCTACCATATTCTATATGGATATGCGGGCAGTGGGAAAGGGCTTTCAGGAGTATGTACGCCGTGCCAAGAGCGAATACAAGGTGGAATATATCCGTGCGAGACCGGGCCGGGTGACCCTGAATGAGGAGAGCCAAAATCCGGTCATCCACTATGAAGACACGGTGAACAGGGAGCTCGAGGCACGAGAATTTGACATGGTGATCCTCTCTCAGGCCCTTATACCCACAGAGAGCAATATCTCAATCGCTGAGAAATTAGGCGTGGAGTTAGATGAATTCGGTTTTATTGCGGTGCCCGAGGAGTTACGCAATCCATTTGGCACCACCAAAGAAGGTATATTTGGATGCGGGTTTTGCCAGGCTCCCATGGATGTGCCCGACTCTGTGATCAGGGCGTCGGCGGCCGCGTCCAAAGTGGCAGAAGTCCTTGCTTAAGGAAATGGATCAATGTCTATCAGAATAGGTGTTTTCATCTGCCATTGTGGCACAAACATCGGCGGGACGGTCAATGTCCCTGAGGTGGTGAAGTATGCTGCCACACTCCCCGATGTTGTTCATACCGAAGGGAATCTCTACACCTGCTCTGAAGATGGGCTCTCCTCCATACGAAACCAGATTGAAGAACAGGAACTGAACCGGGTAGTAGTCGCCTCGTGTACCCCCCGTACCCACGAACCCCTTTTCAAGAAGAATTGTGAGTTAGCCGGGCTGAACAAATACCTCTTTGAATTTGTCAACCTGAGGGAGCATTGCTCCTGGGTCCATATGACCCAGCAGGATGATGCCACCGATAAGGCCAAAGACCTGGTACGGATGGGGGTGGCCAAGGTAAGTCTGCTGACTCCTGCGGAGGACCTCTCTACAGAAGTGCTGCCGTCGTCGTTGATCATTGGCGGAGGGATCTCCGGTCTGTCAGCCGCCCTGACTTTGGCAAACCAGGGTTATCATGTTGAACTCCTGGAAAAGAGGGATCGGTTAGGCGGTCTTTTAAGAGATGTCAACAGGGTTTTCCCTTCCAACGTCCCTACCTCGGATCTGATAGACCCCCTGATAAATACTGTTTTGAAGCATAATAACATACGCGTACATTTCCAAGCAGAGCTGATCGATGTAAAAGGTTTTATCGGGAACTTTACGGCTACAATCAAGGAGAATGACGGGACCGGTGAGTTGAAGATAGGGACCATCATTGTCGCTGTCGGTGCTAATGAACTTAAGCCCGAAGGGATGTTTGGATACCATCTCTTCAAGAATGTTATGACCCAGCTCGAGTTCGAACAGCAATACAGGGGAGACTACAGTGGTCTGAAAGACGTTGTAATGATAAACTGCGTGGGCGCCCGAACTGATGACATGCCCTATTGCGGTCGCTTTTGCTGCATCACGGCCATGAAAAACGCCATTCTCCTAAAAGAAGCAGATCCTGAAGCAGAGGTGACCATCCTGCAAAGGGATATCATGGCCTTCGGAAAGGTCTTCGAGGAATACTATCAAGAAGCGATGCAGGTGGGCGTTCGTTTTGTCCGCTACACAGTTGATCGACTCCCTGAGATCAATGGGGTTGGAAACGAGGCCAATAAGGTCAGGGTGTACCATGAACTAATGGGTAGAGAGCTTGAATTAAATGCGGATGCCGTTATCCTGACCACACCCTTAGTGCCGGCGGAGGACAACCAGACGCTCTCCCGGATGATGAAAATACCGGTCGGGAATGAAGGTTTTTTCATGGAGGCCCATCAGAAACTGAGACCGGTCGAGTTTCCCGCAGACGGGATCTTTATCGCAGGATGCGCACGTTATCCCACGGAAATAGTGGAATGCATCTCTCAGGGCTATGCTGCAGCTGCCAAGGCGGCCGCTCCCATGTCCCAGGGCAGGGTGGTGACCGAGGCCCTTATCGCCAAGGTAAACCCGGTTATGTGCTCTGCCTGCGGAAGATGCGTGGAGATCTGCCCTTTCGGAGCCATTGACTGGACCGATGTCAGTGTCTCCCCGAAGCACACCCGGAGAATTGCCGCTGTGAATCAGGCTGAGTGCAAAGGGTGCGGCCTTTGTGCGGCCTCATGCCTGAGCAGTGCCGTTCAGTTAAAGGGATTTACCGACGAAGAAATCTTAGCCATGGTCAGCGCCACTATTTTGTAAGTGCCTATTTATCCCGCTTGCAGCGGGGAAGTTAAGGACGTAAAGGCCATTTAAAACATTACATAATCACATTAACCTAATCATGCAACTAACTGATATCAAAATTGAAATAAAGCAGTGTATATTAAAGAACAATCTCAATTCTTGTTTAGAGTGCGGGAAATGCTCTGCGGTCTGCCCCATGCTCGATTTTTACGGGGAGTACGTATACCTGCGCTCACCGAGAGGCGTGGTGGAACGACTGTCATTAGCCCCAGATGATATTGAAGAAGAAGAGGCCTTGTGGTATTGTTTGACCTGTCAGGAGTGCACCTTTTTCTGTCCGAGCGGGGTTGAATTCCAGACTTTCATGATGGAGTTGAGGGAACTCCTGTTAGAGCGCGGTCATAAGAAATACGCGGTCTTCTGTCATGACTGCGGGGAGTATCTGATGCCCAAAAAGGAATTTGAATATCTACAGAAAAACCCGGACAAAGGAAAACTCTTAGGCGACCTTTTGGCAGTCTGTCCCCGGTGTAAGAAAACCGGTTATGCTGAGGCATTGCATCGAGTAACACCCATATACAAGAGGGTATAAAACCATTATAACAAAGGAAAGGAGAGTAATATGGCAATAGAAAAAGAGCAATTGTCAGCGTCAGAGAGTCTGCGCAAGACCAGGACCTTTGGCAAGGTCCGGTGCCACAACCCGAGCTGTATGGAAAGAATCCAGCCTGCTCCGGGAGCAAATCATGCCAAATGTCCCACCTGCGGCATGGAGTATCGTCTGTTCTGGGTCAATTCGACTCTTCCCAGAATACGGGGACCGGTATGGGACGTAAACAGAAAAATAGCTCAGGAAAAAATGGCCAGGCTGGAAGCGGCCGCATCCAAGAAGAATGGAAAGAAGGGGGGGAAGTAATATGGCATTAAACAGAAAGATAGCATATATTGATCTCACAACAGGAGACATCGAGACCAAACCGATCCCGCTCGAGGTGAGGAAAAAATTCTTGGGCGGAAGAGGTCTGGATGCGTATTTATTATTGAATCATACGGAAAAAGGCTGTGACCCTCTCGGGCCTGGCAATGCCCTTATCATAAGCGGCGGTATCCTGACGGCTACGTGCGCGTCGGCAACGGCGAGGACACACGTCATGGCCAAATCCCCACTCACCAACATGTTGGGAAGCGCAAATATGGGCGGTTTTTTTGCACCTGAACTGGCCTGGGCCGGTTTTCATCATCTGGTCATAAAGGGTAAGGCAGAGAAACCTGTTTATATCTGGATCCACAACGGGGAAATCGAAATCCGTGATGCAGGGCATCTCTGGGGCAAGACCACTACTGATACACAGTGGGCCATCAGAGAAGAACTCGGTGATGAAGACATCAAATCCGCGGTTATCGGTCCTGCGGGCGAAAACCTTGTGACATTTGCCAATGTAATGACCGGCATAAAGAACTCGGCCGGCAGAACAGGCATGGGATGCGTGATGGGATCTAAAAACCTCAAGGCCGTAGCCGCGAGGGGCTCCATGGATATAGAAATCGCCCATCCGGTTGAAGCGCTCGAGCATAACAAGCATTTCATCAACCAGATTACCAGCGCCAAGGTAAATCAGACCCAGGGAGCCTTGGGAACCCCATTTATCTGGGGGGCAACCAACTCCTGGGGCGGCGTTAGGACCAGGAATTTTCAGTACAATCAATGCGAAAATGCAGATGATATCGAACCGGAACGGATTGACGAAATCTGCGAAGAGACCATGGGGCCATACCATATGACCGGCTGCTTCGGATGCCAGGTCCATTGCCGTGCCCAGTACAAGGTCCCTTCGGGACCCTTTGCGGGAAAATATGATGAGGGACCGGAATACACCTCTCTCGGGGCCTTTGGAGGAGAACCCGACTGTAAGAACGCTGAGACCGTTTTTGCAGGGAACCATCTCGTTAACCAGTTTGGTGTCGATAATCTTGAGATCGGGAGCATAATATCATGGGCCATGGAACTCTACGAATTAGGCATCCTCACTAACAAAGATACGGACGGTCTCGAGCTAAGGTTTGGGAATGATGAAGCACTTTTAGAAATGGTCGAGCGCATCTGCTTTAGAAAGGGCTGGCTCGGTGACACACTCGCTGACGGAGGACTCCCGGCCGCCGAGAAGATAGGCAAGAATTCTTTTGATTATCTTGTTCAGGTCAAGGGTATGAATAATCTCCACTCTGATGAGAGGGGAACTCCGGCCCTGGCCCTTAATATTGCCACCGCCTCAAGGGGATCTGACCATCTTAGGAGCCGGCCTGCCATCGACCTGTACCATCTCCCGGAGAAGGTTCTCAGGAAGATCTACAGCAGTCCAATACCCTATGACGGGCCCCTAAGCTCAGAACATACAGCTTATGAGGGAAAACCGTGGCAGGTCTACTGGCAGGAGAACTGCTACATGGCGGTGGACTGCCTTGGCATCTGCAAATATCACACAGTATTTTTGGGCGCCACCCTTCCTAATTTTGAGGACTGGCCAAAGGTGATCTATTACAACACCGGATTGGAAATGACCCCTGAAGAGATCTGGGAAGTGGCTGAGAGATGCAATAATATAGAGAGGTTATTCAACCTGAGAGAAGGGTTGGAAAGAGATGACCTCAAAAAGGGGGACACCCTGAGTCATCGCTATTTTGATGAACCGTGCAGACGCGGTGCCCCGGATATCATCGGCGCAACCATAGATCGCGAAAAATTCACTAAGATGATTGATGAATTTTATGAACATCATAACTGGGATAAGAACGGTGTTCCCACAGCAGAGACATTAGAGAGACTCGGATTGGATAAAGAGCCGTCCCATCTGATCTAATCCGCAGATTATACCGCTGAGACGGTTTTAAAACCGGCTGTGTTTAACTTGTTAAAATTCCATGAAACAACCCCCTCAATAAGACGGGGGGCGATTTCATTTCGAGAGGAGAAGATCAATGGAGAAAGTCCTAATGATAAATCACCAGAAATGTACCGGATGCCGGCTGTGCGAACTCGTATGTTCGGTAATGCATGATGGTGTTTCCAACCCGGCAAGAAGTAGAATCAAGGTGATGAAATGGGAGTCTGAAGGGCTGTATGTTCCCATGTCCTGCCAGCAATGTGAGGATGCCCCGTGTATGAATGTCTGTCCTGTGAAGGCTCTTTCCCGCGATGAAGACCTCGGGTTTGTGACGGTTGATTATGAGGTTTGCATCGGCTGCCGTTCATGTGTGGCTGTGTGCCCTTTTGGCGCCATGAATTACAACATCATCGACAGGAAGGTGTTCAAGTGCGACCTTTGCGGGGGTGACCCTCAGTGCGTACGGTTCTGTGAGGTAAAGGCCGTGGAGTACGTGAACGCTGACCGTGTGAGCAACTATAAAAAGAAAGATGCGGCAGAGAGGCTGTCTGCTGCACAAAAAGAGGGTGCGGCCTTACAGGCTGCTATGTAAGCAATACGGGGCATCCTTCATCCACAAGCTTACACTTTTGTCTAAATGGGGTGTATTAGCGAATCGGAAATCGGATGCCGAAACTGGAAATTTGAAACTGGAAATTGGATAAGGGGTATCAACATTCTTCTGTTTTTCCCAGTTTCACTTTTGATGGTCTCGTAAAAAATCTCCAAAGCCGTCACTCCCGCAAACGCGGGAGTCCAGTCTCGCCGAGGTAGGATGATTTCCCTGGATTCCCGCGTTTGCGGGAATGACGGCCATAGTTGCGACATCACATAAATGACAGGACACTAGTTTTCTGTCACAAAAAACAAGAAAATCTTTGCGTCTTTGCGTGAGGCATTTTGAGAGATCAACAGTGGAAACAGATAGAATTGAATTACTTTCAGTTGGCGTTGATGTGGGAACCTCAACAAGTCATCTAGCCTTTTCAAGTCTGATATTGGAAAGAGACCCCCATTCCCCCTCCCGTCGTTTTAATATCAAAGAGAGAAATATAATTTATGAGGGGCGAATTATCGATACGCCCCTAATGGATGACGACACAATCGATATGGACAGGTTGTCTGAATTTCTAAAGGAAGAGTATCAACACGCGGGAATGCATCGTGTAGACATTCAGAGTGGCGCAGTCATTATAACCGGAGAAACAGCCAAGAAAAAAAATGCAAAACAGCTCGTAGAATTCCTGTCCAATGGTGCAGGGGATTTCGTCGCTGCAACAGCAGGGGCAAATTTTGAAAGTTTTCTTACGGCATTGGGCTCAGGGGCGACAGCCAGATCAAAGGAATATCGCAAAACCATACTCTCCTGTGACATTGGCGGAGGAACATCCAATATTGCCATATCAAAACATGGTGAAATCCTCTCTACAAGTTGTGTATCTATAGGTGGCAGATTACTTGCAGCAGATTCTGAGGGAATAATCTGGAGGATTGATGGACCTGCGTTGAAGGTTATGGAATATATTGGATTGAATTACAAGGTTGGGGATCAGATCCCAAGGGAGGATATTGAAAGGATCGCGGCAAAGTTTGCCGAAGTACTGATGGAAGTAATTACCGGTCCTGCAACCTCGTCTTTGGCCAAACAGCTGATGCTGACGGATGATCTAATTTTTCCGGGTAAAATAGACGAGTATTCATTTTCAGGCGGTGTCGCAGAGCTGATATATGGAGGCAATGGAAGTTACAACGATCTGGGGCCGATGCTGGCCGATAAGATAAATTCCCTGACGCCAGGGCTAACCTCTCCGATCATAGAGCCCGACAACAAGATCAGAGCGACTGTAATAGGGGCAGGCGCTTACTCCTTATCCATTTCCGGTTCGTCCGGATTCATGGATGATCAAATCTCATTTCCCCTAAAAAATGTCCCTGTTATCAGAGTGGATATTGAAGAACCACAATTAAGTGTAGCCCACGTTATTTCAGAGGTAAATGCCTCATTTCAAAGATTTGATCTAAACGAAGGCGACGAGATTGTTGCCCTGTATTTCAAGGATCCGGTCAGGGCTTATTATCCCGATTTAGAGTTATTTGCAAAATCCGTTGAAGCAGCTCTCCCCAACTCCATCAATAATAAGATACCGATTATCCTGATCTTTGAAAAGGATATCGCATGCAGTGTGGGAAACGTTATCCGCCGCGAAACCGGTTTGAAAACGAATTTGCTATCGTTGGATGAACTCATTCTGAAAGAAGGAGATTGGATCGATATCGGCGAACCTCTAATTGGCGATCAGGTATTTCCCGTTACCGTAAAATCTCTTGTCTTCAACAGGAATTAGTGCAGACGTTCAGGAGGCCAGGTGCCGTTGTCGACGTCTAAAGCTTTAAGTCTTTCAGCCCGGTTTTCTCAGATATATATTCATCAAACCCCTCATCATCAAGACTGGCACGATTTCCCAGGAACTCTTCACTGAAAAGGCCTGCATGGTATATGCCTTTAGGCGAATCTGAAAGCACTGCATCTATAATGATCTTGGCAATCAGTTCAGGCCCGGGTACGGTCACACCCGCAAACATGCTGCCGATCCCCTTCCCGGATGTCTCGTATACCGGTTTATAATCAGGATCGGTCCTGGCAAAAAGATCTCCGGTCTCAGTAGTTGCCACATCATTGAACTCAGTTGCAATAAAGCCGGGGCGTATGGCCACCACCCTGATACCAAAGGGTCTGACCTCTATACGCAGGGCATCGGTAATCGCCTCTACTGCATGTTTTGTCGCCGCATATGGTCCGCTTCCGGGGAATGCGAATTTCCCGGCCATTGAGCTCAGATTAACAATTGTCCCCCCTCTCATTTTGCGCATACCCGGCAGACAGGCCTGAGTAACCTGCATGAGTGCAAATACGTTGACCTGAAACATTCTTTTAGCGGCCTCTATAACCACATCCTCGAGGACACCCCTTAAACTGTATCCGGCGTTGTTTATGAGCACGGAGACAGGTTCCGATAGCCCTGAAATATGCTGACAAAATTTTTCAAGGTCATCAAGGTCAGAGAGATCCACATCCATGGGTGTAATTCCCTCGACCTGACCTGCCAGTTCAACAAGACGGTCCATGCGTCGTGCAGCCGCCAGGACTTGGAAACCCTTTTCCGCCAACATAATCGCCGTTTCCCTTCCGATCCCGCTGCTTGCCCCTGTCACCAATGCTGCTTGTCCATTTTTCTCCATGTCTCTTATGCCTCCTGTTCTCTGTTATTATTGAGCGATTTATACCGAAACCCGGGATAAACAGGGCCAAAAATGTTTGTCATCCGGGTCTTCACACAAAAGGTTTCAGGTTTTGGGTTTCAGATGTTTGGATGCCCACCATCCAATATCCGGTACCCGGTATCCCCGCTTAAAAACGGGATCTTCGACCAGCATTCCCGCTGAAGACGGGATTTCCGCTTCGCTACAACAAGTATCAAGTATCCAATTACCCCGCTGCTCTATTTTTTCTCAACTATCAGTGCTTGCGCCACAGGCAGCCTGATACTGAATTTCGACCCTTTGTTCAACTCGCTTTCCACACTGACCTCGCCCCCATGGGCATGCACGATCGCCCGGACAAAGCTCAGGCCCAGCCCAAGCCCACGTCTTGAACGACTGTGATCTCCCCTGTATAGACGGTCCCAGATCTTTTTGATCTCATTGGCTGGGATCCCCATTCCCTGATCAGAGACCGAGATTAAAGCGTAATCTTCTTCTTCCCAGGCGCATATCTCGATCTCCTGGCCCTGATCGCTGTACTTGAGGGCATTGTCAAGGAGGTTGCCAATGACCTGTTGAAAACGGGTACGATCGGCATTAATCAGCAATTCCCCGGGGAGTTCCTTATTCACAGTGATCCCCTTCTCCTCTGCCACCACCTCATAAAGATCAACAACAGAATTAATCAGCTCCGGGACTGATACTTCCGACATCTCTAATCTCATGACCCCGGTTTCCGCCTCAGCCACATCCATCAGGGCGTTAAGCATGGTCAGCACCCGCTCGGATTCCTCCATGCAGTCGGCTAAGGCCTCTCTGCATGCGTTCTGATCCCGGGGTTCCTGAAGGGCAAACTCGGCCACCCCTCGCAGGCGTGTCATGGGGGTCCGCAGATCATGGGCAACATTGTCCAAGGAATTGTGCATTGCCTGAATCACCAAATCATTCCTGTCTAACATCTGATTGAAAAGAGATACCAGTTCATACAGCTCCCCCCGTTCTCTTCGTACGGGGACGCGCAGGCTCATTTTTCCTGTTTTCAGGATATCCCTGACCGTCTGAATAAGATGGCGAATCGGCCTAATCGCGCGAAAGGTCAGCAGACCGCCGCCGATAATGCCGAGCAGGAGTATCGGGACACTGAATATTAGAAAAACGGTCCTGAAGAAGGAAAGTAATGCCTGGCTCTGGGTAGAGCTTTTACCAACCTGGAGTTCAAGCCCTCCAGGCAGATGTGCTACACCTATGGTCCAGGCGTCTTTCTCGGCCTGGCCCTTGATGGAAAGCCATAAATCCTTCCCAGTGCGCGGAGTAGGCCTCAGCTTATCGTAATCAAATCCTTTGAATCCCTTGGGGATACTGACAAACAAAACCTGGTTCAGCGGGCCCACAATACGGACAAAGAGGATATCGCGGGCAGTATCGGTCTGCTCATCAAAACGGGCCTTGAGGGCCCTGAGGCCACCCTCCTCAAACCATGCTCGGTACTCCTGGATACGGTCCCTGACAATTTCCTGTTCCCGCTGTTCAATCAGATTATCTATAAGATAGTAGGCGACTACGAACAGGCCGCCTGAACTGATGACAAAAAAAAGGGCGTATAAAACGCTCAGTTTCAGACTGAAAGTTAACCCAACTTTACTGCTCTTCTTTGAGAACATATCCCATTCCACGGACAGTATGGATCATCTTTCGGCCAAAATCCTTATCAACTTTGTTGCGCAGCCTGCAGACCAATACGTCCACCACATTAGTCTGGGGGTCAAAGCTGTAGTCATATACATGCTCCAGGATGGAGGTCTTAGAAATAATGCGGCCTTTGTTTCGAATGAGATACTCCAAAAGGGCAAATTCTCGGGATGGGAGGCTGATATCTTCGTCACCACGTTTTACTGCGCGAGCCAGGAGGTCTATGGTCAGATTGCCTGCATTGAGGGTAGAGGGTTCTGACTCCCGGGTCGACCTCCGGATCAGGGCATGGATCCGGGCCAGGAGTTCCGAAAATGAGAAGGGCTTGGTCATGTAATCATCGCCCCCACTCTGGAGACCCTTGACGCGGTCGTCCACAGAGCGCTTTGCGCTGAGAATGATAACCGGAGTGGTGATCTTTTTCGTGCGGAGCCTTTCAATCAGGGAAATCCCATCTAACCCGGGAAGCATGATATCCACCACAGCCGCATCATAGGGCTCGGTGAGTCCGAGATGAAGACCGTCAACCCCGTCATTGGCCACATCAACTGCAAAGCCTGCCTCTTTCAGTCCCTTTAAAATAAAAGAGGCGATCTTCTTGTCATCTTCAACAACCAATATTCTCATGTTTAATCCGAAACAGGTAAATACCCATATGATTGTGGGATTAAATGTAGTCTGGCATAATAATATGACATGAAGAGAGATTTTGTCAAGGTTCTGTCGGACAGCCTCATAGTCTATTCTGCAGCCTCGCCTTCAAAAAACCCCTTGATTTCTCCCTCCGAATATCCCAAATCCGTCAATATCTCTTCTGTGTTTGCGCCCCTCGGACCCTTTGCCTCCGTAGCCCTGCCCGGTGTTCGGGAGAGCTTGGGCGCAGGCGCCGGCTGGGGCACATCATCGATATCGATGATTAGGTCTCGCTCTTTATTATGTGGGTGATGCTCCACCTCATCCAGTTCCAGGACCGGCGCCACACAGGCATCCTTTCCTTCAAAGATAGCTGCCCATTGATCCCGGGTTTTGGTCTTAAACACCTCGGCAAAGCGTTCCGTCATTTCCGGCCATTTTGGCATATCGAACTGTTGCGGAAGGGTTGATGGATCAACACCCAGGCCTGCAAGCAGTTCGGCATAAAACCTTCCCTCTATGGCACCTACGGCCATGAATTTGCCGTCAGAGGTCTCATAGGTCTGGTAAAAGGGGGAACCGCTGTCTAATACGTTGGTCCCGATATCGAGGGTCATCAGGTGGTGGGCCAGCAGACCGTAAAACAGGGTTGAAAGGTTGGTAGCCCCATCTAACATTGCCGCATCTACAACCTGGCCTTTTCCTGAATTGTTCCTTTCAATCAACGCCAACAGGATACCCATGGCGCATAACATCCCGCCACCTGCAAAGTCACCGAGGAGATTGCAGGGTGGGAGGGGTCTCTCCCCCTTTCTCCTGAAAAGTGAAAGCGCACCCGAAAGAGCTATGTAGTTGATGTCGTGTCCGGCCATACTCGCATAGGAGCCATCCTGTCCCCAGCCCGTAAGGCGGGCATAGATCAGTTCTGGGTTCAGTGCGTGGGCATCATCCGGTCCAAGTTGAAGTTTCTCCATCACACCCGGTCTGTATGGTTCAACCAGGACATCGGAATTACCAATCATCCTTGTCACAATTTCAATGCCCTGCTCGGTTTTAAGATTAACCCGCATGGACCGCTTCCCACGGTTAAATGGGTTCTTTCCCATAATGTTTGGGATCTCGGGTGCCCCTTTTAAGAGCCGGTCAACGATGACCACATCGGCCCCGAAGTCAGCTAACAGCATTCCGCAATAAGGCGACGGGGCCAGACCCGCCATCTCGATTACCTTGATTCCATCTAATGGTCGCATATGCTTCTCCTCAACAGTTGAAGGTTTACGGTCTTAGGCTCGCGCAAAACAGTGACCGGTGGGCACAATATTACGGCACAAGAAGTGATGCTGTCAAGACGGCATCAAACCCCGCGCCCTACGCTCAGTGCCCCAGGACCCTCAGCCAGTCATCAATCTCGATACCGGGGGTTTCAACACCTGTTTCTGAATAAAAGGCGACTAACAGATCGCGCACCTCTTCAATCGCTCTCTTTTCAAGTCTTTGTTCCAGTTGGTCAACTGCCCCCTCTGGAAAGCAGAAAAAATCTCCGGATAGCCGGACCCTGCCGAACTTGCCCTCGTTCACCTCAAAATCAGCCCTCATCAGCCCGCCTTTCGCCTTATGCATCCGGTGTACTACATTTATCCCGGCCCGGATCTTGACATCACGACCTTCCATTCGCCGCCCTTTCTGATGGAGCCACGTTTCAGTCAACATCCGCCCTCTCAGTTCATCAATTTTTGTCTCCAGTTCTTTATCCTTTCGGCAGGGCGTCATCGGCCCCAAAAGCCTCTGAAAAGCCTCTGCCATCATGCTATTTAATCTCGACTCGTCCCATTTCTCAGCCGCATCCCTACCCAGTTCGCGGCATATGGTGGAAAGATTGTCGTGGAGCGTCTTGTGGACCTTGTCACGGAACTTTTCGTCAGGAACCTTAAGAACCTTTGCCATCATTTCATAATTGAAATCCACGATAAGATTACCCACAAAAACAACCGCGTCCCCTATTTCGCCCGCGCCGGTCCCGGAAATCTTGCGTGTCCCCGCGATGATATCATTGACCGGTTTGTATTCAGCATCAATACCGATCTTCCGATACACATCGATTACGGGCTGGAGAAATTTTTTGTAAAAAGCCTCTTTTTTCTTAGGGACCTGGGGGTTATCTTTGTGGAGAATCAGGTGAAAAAAAAGCTGATCCCCATCCAGATATACGGCGCCCCCACCTACCTCGCGTCTGAATACCGGAATATGATTGGCCCTGCAAAAATCAAGATCCACCTCCTGTTTCACATCCTGATGAAAACCGACACAGACATATGGGCTCGCCGGAGAAACTAAGGAAAGGCCCTCACGTCCTAAATGGGCCAGTGCATGGTAAATGAGCTGCGTTTCTTCCCAAGGGATCTTCCCCAGGTTATAAAGTTCCATTTTCTCTTACTCCTTTTCCTCATTCAACAATCTGCCGACAGTTGGTCTCAGTAGTAAAGCATGTGAGAATAGCGGATATAACCGACCAGGCAATCATAAGGCTAAATGCGGATTGGTACGCATCGAGATGATAGACCCTTGTCCCGTTCTCCAGCAGCCCATTCCATTTACTGTCAAGGACATAGCCCATGGCCGGCTGCAGCACCATGGGGCCGATCATGATCCCCATGTTGCACACCCCGGATACAGTGCCTGCTAACGAAAGGGGAACCGATTCTTTGACAAAGGCAAAGCTCAGGACCATGACACCGGCAGAAAACCCTGTTACAGTCATGAGTAATCCCAACACCCAAAGAGGCAGTTCCGGGACAAATAGAATCACAATCCAGCCGGCACACCCGGCAAAACAGCACGCCATATAAATCGGTTTTCTGCTGCCTATCCTGTCCGAAAAGGCCCCAAGGAGAGGTCCGCCAACAGCACAGGCCACCAACAGCATTGACGTTAAGGCAGCGCTCTTTGCAGGAGTCAACCCGTAATGGGTGGTAAGAAACGGGACACCCCACAGACCGGAAAATGCCAGCATCGGACCCACGATCCCGGCCGGAGCGATCGACAACAGCCAGGTATTCTTATAAAAAAATACCTTCCCTAAACCGGTCAAAAAAGATGCAGGCGAATGGTTGATGGCATCTGAAGCGGGAGCGAAACTGGTATAGCTCCGTTCGGAGGGATCATCTCTCACAATAATCCAGATAAAAACAGCGATGATCAGGGACACAACGGCCGACACTAACATCACCGGTCTCCAGCCGAACTGATCGACAAGGACCCGTAAGGGCACACCTGCTGACACGGCTCCGGCAATACCGCAGAAAAGACCCATACCGGTCATGAGGGCAAAACGCTGCGGGGGAAACCAATGGATCGATAACATAAGGAGGGCAACCCAGGCCACACCCACCGAGCCACCTATCAATAAACGTCCAATGTTGGCTAAAAAAATGTTTGGGGCAACAGCAAAGAGAAATGCCCCTAAGGCGGCGATGAAGGCACCTACGGTCAGAAGTTTCCTGGGTCCCCAGTAATCCGTAAGAATTCCCGTGGGAATCTGAACTAAAACATAGCTGTAAAAATAGAAGGCCGAGAAATTCCCGAGAGCGGCTGCGCCAATCTTGAAATCAGCCATCAGATAATCTGTCATAACGGCCGGGGCAACCCTCTGGTAGAAGCCGCTCATATAAAAAGCAGCACCCAAACCCCAGACAACCCATGACAGATAGGCGGGCGGGTATTTTACGGAATCAGGCATCAGACATTGCCCGGACCACCACGTCCGTAATGTCCAACACGTCGAGATCTACTTTTTCTATTCTCACCTTCCCCTTGATTGTCCTGACACATTGCTGACAGGAGGTCACCAGCGTTTTAGCGCCGGTTCGCTGGATTTCTTCTATCTTATTCCGGGCCACACTTGCTGAAAGATCGGGGTCCGCAATCTCTAAATTGCCCCCTCCACCACAGCATATACTCTGGGCACGGTTGTTCTCCAATTCCACCAGGGTTAGGCCGGGGATAGACCTGAGCACTTCCCTGGGGGCATCAAAGATACCCCCATTCCTCCCCAGATCGCAAGGATCGTGGTAGGTTACTGTTTGGTGCAGTTCTCCCATGGGAACATCCCCATCCTTGATCAGTCTCTGGATAAATTGCGTGGAATGAAAAAGCTCCAGATCGGTCTTATAATACTCTTTCCAGGTCCGGTAACAGGAGGGACAGGAGAAAACCATCTTACTCGCCCCCAACCCCTTTACCTGCTCTATATTATGTTCAATTAACTCCCCCATTTTCTCAGGTGCCCCTGCGCCGATCAACGGGAAACCACAGCACCATTCTTCCCCTGAGAGAATAGTAAAGTCCACATCTGCCGCCTCTAAGATACGGGCCATATTTTGGGGAATTGACTGTACCATAGGAAAGAAGGATGAAACGCAGCCTACAAAATATACTACCTCTGCCAGTTCCCTCTCGTACATATGGTCGGGAAGCTCGTTTATATCATCCCGCCAGTCTCCCCGCTCGTTATTCTCCTCGTCAGATATATTATGGTTGACAAAAAGCGACTTAATGGCAGACTCAAGATTCGGGTGGATACCCCTCTTCTTGACGATTTCCTCCCGCATACCCACAAGAACCTCCTTCAGTTCAACGCCACTGGGGCACGTCACAGAACAAGCCCCGCAGAGGAGGCATTTCGCAAAAATGTCGCGATAATGCTGGCTTATCTCCAGATCTCCCGCAGCGTAGTGCTTGGCCAACTGTATCTTACCTCTCGGCGTGAACTTTTCTAAGAAAAGCTCCTTGCCAACAGGACAGGTCGCCAGACAAAGCCCGCATTTTATACATTGATCAAATTCATCTGCAATATTTTTTGGTATCATTTTCTTTCCACCATAGGGTTCGCGCAAAAATAAGTTCCCAACTCTTATCTCATAGTTCCTCAATCCCTAAATTCCTGAATTCCTCAATTAGTACCTTATCACTTAGTTTTCTGTCACAAAAAACAAGAAAATCTTTATATGGTATCAGTTATCAGTTGTCAGTTATCAGTAAAAGCATATCGATACTAATTTATCTTCCTTAGGGATTTGCTGAGACCTACGAGCATCGCCGAGAGTTCTTTTGTTTCCTGAATCCATTTTTTGCCAACTGCTGGTTCAATATAATCAATATCAATACCAATATAAATTTGGGTTCTTAATTCTCCACAAGAACCTTTTGAATATTGCAGAAACCTGGCAAAATCTTTAATATCTTGAAAATGTTTATACAAATCTGCACATAATCGTGAAGACCTCTTCCATACTTCCAAATCCTCAAATTTCAAAATAACCTCCAGTGCTGACAACTGACAACTGATAACTGACTCCTACAATTTCATCTTTGGGTTGCGGGTATCCCGCTTTAGCTGTCAAAGAAAACTGCCGGGGTTGAGGATATTGTTGGGGTCAAAGACCCGCTTGATTCCACGCATTAACTCTATGGAGGCCTCGTTGAACTCCATTCCCATGAACCTGTCTTTGGCAATCCCTATGCCGTGCTCCCCTGAAAGAGTGCCTCCCATACCGATCGCCGTCTCATACAGCTCCTCCATCGCCTTATCGATTCGCGCCATCTCTTCCCTGTCACGAAGATCGGTCATGATCAAGGGATGAAGATTCCCATCCCCGGCATGGGCCAGGACACCGATCTTCAAATCATATTTCTTTGTGATCTCAACGATCTTTCTTATCATCGCAGGCAGCATCTTCACCGGCACGGTTGCGTCCTCAACAATACAATTGGGTCTGAGACTTGCGACAGCGCCAAATGCAGTCCTTCTTGCCTGCCAGAGTTTCTCCGCCTCCTCCGGGGTGCTCGCCCTTTCTACCTGGACAGCACCTCTTTCCTTGCAGAATTCCTCGATCCTTTTTCCCTGTGCCTCAACCAGGGACTCTTCGCCATCAACCTCTATCAGAAGCAATGCCTCAGCCTCCTTTGAGAACCGGGCACCGCCATAATCGCTTATCACATCGAGAACAGTTCTGTCGATCAGCTCTAAGGTGGCGGGAACAATGCCTGAGCCGATGATGGCCGACACAGTGGTTGCAGCATCATCAAGATCTGAATAGATGGCCTGAAGCGTTGCCCTGGCAGGCGCCAAGGGAACCAATCTTATAATTATCTCCGTTAAGATACCTAAGGTCCCTTCAGAGCCACACATGAGCCGTGTAAGATCGTATCCGCTCGCATTCTTAAGGGCCTTACCCCCTGTATTAATTACCTCCCCGGAAGGTAACACCACTTCAAGACCTAAGAGATAGTCTCTCGTTACCCCATACTTTACACCCCTGGGACCACCGGCATTCAGGGCAACGTTGCCGCCTATGGTCGAGACAAACATGCTTGCAGGATCCGGTGGATACATAAGACCATATCCGGCCACGGCCTTTTGCAGGTCAGCGTTTACCACGCCCGGTTGAACAACCGCACACATACTTTCACGATCAATCTCCAAAATTTTGTTCAGCCGGTGGAAGGCAATAATAATACCCCCCTCCCTTGCGACAGAGCTGCCGCAGATATTGGTGCCGGCCCCCCGGGGGATGATATTTATTTTTTCCCGGTTAGCAACCCCCATGATCTTTGAAATCTCATCCCTGTCTCCCGGAACAATCACACCTGATGGTTTGAATTCCGGCAGAAAACCATCATAGGAATAGACAACAAGGTCCTCTGGTGTATCAAGGAACCATTCATCACCCACGATCTGGCGGAATTCATCCTTTATTGAATCTATAATCATATAAAGCCTCCTTAGGTTGAAACTGGATACTTGATACTTGTTGTAGCGAAGCGGAAATCCCGTCTTCAGCGGGAATACTGGTCAAAGATCCCGACTTTAGCGGGGATGCTCGTTTATGGTTATTGGATATCTATAACGGATCCCCTCTTTTTTCATTCAGTTTCAAATTTCATCTCTACCGGGCTGAGCCCTCCCTCGCTGTCAAAAGCGAGAGGTCCTAATTTTTCGATTAACTTCAACTCTTCCCTTTTCTCAACCTCTTCCATAAAGGCGGCGGAAGCCTCCAGCTCTCCGATTTCCAGAGTATTCTTTATGTGAATCACCCGGGCCTTATCCGGATCCACCGCCCCGATAGTGTTCAAGGCGGCCTCAACAGCCTCTTTATCTGTCTTCAAGACAATAGGGATTCGCCCTTTTTCCGGGCTCATGGCAGTGATGCAGTTTATTGCCGTAACCCCATGGTCTACCTTGCTGACCAGCCTCTCGGTCGCATAGTCAGCCAGACCGATACCGACCGCATTCCCATGGGATGCTTCGGTCAAATCCAGAACAACAACGCGGGTAATCTTTGGATGTTCAGGTTCTTTTTCGCCAATGAACATGATCCTGCCGATGACATTGGTGTCCATTCCCGTTCCGCTGAGGTTTTTGCCCATTTTATCTACAATAAGGACATCTGCCTTGTCAAAGGGGAGCCTGGCCATGAGCCTCTTGGCTTCAACCAGCAACTTTTTTTCCTCTGTCAGGAATCGGGACGAAGGAACAGCCCGGATAATGGCGGTTTCGTCATAGATGTTTTCCACGATTCCTATTCCAAACAGGACAGGAAGATTTTCCAGGATAACCTCGCCAATCTCGGGAATAACCTCTTTATACCCGAAGTTAACGGTCTGTTTATGGACCTCAAGACAGCCCCTGTGTTTTCCCATCCCTATGGCCATCATTTTCATGAGTCCGCTCTCTATGGGACCTTCGAACTCGGTGTGGGGTTTGATCCGGTTTAAAACGATGATCCCGTCTGCCTCTGCGGTATGTGTGTCCACCATCACAGGGAATCCAAATCGAGATTTTCCTATCTCCACCACATCCATGGATGAAATGATCGGGGCACCGATCGATTCCTCTGTGATATTGAAGCTTTTCAGGACCTCTATCTGTCCCTCGGCAGTTCCTCCACCGTGGCTGCCCATAGTAGGGACAAGAAAGGGTTTTGCCGAATTCTCTTTCAGGATGCGGACGAGGTGCCGCAGGATAAGGTCAATATTGGCGACACCCCGGCTCCCCGCTGTAATGGCAACCCGCGCCCCCTTCTTCAATAATGATTTGATCCGGACCGATTCGAGCTCTCGATCAAGAGCACCTTCTATATCTGGAATCCTGGGCGCATCAAAAACCTGGCGTATATGGAACATGTTTGGGTAATTCATTTCGCTCCTGCCTTTTTAATAAAGATTCTAAGAAATGACGGCGAGGCCAACATACCCTCGAAGCTTTATCTTGTCAATAAACCAAATATCCCCCTACCCTACCCCAGGAAGTTTGAGGAGAAAAAGACCAATTTTGGGATTGAAGTTTCAATGTCTTAGTAGTATTAAACTGAAAGATAATAAAAATTCAAAAGGTTCGGGCATCGGAAAACAAGGAGACAAAAGGAGATGAAGAAAACGTTAGCAGTAGTAATGGCAGGAGGCAAGGGCGAGCGGCTGATGCCACTGACTAAGAACCGCTCCAAACCGGCCATTCCTTTTGGGGGGATTTACCTACTCATCGATCTTGCCCTGTCAAACTGCATCAATTCAGAGGTGTACAACATCATTGTCCTGCCCCAATACAAATCTCAGACCCTTATGCAGCATCTTGAGGGTGGATGGAACATCTTCAGTGCCGATTTAGGCCATTATCTCAAGATAGCGCCGCCCCAGATGATGGCCGGCGAAAAGTGGTATCAGGGAACAGCAGACTCCATACGCCAGAATCTCTATCTCGTTGAAGAGGAGTCCCCGGAACACGTACTAATCCTTTCCGGTGACCATGTTTATAAAATGGACTACGCCCGGTTCAGGAAATACCATGAAATCCATAATGCAGATGTAACCATCGCCGTCATAGAGCAGGGCAAGGAGATGGCCCGCCAGTACGGGATCTTGGAGGTAGACAAACAATTCCAGGTCAAGGGCTTTCAGGAGAAACCCAAGAAACCAAAGACCATCCCCGGAGACTCTAACCACGTTCTGGCATCTATGGGGATATATATATTTAAGACGCAGATCCTGATTGATCTTCTCAAAAAGGACGACCGGAATGATTTCGGCAAAGATCTCCTGCCCGGCATCCTGAAAACCCATCGTGTCATGGCCTATCCCTACCGCCGGGAAAACAAGATTCCCGACATCATTGCCTATACCGACATAAAGGGTATCCGACGGGAGAAAATGGTTGACAGCATCCGTGACTCGGCCTATTGGCGTGATGTCGGGACCGTGGATTCATACTGGAATGCCAACATGGACCTGACAGGTGTTGATCCATACTTTAACATGTATGGCAGGCACTGGCCCATACGCACCTATCAACGCCAGTATCCTCCGGTAAAGACCGTATTTGCACGGGAATCAGGCAGCAAACCAAGGATTGGCCAGGTATTTGATTCCTTAGTGGCACACGGATCGATCATCAGCGGGGCGCTGGTCCGAAACAGTGTACTGTCATATAATGTTTTTGTTCAAAGCTGGGCCTCGGTAGATGAATCCGTCATCTTGGAAAATGTGGTTATCGGCCGCCACGCCCGCATCAAGAAAGCAATTATTGCTGAAGGCGTTGTTATCCCACCTAAAAGCGAGATAGGCTATCATCCCAAGCAGGACAGGGATCGTTTTACCGTCACCTCTCGTGGGATTACCCTGGTAACCCGGGAGAATTTTGCATAGTGTCCGTTCATAAATGGCTATTTTCTTTACCTTGCAAAAACTATCTCATTTCTGAATGGACACTACATAGCAGTGAACCCAGTGTTCAGCGGAAAACCTTGAACTTTGAACCTTGAACCTCTGAACCATTATCTTAGGAAAATCCATGAAAGCAAAAGTCAAATATAATGTTATCCCTAACCTCCCCCCCAAGTTGGAGATTCTTAGGGATCTGGCATATAATCTCTGCTTTAGCTGGAACGACGAATTGTGGGATCTGTTCCAGCGCCTTGACCCGGGTCTGTGGGTGGAGTGCGGACATAATCCGGTGTTCATGCTGGGTCTTATCAGTCAGGACCGCTTAGACGAGCTGTCTCACGACCAGGGATTTGTGGCCCAATTAGAGAGATTGGGGGACGATTTTGACCGGTATCTCTCTCAACCCCGAGTCCAGGCCGAGGATTACTGTCCCGAAGTACCCTTTCAGGTAGCCTATTTCTCTGCTGAGTTTGGCCTGGCCGAGTGCCTGCCCATTTACTCGGGAGGTTTAGGTGTCCTTTCCGGCGACCATCTCAAATCGGCCAGCGATCTGAACGTACCCTTGGTTGGCGTGGGTCTTTTGTATCAGGAGGGCTATTTCAGGCAATATCTCAGCGCCGACGGCTGGCAGATGGAGACTTATCCGGTCAACGACTTCGCCAATATGCCTGTGAAACTGGTACGGGATAAGGAAGGGATGCCCCTTAATGTCTCGGTGGACTTCAAGGGAGAACCAGTACAGGTTCTGATCTGGCGTGCCAATGTTGGGAGGGTTCCCCTTTACCTCCTTGATACCAATGTCCCTGCCAACCCTCCCGAGTTTCGCAACACCACGGGCCGCCTTTACGGGGGCAACAGGGAGATGCGGATCAGGCAAGAGATCGTTCTCGGTATCGGCGGGGTGCGCGCCCTCAAGGCACTGGGAATCGAGCTCAGTGTCGCCCACATGAATGAAGGCCACTCGGCCTTTTCAGCATTAGAGCGGATCAACACCCTGAGAAAAGAAAAAGGGATGTCCTTCGATGCTGCCAGGGAGACTGTCTTAGCCAGCACTGTATTTACCACACACACCCCGGTTCCGGCCGGAAATGATGTTTTTGAGCCGGACCTCGTCCGCGCCTATTTCGAGGAATACACCAAGGAATTGGGGATTAACTTCAAAGTGCTTTTGGGTTATGGACGTCTTGATCCGCGGAACGAAGATGAACCCTTTGGGATGACAACCTTAGCCCTGAGACTCTCCACCCATACCAACGGTGTGAGCCGTCTCCATGCCAAGGTCTCCAGGGCCATGTGGCAGAAGGTCTGGTCCCACCACCCCGTTGAAGATGTGCCAATAGACCATATCACCAACGGTATCCATGTTCCCACCTGGATATCCAAAGAGATTACCGGGCTGTTCGACCGCTATCTCGGACCGAATTGGGCAGAAGACTCGGAGAGCGAAAAACTCTGGGAACAGGCAAAAAATATCCCCGATACCGAGCTGTGGCGCACGCACGCACGGTGCAGGGAACGCCTGATCGCATTTACCCGCCGTAGCCTAACTGCACAGCTCGAAAACAGGGGAGCCTCGACCACCGAAATCCAGTCCGCGCGCGATGTGCTGACCCCTGAGGCATTGACCATCGGTTTTGCCCGTCGGTTTGCCACCTACAAGAGGGCGACCCTCCTTTTCACAGATCCTGACCGGCTGGATCGAATCATCAACCATCCCGAATTCCCCGTACAAATAATCATCGCGGGGAAGGCCCACCCCCAGGACAACGAGGGGAAGGAGCTTATAAAGAAAATTATTCATCTCTGCAATGAAAACCGCTTCCGCCGACGTATTGTCTTCTTAGAAGGTTACGATCTCTATATGGCCCGGTATCTCGTCGCAGGGACGGATGTCTGGCTTAATACGCCCCGGCGACCTCTGGAGGCCTGCGGGACCAGCGGCATGAAGGCCCTGGCCAACGGTTCTCTGAACTTCAGCACCCTCGATGGCTGGTGGGACGAGGGTTATCACCGGGACCTGGGCTGGGCCTTGGGACACGGCGAGCTCTACAGGGACCATGGGGCCCAGGATAATATAGAGAGTCGCGATCTTTACAACCTCTTAGAAAAAGAAGTGGTGCCGCTTTTTTATAAACGGGGAAGCGATGCCATCCCCCGGGACTGGGTAAAAAAGATGCGGGCCGGTCTCAGTCAGTTGGTCCCGATCTTTAACTCCAATCGCATGGTTCAGGAATATATGACCCGGTACTACCTCCCCTGCTCAAGACGGTTTAACATACTCTGCCGCAACGGCTTTGAAGGATCAAAAGATCTCGCAGAATGGCGGCAAAAGTTAATGACCGGATGGCATGAGGTGTCCATTGAACAGGTCATTTCCGGTAACGGCATTGAAAAACGTGTGGGTCAGGAGCTTGAGGTGACAGCCAAGGTCAGGCTCGGGTCTTTGCTGCCTGAGGACGTGATCGTGGAGGCGTATTATGGCCGCCTGGACCAGAATGGCGACTTCCGAGAGAGAGAAACCGTCACCCTGGATGTGGGGGACTCGGCAGGCGATCTTTATACCTACCGTGGACAGATACCCTCACGCAAAACTGGCCGGTTTGGCTACACAGTGCGCATCATGCCAAGCCATGAACGGCTTGAGAATCCTTTTACCATGGGTCTGGTGACATGGGCGTAAGGACGGGTTGCGGGTCGGAGCGAAGCGGAGATCCCGCAGGATGCGGGATTGCGAGGTACGCGTTACGAGTTTTTCAATCGACAATTTTACCCCGTTAAATTCATGCCAATGAAAAGCGGAGCGGATTTAACCGGGGCGTCAATCATAAATCATCAATCCAAATGGGTTATTGAATTTTGAATCTATCTACCACATTAACAGCCGAAGAAATAAAGAGTCTTGTTTCAGGTGAGACAGCAGACCCTTTTGCCCTATTAGGCACTCATCCGGTCACCCTTAAGTCCGGCCCCGGCGTAGCAGTCCGTGCCCTGTTGCCCGGAGCCAATCGCGTGACAGTCCTGGATCTTGACCCTGAAAGGGGCGTAGAAGCCCGCAGGCTAAACGACCAGGGGCTTTTTGAGGCGGTCCTGCCGGGGGAAAAAGAGATCGCGCCTTATCGCCTACGGGTAGATTTCGGGGCAGACGCCCCTGCGACCTTTTATGACTGCTACTCCTTTTCTCCTGTCCTTTCAGAGGATGACCTTTATCTCTTCAACGAGGGGAATCACTACCGGATATATGATAAATTAGGGGCTCATCCCTTCCTGCATCAGGGCGTATCAGGGGTCTTTTTTGCCGTATGGGCTCCTTCAGCGACCCGGGTGAGCTTAGTGGGTGACTTTAACCAGTGGAATGGTCTCAGACACCAGATGCGCAGCCGAGGGGGTTCCGGAGTCTGGGAGTTGTTTGTTCCCCATCTGAGACCGGGGCTTCTCTACAAGTTCGAAATCCGCACCGTGGACGGCACACTCCTTATCAAATCGGATCCCTTTGCCTTCCATTTTGAAATACGCCCCAAAACCGCGGCCATTGTCCACGACATCGAGGGATTTCCCTGGACAGACCGGGAATGGATGGAAAAAAGGGCCACACAGGACTCTCTGAAACTCCCTGCAGCCATATATGAGGTCCATTTGGGCTCCTGGCGGCGCAGGGTCGAAAAAGATAACAGTCAGGCGTGGCTCACATACAGGGAAGCGGCAGATGAACTCGTCCCCTATGTCAAAGATATGGGATTCAACTATATCCAGTTCCTCCCCTTATCCGAACATCCCTTTGATGCCTCATGGGGATATCAGGTAACCGGTTATTATGCGCCCCCCTCCCGCCACGGGACACCCCAGGATCTCATGTACCTCGTAGACAGGTGCCACGCCGAGGGGCTGGGAGTTATCCTCGATTGGGTCCCTGCCCACTTCCCAAAGGACCCCCACGGTCTGGAATACTTTGACGGCACCCACCTTTATGAACATGCGGATCCCCGACAGGGAATGCACCAGGACTGGGACACCCTGATTTTCAACTACGGCCGTGATGAGGTGAGAAACTTCCTGACGGCCAACGCCCTTTTCTGGTTAGACAAGTACCACTTTGATGGGTTGCGGGTGGATGCCGTAGCCTCCATGCTCTACTTAGACTACTCACGAGAGGAAGGGGACTGGATTCCCAACCGCTTTGGCGGGAGGGAAAATTTGGAGGCCATTGATTTTATCAAGAACATGAACACAAAGGTCTTTGAGTTGTTTCCGGGGGCAGTTACCATTGCCGAGGAGTCCACCTCCTGGCCCGGTGTCACCCGGCCTGTCCATTTAGGGGGCTTAGGTTTCATGTATAAGTGGAATATGGGCTGGATGCACGACATGCTCACCTTTATCTCCAAGGATCCGGTCCACCGCCGTTTCCACATGGACAAGCTTACCTTTGCCCTCTTGTACGCCTTTCATGAGAATTTCATCCTCCCCCTCTCACACGACGAGGTGGTTCACGGCAAGGCGTCCCTTCTCTCAAAGATGCCCGGGGACGACTGGCAGAAATTAGCCAACCTTCGTCTACTTTTGGGGTATATGTACGGTGAACCCGGGAAAAAGACCCTCTTCATGGGGGCCGAATTGGGTCAGTGGTCTGAATGGAACCATGATAAGGCCCTCGAGTGGGACCTCCTTCAATACGAACCTCATAAGGGCCTGCAGAGCTTTGTGAGGGACCTCAACCGCGTCTATAGTTCAGAACCGGCACTCTACGAACTCGACTACGATCCCGAAGGATTCGAGTGGATAGATTTCAGGGATACTGACGCCAACGTTGTCTCCTTCATCCGTAAGGGAAAAGACCCTGAACAATTCCTGATCTTTGCGTTCAACTTCACCCCGGTCCCGCGTATGGATTATCGCATCGGAGCGCCCCGCCCGGGGTTCTACAGGGAGATCATCAATTCTGATTCAGCGGCCTACGGCGGCTCAAACATAGGTCTTAAAGGCGGTGTAACCGCCGAGACCCGCCCCTGGCACAACCAGCCCTGTTCCCTCTGCCTGAACCTGCCTCCACTGGGCATGCTTGTCCTCAAACCCACGGAAATATAAGAAACCTCAGAAATCCAACAGCTGCCCGACATCTGACACCTTTTCCAGACTCATACACCGCTCCATAAGGGTTTTTGCAGCAGATGGAGAGAGGTGGTCCCTGGTAAGCCCTTTGAACTTGCTGAACAACTCTTCTTCTGTGAGGGGGTTTTCAGGCTCACCCTTGGGATAGTCGCTGGCACCCCTGATATGCCTCCCGTCATCCATAAAGATCTCGACGCGGGCCGGCCATTTTTCTGGGTAGGATCGATTAAGAGCGGGATCGTTCAGGATATTTACCCGCTCCATCAACATGCGTATCTCGGGGTCCTCAAGCCGCTTCTCGGTGAAGTCTTCCGGATCGACATGCCCGTACCTCAAGGCGGTGGCCAAACAGAAGGGCAGATTGAATTTAGCAACATAGGGCGTGATCGCCTCCACATCGCCGAGTAAGTCAATAGCCGCCTGGTAGACGTAGAGATCTACCCTGTCAACCTCACGGCCGGTGACCCGATTTCCTTTGACCGCATCAAAGACCGCGTCAATGGCCGAGTGGGTGTGACCGCAGGAGGCGTAATACTTAAGTGAATTCCGTTCGAACATAAATTCACAGCCCAGGCCCGCAACGCATTTCTCTTCATCAAAGTCTGTGGACGTGGCCCGAAAAAATCCCTTTTCTCCCTCCAGGATCCTTCGCGCACCGGTAAACCCTTTTTGGGCCAGAAGAGCCGACAGCACCCCGTTAAGAGCGGCCTTTCCCGGGTGAAGCTGTTTGCTCATGGCACTCTCCACAAGGAATTCCCACAGCCCTGCGGCCTGGGTTCCGGCAGAACCGAGTGCCCAGATAAACTGCTCCTCGCCGAGGCCCAATATCTTAGCTGCCCCTGCTGCAGCCCCAAAGGTCCCGCAGGTAGCCGTTGTATGCCAGTGGTGATAGTGGCTCTGGCCAACCGCCATGGCAATCCGAATACCGACCTCGTAACCCACCAGGATACCCATTATGAGATCCGGTCCGGATGCCCTCTCCTTCTCTGCCATCGCAAACACCGCCGGCATGATCGATGCCGCAGGGTGAAAAACAGACCCCCTGTGAAGGTCGTCCATCTCTACCACGTGAGAAGATGCCCCATTGGCCAATGCCGCCAAAAGACTCATGCTCTTCAAGTTATCAGGGATTATAGTGGATTCCGGAGTCCCTCCGAGCCCGCGCACCACTTCCAGCAGGGACCTGACAGGGGGCTCGTTTTGGCCGGCATACGCCGATCCAAGCCAGTCTAAAAAAAAAGTCTTTATCTTATATATCTGGTTCTCTGAAAGATCACTGTAGCTGAGCCGGTTCACGAACCTGGCAAATTCGGAGGTCAGGGTATCTGAAGGCATTATGATTCTCCTCTGAAAGAAAGCATATCACTTCCGCATGTACAAACATATATAGAGACCCTTGAAAAATGTTCAATTTTGTTCAAGGCCAAGGAAGGCGAAAATTTCAACCACAGGAATATAATGAATATTTCGAGGATTGAAATTTGAGCCTGACGCCGACTTGTCCCGTTACAAGCGGGGGATTGAGCAGATAAGCGCAGACTTCGAAAGGGGGCGTTTCGCAAAGGTCTCGTATGGAAGATCAAAACCCGACAGAAATGTCAAGCAAAAATCAGGGATATCATTCACACAGGGACCCCGTAGCGCTTTAATCCTGTCAAATTGTAGCCAAATTCATTGACTTCCGTGAAATGTCCATTTAAAAACGGGTAACGTTTTTTGGGTTCTGGTATTAAAAAATATTTGAAGAAGGATGGCAGGCGAAGAATGTATGATCTGAAAGAGGTTTTGGAAGCGAAAAATCTGGCCATAATAGGGGCCTCTCAGGACCCCATGAAACCCGGGACCATGCTCCTCAAAGTCTTGAAAAATACCGGCTTCCGGGGTCAGATCGCAGGAGTCAACCCGAAGGCGGGAGAGATGTACGGTGTGCCGTTTTACCGCACCATTCAAGAGATCCCCTTTCAGGTTGACCTCGCTACCCTGATTATTCCTCCCAAGGCAGTGGTTTCAGCCTTAACCGATTGTGCCCGGGCAGGTGTAAAGGGCGTGGTAATTTCGTCAGAGGGATTTGCAGAGACAGGGAGCGAAGGGGCACAGTATCAAAAGGAGGTTGCCGCCATCCTCCGGTCCAGCGGTATGCGCGGGTTCGGGCCCAATACCATGGGAATCGTAAACACCGCAACCGGCATGACGACCGCTTACTTCTCTAACAACCGTATGTTGAGACCCGGGTCTATTGGATTTGCAGCGCAGTCCGGCATATTTGTGGGAGCACTGCTACGATATCTCAGCTCATTTGAGGAATTCCGAATCTCGAAAGCCCTGGGTCTGGGCAATAAGGTAGATGTGGACGAATCAGATGTCCTTGCCTATTTTCGGGAAGACAGACAGACCGAGATAGTGGGGCTCTACCTCGAGGACATTCGAGATGGGAAACGGTTTCTCGAGGAGGCCCGCAGGACCGTGGCGCAAAAGCCGGTCGTTCTGCTCAAAGGGGGGCGGACAGCAGCAGGAGCCCATGCTTCGGCCTCGCACACGGCAAGCCTCGCAGTGGATGATAAAGTGCTGGACGGGGTACTGCGTCAGGCGGGAGTTCTTCGCGTAGAAAACATCGATCAACTTATGGCCGACCTTATGGGTTTTCGATGTATGCCGCTGCCAAAGGGCGGGCGTATCGCTCTGGTCACCTTCAGCGGCGCCCAGGCGATCATGAGCGTGGATACCGCCACGGATGAGGGGCTCAGCATGGCCCGTTTCGCAAATGAGACCCGGCAGAGGATTGCCAAAGTCATTTCCAGCCCGTCAAAGAGCATGAATCCGGTGGATATCTTCCCGGGCATGATGATCCACGGTTTTGAAAAAACATCCACAGAGATCCTCCGTGCCCTTTTGACAGATGACGGGGTAGACGGAATCATTTTCATCACCTTTGCCACCCCTGATGTTGAGCCTTACCAGCCGCTCGTTGAAGTGATTCAGGAAAATCTGAATAAGCCGGTCTTCTTTTCCCTGATTGGGGAAAAAGAGGATATGGAGAGGTGTCGGGTATTTCTGGAAGGACACAGGATCCCCATGTTTCTCCTCCCGGAAATGGGCGTTAAGGTCTTCTCACACATGTGGCGATACGCCAGGATTGCCACGTAGAAGCCTCTTGTTTTTCCTTGTCTGGAGTCCTACATGATGTGTTTATCAGGCGAGCCTTTTCGGCGACGAATCACCCTGGTACTGTAAGGGATGGTTTGGACACGTCTATTTTCTTCCTGTGATCGGGTTTGAATTTCCATCATCTTCTTCAATTTGGCTTCAATCTTAGCCCTTTGTGACTCTTCCATTCTCG
>JACNJD010000184.1 GCA_014382715.1 Candidatus Desulfacyla euxinica | reverse complement strand
TTCGATGTTGGACGTTCATCTTACAAAACAACTTAGTCCTTATGCCGAACACTCTTTAAGATCAACGATTTTGAGCTGAATCTTCTCAGATCCCTGCCATTTGTTCAATCCTGGGGTGAAAATTATATCAACCCTCTTCCCATTAAGGGGATGACGAAGGCCAAAGCCGAAGGCGATTGCCTCCAAAATCGTCTCTCCCTGGCGTAACCTGAGTTTTAGATGACGCTCCCCCACAACACGTGATCCTGATACATGGAGTGACCGTGCCCGGAAAACCGGCTCAGGGTTATCCTGACCAAAAGGGGAGAGGGCCGTTATTTGATGTATCATTTCACGGTCTATGTCTTTAAGAAGGAGATCGGCATCCACATCAATGGTGGGGACAAGATCTCCGCTAATCATCTCTTTTTGGGCAAGCCCTTCAAGCTCATCTCTTAGGATCTCAAGATTCCCTTCATCTAACCTGAACCCGGCTGCATGGGCGTGTCCGCCAAACTTTTGAAAAAGGGGTGTAAGCCGGCTCAAGGCCTTATAGAGATTAAAACCGTCGATGCTCCTCCCCGATCCGGTGGCAACCCCATCTTTGACACCAACAACGAGTGAAGGCCGATGGTATCTTTCCACCAGCCTTGATGCAACTATACCGAGAACCCCCTGATGCCAGTTTTCTCCCCAGAGGAGAAGTGTCCTGCGGTCGTGGATCTGCCTCTCGCTTCGGATAATTTCCTCTATCCGATCAAGGATACTTTGTTCCAACCTCTGGCGCCGGCCGTTTGCAATATTCACCTGCTGGGCGAGCTCCTTGGCCTCCTGGCCTTCGGTAACGGTCAGGATTTGGAGTCCCACATCGGAATCACCCAGCCGCCCCGGGGCGTTCAGACGGGGGGCAAGCCTGAACGCCAGATCATCAGAAGATATCTCCGAACTCTTAACACTCGCCACATCCATCATAGCATTTATCCCGGGCCATCTTGAGTCGGTCATGCACCTCATGCCGCCCTTAACAAGCATCCTGTTCTGGCCTAACAGCGGGACCCTGTCCGCAACGGTTCCCAGGGCAACCAGATCAAGATATTCCCTTAGATCAGGCTCAGCCCGCCCCTTGAACCAACCCTGGCCCCTCAAGGCAGCCCTGATTGCAACAGCTAAGAAGAAGGCCAGGCCCACTCCTGCAAGATCTTTGAAGGGAAAGGGGCAGTCAGGTTGGTGAGGGTTGATTACCGGACAGTTAAGCCGCAACTCCCCTGACATCTGGTGATGATCCGTAACAACCACCTTTAGCCCCAGGTCTTTTGCCAGATCGATTTCTCTTGCACCGGAGATGCCGCAGTCCACTGTGATGATGAGCCCTGTCCCGTTCCTTCCGATCTGCTCAACGGCCTCCCTGTTAAGGCCATAACCCTCTTCCAACCGGTTGGGGACGTAAGATGTCACAGGTATGCCGAGATCCGAAAAAAAATGTACAAGAACTGCCGTTGCAGTGAGTCCGTCCGCATCATAATCTCCATATATGGTAATTTTGTCACGGGTCTCCATGGCAGCAAGTATGGTTTTTACCGCACTGTCCATCCCCTTCATGAGCATCGGATCAGCCATCTGGGATAAGCGGGGTGAGAGGAAAGATTGCGCAACTATGCTCTCCGTAATACCACGGTTGATTAGCAGTTGCGCCTGTAAGGGGGTAATGCCGGTCCTGCGGGCAAGTTGAGAAGCATCAGGAGATGCGGGTTTTAGTTTCCAGATCTTATTTAAAGACACGGCAGGGTTTCCAGCACCTTTTCTATGGCTTCCACATCTTCGGGAATATCAACTTCAATGGAGTCATGAATAGTGTCTAAGACCCTGATCTTATATCCGTGCTCCAGAGCCCGCAACTGTTCAAGCTTTTCCAGGCGTTCGAGCGTTCCTTCAGCAAGGGAGGTGAACCGCATCAGAAAATCCATACGGAAACAGTAGAACCCAAGATGCTTGTAATAAACCCCATCGGGTCTTCCATCGCGGCAAAAAGGGATGGAACAGCGGGAAAAATATATTGCGAATCCAGCGCTGTCTGTAACAACCTTGACATGATTAGGATTCTGAATATCCATCTTGTCCCTGATCTTATATTTCAAGGTGCTCATAGGTACAGACCTGTCATCTATAAGTGGTTCGACAAGATCTGTAACAACAGATGGATGAAATGACGGCTGATCGCCCTGGATATTCACAACGAGATCATCATCGTGCAATCCCATCTTGAGGGCTGCTTCACCAATACGGTCTGTGCCGGACCGATGTGTTTTAGCAGTAATAACAGACTTGCCCCCGAACTTATTAACGCAGTCAGCGATCCGGTCATCGTCCGTTGCAACGTAGACTGCTGAAAGTTCTGGGCATGAAAGGGCGCGCTCATAGGTGTGTTGAATCATCGGTTTGCCGGAAATTAAGGCTAAGGGTTTCCCGGGAAAACGACTCGAATCGAATCTTGCAGGTATAAAAGCAAATATTTTCATAGACGGAATAATTGAGGGATTGAGGAATTTGCTTTCATTCATCAACCCAATAGCTTGCGCAGGCCGATTCAGACTCCCACGCTGTGACCCTGCTTATCTTGACCCCCGGGACATTCAGTTTCCGCGAAATTGATTCAAATATATGGCGGGCAATGTTTTCTGAGGATGGTTCGATATTCTCGAAAGACGCCAGTTCATTTAAAAATTTATGATCCAGTTCATCTATTACCTTTTTTGTCTCGCCTTTTATCACCCTGAAATCGATCAGCAGACCGTCGTTTCCCAAGGTGTTGCCTTGCACGCACACCTCTATCTTCCAGTTATGTCCATGCAGGTTCTCACATCCGCCCTCAAGTCCTCTCAATTGGTGTGCCGCAGCAAACTGGGTGGATATTTTCAGTTCGTACATGCGTTTTATCCCTCACTTACTCTTCTCTTCCTTTTTTTCTTCATCCGTTTTCTCCGCTTCCACTGCCGGGGCTTCTTCTTGATCTTCTACCGCAGCTGTTTCTTCTTCATCTTCTACTGCAGCCGCTTCTTTCTCGGTCTTCCCGCACTCGGTACATTTACCGTCAACTATGATCCCTGTGCAGGCCCCATTTGGGCATAAGACCCGGTCGTCAAGATCAAAATCGTCATCATATTCAAGAAAATCCTCATCCCGGGGGATCTCTTCCAGACCTTCCTTCAAAGGGGCTCCGCACGCCATACAATAATTTGCATCCTCAAGAACCATCTCCCCGCACTTGGGACAGGGGGAACCCGGGAGCTCTTTTTCACAATGTGGACATTTCATACCTGATAACCTCCTCCTTTCAAATAGGAGTTTCGCCCTCTAATCAGGGGAAACTGATCGATAAAACCATTTTTGAGTTAGAGAGTATAGGCAAATCGGGGTTGAGTGTCAAACTTTAATGAAGCTTGATGGAATCTTTCACTGTAACTGTTAACAGGTTCAGGGTTCAACGTTCAAGGTTAAGGACAAGGACAAAATTGAAGACCCGAAGTCATCGAAAAAATTACTGGTTTTGCCACATGATTGCCGGGTACCATGTTCCAGAATTGTGGGGATGTGGAATCAGTCGGTTTTCCCATACAAAACGTTTACAAAATGGTGTATGGTAATGAGAATATAACCTTTGAACCCCTGAACCAGTGAACGGTTACGAAATATACAGCTAAGGAAAGCAAGATCGTGAAAGGAGGCTCAATATGAAAAATCGGAATTTTTTGCTTCAGTCCGTATTTATCGCATTTCTGTTCAGCCTAATCATACCCTCGGGTGTCAATGCAGAGATTCACTCGGCCGGGAGTCGTATTAACCTTAAAAAGGTAGCGCTGTTCAAAAGCGGTGTGGGTTATTTTGAACTGCGGGCAAGTGTGGAGGCGGGAAAGGGGATTGAACTCCATTTTAAGCGTGAGCAGATGAATGACCTGCTCAAAAGCCTTACCATACTCGACTTGAGCGGGGGACAGGTCGGCCACGCTACAAGCGTGGTTTATGACAGCACAAAAACCGCAAAGCAGCAGTTGAGCGATTACGCCTTTGATCTCCGAAAGGGCGATGGCCTGCCACAGGTGCTGAAACAATTGCAGGGCAGCAAGATTGAACTGATAATCGGAAGCCACGCCGAAGGCGTGGCCGTAACGGGGACCATCGTCGGGGTGGAAACGCGGATCACCATGGAAAATCAAATCAAGATTCCACGTTTTTATCTAAGCATCATGGACAGCAATGGTCAACTGCGCAGTTTCGACACCAATGAAATCAGCGGAGTAAAATTCCTTGATCAAAGACTTAATCAGGACATAAAAAGATATCTTACGATTCTCTTTCAGAAACACCGAAAAGATGAAAAAACCGTTCTCATAACGCCAATGGGGGAAGGGCGGCAGGAGCTTCTAATAAGTTATGTGACAGAGGTTCCGGTATGGAAAGCTACTTATCGCATTATAATCCCGGAGGGGAAAAAAGGTGTTAAACCGTTCCTGCAGGGATGGGCCATTATTGATAATGTGACCGGAAAAGACTGGAAAAACGTGCAACTTTCCCTAATCAGCGGGTTGCCCATATCTTTTATCCAGAATCTTTATGACCCTCAATTCAAAAAACGACCGCTCGTTAAACTGGAACAAGACGCCCCGGTGGCGCCGGTTGTCCCTGAGGCAGGCATGCGTGCGGACCGGATGGTGGCAGCCGCAGCCCCAATGGCTAAGCCTAAACAAAGACGAATGAAATCCTTTGTCGCAGAGAAAGAGATGAAGGATAGGAGTCTTGAAGGAGCTAATCTTTATGAGAGGATGCGGCAATTAAAGGCGGCGACAATTACCAGTGACAAGGGAGAGATGTTCGAATACAGGATTGACCACCCCGTTACAATAGCACGAAATCGCTCGGCCCTGGTACCGATTGTGGCAACAGAGATCAAGGGTCAGGCAGTCGATCTCTACAACGAGAAAATACGGGCGAAAAACCCCCTCGCAGCGGTAAGGCTGAAAAACACCACAGGTTTGACATTGGAGGGGGGGCCATTGACCGTTTTCCAGGGAGGCAGCTATGCAGGGGATGCTTTGGTCAAGACCTTTAAACCGGATGAAAAGCGTTACATAACCTATGCCGTTGATCTGGGTCTCCGCGTCAATACAAAAATGGGAACCAAGAGTGAGCAGGTTGACCGGGTGATTATCAATCGTGGGGTTATCCGCATGAGGAGGGGGATCATTGAGACGAAGACATACAACCTTGACAACAAGAACCCCCGCTCAAAGACCGTTGTCATAGAGCATCCTTTTCACGCAAATTGGAAACTTCTTAATAAAGAAAAACCGATTGAAATAACCGATAACTACCTACGTTTTGAAGTCAAGGTACCCGAACTGAAAATAACAAAGTTCAGCGTCAGGGAGATGAGGGAAAGTTGGGAACGGATAATGATAAGCAACCTGACGCCGGATCAAATAATTATCCTGGCCCGTAAGGAATATCTTAGCGAGAGCACACAGAAAAAATTGGAGCAAATCGTCGCCCTTAAATCTGAAATCAGCAACATTAACAGGGGCCTCAAGGCAATTCAAAAAGAACGGGGGCAAATATTCGAGGATCAGAAAAGGCTCAGGGAAAATCTGAGGGGCTTAAGGCAGACAACAGAAGAAAAAGGCCTCAGGAACCGGTATGTCAAACGACTTAACCAGCAGGAAACTCGATTGGAGGAACTGCGAAAAAGGGAAAAGGTGCTGAATCAGGAATTCAAAACCAAACAGGGTGAGCTGAACAGGATGATCAAGACCCTTGAGCAGGATTTGAGCCCCGCTAAAGCGGGGCAGGATTCATAATAACTAGTGTCCGAACGAAAACTAGGATTTTTTGTTCAGAACAAGGAAGGCGAAAATTTTAACCACAGGAATACATTGAGTATTTCGAGGATCAAAATTTGAGTCTGACGCAGATATGGGCGAAAAAGACAGTTTTCGTTCAGGCACTAACTACTTTCCCGGATGTACGATGATACGATCCCCGGGATGAATAGATTGCTTAAGATCAATTCGGTTCCAGATAATAAGGACAGCCAGGGGAATATTGAATTTCTCGGCAATGGAGGAGAGATTGTCTCCCTTCCTCACCACGTAGATCCGCTCATTTTTGCCTAAAGAGGATCTCTTGACAAGCAGTTTATATCGTTTTTGGAACCCCGCAGATGCCCCTTCGGGGACAAGTATCTCATGGGTTCCAGAGGCGAGATAGTGGCCCCTTATTTCCGGGTTGAGGTCCTTGATTACCTTAAAGCGGGTCCTGGCCGCCTGTGCCACAATCCATATAGGCACCTCCCCAACAGATTTTATACGAACCTTATCAAATGCAAGGGGGCGGTAGTAGTCATCTTTTTGCAGTTTAAACCCGAACTTTTCAGGTTCTGAAAGGATTATCTTTATGGAGAGAATTCGGAACAGAAACCGCTGCGTTTCAAGGGGGAGATAAAGCTGGTAATAATCATCGGTCTGCTGTTCCAGTATCTCAGACATAAGCCCCTTTTCGCCCATATTATATGCAGCGGCTGCAAGGGTCCAAGACCCGAATTCCTCATGGAGATCTTTAAAATATTTGATCGCAGCACCGGTTGATGCAAAGAGATTACGTCGCTCATCAATCCGGCTGTTAATGGTTAACCCGTATTGTCGACCGGTCTGCCTCATGAATTGCCAGAATCCCATGGCCCCCTTATTTGAGCCTGCATGTGGCCTGAGGGCGCTCTCGGCAACTGCAACATATTTGAGATCGTCCGGCAGGCCGTTCTTTTTAAGCATCTTTTCAATATATGGCAGATAACGTTTAGAGCGTTTCAGCCACAGGACTACCTGAGCTCGATCCCAGAGAGATAGAAGAAACTCCTTTTCAAAGCGTTCTTTGACCTCCATACTATCAATCGGCACCGTTTCCCCACAAAAATCGTGAGGCGCGGCGAGTTTCAGGGATGAAATCAGGGATTCTGAGAGGATAGCCGGCTGAGAGGTTTCTCCAAGAGCAGATGAACAAAAGAGGAGCGTTTGGAAAAGAAAGACATAGAAAAGCCATTTTGTCAGTTTAAACATCTCTATCTGTCTCGAGAGTATCCCGGGCTCCAGTTCTGATGGTCTCGCAAAACATCGAAATCTATTTTTTCGATACTCATAACTGATGAATTCGTAAAAAGTCACTCACCTGTTTTTGTCATTCCCGCGAAAGCGGGAATCCAGGAAAATCATCCCGCCGCAGTGGGACTGGACTCCCGCATTCGCGGGAGTGACGGCCTTGGAGACTTTTTACGAGACCATCATAATTAAATGAAATATTTCTTGAGGAGTTCCTTGGTCTTGACCACATTCATATTCAGCCCCAATTCTTTTTTCCCAAATCCCATCGCTAACCCTAAGAGCTGGGTCAGGTATAAAACAGGCAACCCAAAATTCGTGCCCGATCCGGATAACATAGTCTTCTGGTTGCTATCGTACATGACCGAACAAAAGGGGCAGACCACACATAGTGCATCTGCACCAACATCAAAAACGGCATCAAGTTTTTCTTTTGCCAGAGACAGTGCTGTCTTTTCGTCAATGGGAAGCAAGGGGCCACCGCAGCAATTTTGTTCTCCGGCATAATTTATGACCCGGGCTCCAGTCATTGAGACCAGTTTTTCGATGGATTTTGGATAGTCTGCCGAATCAAAATTCTCATAAATCCCTGACGGTTTGAGGTAATGACACCCGTAATGAATGGCAATCTTAAGATCCTCGAGATCCCTCTTGAAATGCTTCTTAATTTCTTTAGGCTCTACCTCTTCATATAAAACGCGTACAAAATGTCTTACTTTTACACCACCTTTATATTCCAGTCCGAGCCTCGATAATTGCTTATTGACCTCGTCTCGTTTAGGCCCCTCCTCCGCCAAATGATAGGCCACCTCTGTCAAATAAGATGCACACGAACTGCATAAAGTACATACATCTAAACCATTCCGTTCAGCCAATGAAAGATTATAGGCACCCATGAGTTCAGAAGATACCTTGTCACTTGCCTTCATAGGATAACCGCAGCAGATAAATTCTTTCATATCCCGGAGTTCGAAATCCAGTTTTTCAGCTACTTTTCTGGAGGACATTTCGTAGCCCCTGGATCTTGCCGGAATGGTACAGCCCAAAAAAAACGCGTATGTCATTAATCTGTCCTTAACAAGAATTGATGACCTCGTAAAAAATCACTGACCCGTTATTGTCATTCCCGCGAACGCGGGAATCCAGGGATTCCGTCTTTAGCTGGACTGGACTCCCGCGTTCGCGGGAGTGACGGCCTTGGAAATTTTTTACGAGACCATCAGAATTAGAGAAGCGTAAGAAATTTCAAAAAACAGGACTTCTACTCACTGTTTTCGTTAAATAGCGTCGATACTGCTTCGCACGAAACAGGGAGTGATGGTAAATTGAGCTTTCCGCGTTTCTTGTTGTCAAATTCGTCAATGGGGTAAATACGACCCTGATCCTTGACAATATTCATCTGCAGCAGCACCTCCCGCGGCGCATAGCCCGTCTTGATGGCCAGATTTTTTAACGCGGTCATTAGATCAGGAATTCTCACCCCATGGGGGCATTTTTCCTGACAGGCATAACAGTTGGTACAAAACCATATCAAACCGCTCTCCAGCACCTCCTCTATATACCCGAACAGAGCCAGGCGAACAAACCGGAACGGGTTAAAGCTGTCATTTAACCTTGTAATGGGGCAAACCGACGTGCATGCCCTGCACATAAAACATGCGGACAGCCTTACGTCGCCCAATTGCTCGGCAAACCCCTGACCAAACTGCAGGTCTGCCCGATTATGGGTTACATCTTCTATCAAAATCACCTCTTATCAGAAAAAATCGGTTGTTTATTGATTCCATATTCTTAACCTGGATAAACCAGAAAAGTACCTAAAGTTGATTTTTCTTTTTTCATTCGACGTTCGATGTTCGATGTTCATCTTTTTCCACCACTGCCTTTTCGAGCATCATAAAACATTTCTTTTGCTTCTTGTCTGCCTCTGGCAGATTTGCGAAAGATCCAATTGCTAACTGTCTTATACGTAATTCTCTGTCATTCCAATTGTAGAGAAGCCTTCACTGCTCCGTAAGCAGAGGTAATTGCAACACCTGAACCGCATTTCATCCGCATCCAATCTTGGTGTGCAAGGATAGATCCGGCAGCGAAAAGTGTACGAAAGAGAGGTTTCCCGGAACTGTCTAAGGGCCGGAAGAGGTGATCCGTTTCTACACCTGCCTGGTTAACAGGATGCCCACCGGGGTCAAGCAGATCATCCGCGTGCCATTTATCCCTGTTCTCAGGCTGGTACACGGGAAGATCAAAAATCGTTTCCCGAATGCGGTGTCTGTCTGCATATAACCCCCTCCCCCAGAACCTGCCACTTGCAAGGATGATCCCCTTTGTCAAAATGGTGTGTTGAGCAGGCTTGTGGCCGATGATAGCCACAAATTCTTCCGCCTTTTCCCGATGGACCTTCACAACCTGGCTCTGCGGGAAGTGTTTAACCCCTTTGGCTGAAAGCCCCCGTACGAATGCGTCATTAAGACGAAGACCGGGTACCGAAACAGGGGGGGTGGGTATTTCAAACACCGGGACTCCGATCTCTTCCTCCATCTCTGAAATGATTTCACCAACGTGATGCATTCCCAGAACTGCCGGCAGCCCTATGACTTCAGCATCTTCCCTATGTTTCCTTAACGATTCGATAAGTTTTTTCCGATTTATAGACAACTCCAAAGATTGTGCAAGGATGTCTCCGGTAAAAAGCTCATTCACGTGGTCGGTGTCCGGAAAAGGGATTTGGGCTGCGCGAAGGTCAGACCATTGATGCTGCAATGTTTCAACGATTTGGCGTGCACTGAAATCACCTAAGCCGCGAAATCCGGCAATCAGGCAGGGAGACTTTTTCTGAAGGGCCTTTACACCACCCCACATACTCCCGGGCACACAATAAGTCGTTTTCGTTTTGCCCAGGGGGTTTATCATTCTGGAGTTATAATTTTCTTCCCTGCAATAAGTGAGGCCCTCTTTTTCTAAGAAAGAAAGGACTTCGTCAAAAGAGGCCCTTATATCATCTTGCGTCAGATGTGCGTACGGGTGACCGGGCAGATCCCCCACCACTGAATCGATGGCCGCCCAGGGATCTTGCCAGACTTTCTTTTCTTCAATGGGATGGACACCCATCAGGTCAAGCAGGCCGCTGGCAAAAACGATCTCACCGGTCATTCCCACCTGTACAGTAGAAAGTCCTCTGTTCACAGCGAAAAGAGCAGACGCCATACCAGCCATACCCCTGCCGATAACCAGTAAATCGCATTTTAGAGGATCTGAGTTGGACATTCCAATGACCATTTTCCTTTTTTAATCCGCACTAAAGTTGATGCCCATGTAAAAAGTCTCCAGGGCCGTCACTCCCGCGAACGCGGGAGTCCAGTCCCGTGGCGGGATGATTTTCCTGGATTCCCGTTTTCACGGGAATGACAATAACGGGTGCTTTCCGACTTTTTACGAAGCCGTCAAAGTTCAAGATCCAGGAGCCCGCAGTACAGCGCTTCCTTAAAACCGGTCTGAATGAGCTGTTCGCCCCAGAGAATAGTACGTTCCCCTTTCCAGCGTTCATCAAGAAACTCCTTGATATTTGCCAGGCCTTGATCTGAGTGGAATATACCCTGTTCATATAAATATGAGGTGACCCTCGTTCCGCAGACCGTCCCCTGGCAGAGACCTTTACCCATTCGGCTTCGCGCTGCAACCGCCTTGAGACTCGGGGTTATATTTTCTTTTCTGATGTTCCCGACAATATCGTCAATGACATTTTCGGGGATCATTTCGCACTCACAAAGGATCGGTTTTCGCGAGGCATGTTCTTTCAGCCATACCCGTGAGCTCAATCCCGGCTCTGTCCATTTGCCCTTTTTGGCGGAAGGAAAAGGCTCCGTCAGGGTCAGGCAAGGAGAGGAAACGCCTAATTTCTCACAAACGAGGTCAGCCACCTTTTCTGCCATAAGCCGGTAAGTGGTGAGCTTTCCCCCGGTAATGGTGGTGAAATTCTCCAGGCCATCATGGGTATGGTCAAATACAGCAAAACCTCTGCTCACTGCCCGGTCATCGCCGGCTTCTTGACTCTGAATGAGCGGTCTCACACCGGAATATGCACGAACATATCGGGCTTCCCGGAGACCCGGGACCACCTCGCCAAGTTCGTCAACTATCAAGTCCACCTCCGGAATGGTGGGACGTACATCATCCAGCAAATCAACCCTTACCGATGTGGTACCAAGAATCGACACCGTCCCACCCGGCACCAGGATATCGCCGTCTGAAGGGGGCCGCAAACGGTTAATCACCCGCTGTGATAACCTGTAAGCGCTAACGAGGAGGCTCCCCTTGGAATAAAGAATGTTGATGGGGATATTTGCGAGGGCAGCGATTTCGGCAGCCCACGCTCCTGAAGCGTTTACCACCTGATCGATCTTGATAAGTCGCTCTTGACCTGATTCAGCGTTCAGTACATGAACGGCCTCGATGCGATTTTTCCCCATCTCAAATCCAATGACTTTCACGTGCTGCAGGAATGTGGACCCGAGGCTTTGTGCCTGAGCCAGATTTTCAAGGGAAAGTTTGAATGGGTCAATTGCGCCATCTTCAGTCAGATAGGCTGCAATCAATTTTTCAGAAATGCCCGGTTCTCTCTCAAAGGCCTCATCGCGGGAGATCTCCTGGACCGGAATTCCGTATTTCGAGCATAACAGAGGGAAATCTGCAATATAATTTTCATCATCCCCTTCTACAGCCACAAACAACCCCCCTGTGTCTTCTATGCATTCCGGAGCAAGTTGTCTAAGCAGGTTTGCCTCTAAACGACATTCTTGAGCAGATATGGGATCATTAGAAACATAGCGGGCACCGCTGTGTAATAAACCGTGGTTTCCACCTGATGCACCGGCATTAATATCCTCCATTTCCACAAGAATGCACTGGACACCACGCAAGGCCAGGTCACGGGCCAGACCGGTTCCCGTGGCGCCACCTCCTATGATAAGTACCTGTGTTTCCAAATCAGACATGCATTTAACTCTTATCTGGTTTCTCTCTTCTCCTTTAATGACATCAGGGCCATGGCATTCTCAAAAGGGACATTCTTTGGATAGTCGCATCCTAAAGTCAGAACATGTCCCCCTCCTTCGCCCCAGGCCTCAATACATGCCCTCGCCTCAGCCACTACCTCTTCCGGTGTTCCGGAAAGGAATGCTCCTGCCGGTGGCACATTCCCGGCCACGCAGACCTTGCCCCCAAGAATTTTCTTCGCATGCCGCAGATCCACCTTGGATTCAAGGCTGAAGCAGGTCGGGGCAATATCAGCGATATCTTCCAGCACCCGTGTCGTATCGCCACAGATGTGTATCATCGCGTACTTCCCTTTCTCCTTGATTCTGCCCACAAGATCCTTCAGGAACGGGGCCGCAAATTTCCTGAACGATTCCGGTGAAATCAAATCTCCGGAAGCAACAGGGTCAGATAGGTTGGCTCCCAGGATATCCTCATGCTCAAGGATGGGTTCGATGATCGACCAGATCAGATCTGTTGAAAACTGGACAAGCTGTAGCAGTCTGTCGGGTTCCTCGATTGACGCAAGGGCTACCGCTTCCATACCTAAGATCCGGGCCGCCAGGGTAAACGGGGCCCATTGGGTCGGCATGGCCAAGGTCTCCTTACCGATGGCATCGGCAACAATGAGCTGTGAACGAATAATCCCCTGCATGACCGGATTATCAAGAACCTTTTCAATTTTCAGTTCATTGAGCTCATCTAAGCTTTGGATAACAGGTTTGGGGAGGGCCGGTCCGTCTGAGGAGCTGTCTTCTATGGGGCAGCCTAAAAAATGGACGGGGTAGTTGATGAAATTAGAGCCCGTCCAGAAAAGATCGTGTCCTACCTTTCTAAAGCCCTGAATAAAAACATCAGCCATTTTTTCCGGATTCTCCTTAATCCCCGCAAACGTTTCTCCTGCCATATCCACAAGCCATGCACCGCCCCCAATAAGGGTAACAGGGGTCCTTTCGGGTTCCTTCAAGTCAAAGGCCATCTTTGTAATTTCTCTTCCGTTCATAACTGCCTCCTGGATTTTTTAGCCGGATAGACCGGGAATTAAATAAGGTCTCACGTAAAGGCCGTCTCAGAGTTCCCGGGCAATACTTAGCCCCTGTTCCTGATTTGATAGCTTTGCGTGATATTATGATCTGAATGTTTTGCGCTAAAACATCAGGTCCATTTGGTTAGTTAGTATAAAGAATACACGTATGGGGGTCAAGGAACTTACTGCGTTATACGGATAACGGCCAAGTATGTCCCTGATCCTCCCGGATCTTTACGTCGGCCACTTTATTTCACTGAACAAAAAAGTCCCGACTTTTTTATCTGATAGAGCAAATTGGCCGTATGCTTGAAAAACACTTCCAAACCAGCTATAAGGATTTCATAATGCAACCCACAAATCATAAGGAGGAGGCAGCAATGGGTCGGAAAACATTTTGGAAGGTGTTATTTATATCGGTATTGACCGTTCTGCTCTTTACCGGGTGGCAAATGACGACGGTTGAAGCTGAAACGACTAAGGTTGCGGGAATTTCATCCGGTGATAGAGGAACAAAAGAAGACCCAGGAAATCTCAATCTGATCTTGCTGAATAACCCAGGGTATAAAAAGGAACGAAAAGGACCGGTCGAATTCCCCCATAAAAGGCATGCGTACGAATACAGAATTTTCTGCTGGGATTGTCACCACGTCTACAAAGACGGTGAGAATGTCTGGGTTCCGTGGGGAGAGACGAAACGGTGCAGTCAGTGCCACGACCCAAAGAAAAAGGAACCTA
>JACNJD010000283.1:11556-54773 GCA_014382715.1 Candidatus Desulfacyla euxinica | reverse complement strand
CTGAATGGGGTTCAGGGGGCCGTGAGTTCAAATCTCACCGTCCCGACCAGTAAAATCAAGGGGTTAGTCCCGCTGCCAAAAGCGGGACTAACCCCTTTCATTTTGTATGGTTAAACATTCATTTTCCCGCCCCGCCATCTCTCTGCGGGAACCCTTCATGGACGGGACAGAATATATTGAGTACGTCAACACATGTTGACGGCAGGGGATGAAGCGATCTTTTTCTCCAAGTAAAAACCGGTCACCCCGCGTCTCGCATCTCCACGTCAGGTAGAGACGAAGCTGAGAGAATTAATGGGTATCTAAAGAACCTATCTCTTTCAAAGCCTCTTCGTATCTATCTGGAATTAATTCTCCTTTTTCAACCGGCTCTTCTACCTCTCCTGCGAATGTCTTCTGTTTCTCGCTGTCAAGATCCACAGGGTTTCCAAAATCAACTTCCGACAAATCCTCTCCCCTTAGGTATTCATCTTCTCTCTTGGGAGATTTATCAACAATTTCAGGATGTTCAACTGAGATATAGTTCCCCTCTCTGTCCAGCTGAATAGAAAGTCTTACCTTAACATCAAAATCCAGTGAAAATGCGATACGGTTGTCATAGACATTAATTTTCGCATCTTTGTATTTGACGGCTTCCCCAAGCTCCAGGTTATGCTCCTTCCTGAAAATCTCCCTGATGACATCCCAGTCAAGGTTTGAGACTATGGCCTTAATAAACTCCTGTTCGCTTTTTCTTATTATCTCAGGATTTGCTATTTTCATGCCAACATCTCCTTTCGCAAAACGCTCGCAATCTTAAATATAGCATTCAAGTGAATCTTTTTGGGTTTCACACGAACATAGCAATAATACAGTCATAAATAACATCTCACGCCCTTTAAGATTAGGAGGCTGTTGTTCTCAGATTCAATATCTCCTCTGCCAAACTAAAATAACACCTGGAGCCGGGAGACCCTATATCTTGGACCAAAACCGGCGCCCCATGAGCAGGAGCATTTCTCAAGTCACTGTTTTCCGGGATTATTGTTTTGAACAGCATGTCGTTAAACTGCTCACGCGCAGATTCAGCAATTTGCACGCAACTGTTTTCTCTTGGGTTAAACATTGTCAGCAATATGCCGGCTATCTTCAAAGATGGATTCAGCCTTCTTTTAAGTACCTGTACGACTTGTATCATTTGGGATACAGCCCCTAAAGCGTAAAATTCGCATTGCAGTGGAATCAATAAAAAATCGGCCGCAGTGATAGCATTAAATGTCAGGAGGCTCAATGACGGGGGTGCGTCCACAATAATATATTCATAAGTCCCCTTGAGGTGAGTGAGAAGGTTCAACAGTATTTTTTCCTTGTCAGGCCTTGACATCAATTCAAGCTCAACTCGGAAGAGTTCCATGCGTGCCGGAAGTAGTTTGAGATATTTAATGCTGCTCTCTATGATGATTTCTTCCGGGTCAGCATCTCCAACAATTCCATGATATATGCTTTTCTTGAGTTTTGTCTTGTCAATACCCAAACCTGTAGTGGCATTGCCCTGCGGATCCAGATCAACAAGCAGGACTTCCTTTTCAGCCGCGCCTAAAGCCGCTGAAAGATTGACGGCTGTGGTAGTCTTCCCCACTCCACCCTTCTGACTTACGATAGAAATAACCACTCCCATATTAAAATTTCCAAAATGATTAGTAAGAGAAAGAAAGCAGATCCCGGGCAAAGAAAGCTTTTCAAAATTCGTTGGAAACATTCCAATTCAGCTATAACATTACCTATTTTCGAAAGTGAAAGTCAACTTTTTATTGGCCTTTCATAAAAGCAGGTACACTACGGATCTCCTCAGCATGGCGAGACATGACTGATGAGGCCTGAACTCCCTTGATTAAATTGGTTCAATTTTGTATAGATACTGACCTGCTGCACTTTGTAAACACCAACGCTGCAAAAGTCGAGGATGCGCAATCTCCTGTAAGGAGGTTGGGAGATAATCACAATCCAATAACTTGAGAGGAAGATAACATGGAGATCTCGGATTTGAAGAAATACTGCGACATCGCCCTGGAAAGTTACGCCACCCAGGCAAAACCGATCCATCCCAGCACTGTGGTGACAGCCCCCTGGGTTAGATTAAAATGTCAGTTCGGCTGCAGCGGCTATGGAAAGAGCTACGGCTGTCCGCCCGACACGCCAACGCCGGAGCAGACTCAGGCCGTTATCGACTGCTATCAGAGGGCTATTCTGTTTCATGTGGAGTCGATCCCGGGGAGTAAAGAAAAAGGCGGCCGCAATGTATTAAAGTTTTTTGACATGCTTGTCGATCTTGAAGGGGAGATGTTCAAAGACGGGTATTACAAGGCCCTGCTTTTCCTTGCAGGCCCCTGCCACCTCTGTAAGGAATGTGCCAAGGGAAAGGGAGAACCCTGCCTTCATGGGAACAATAGCAGGCCGGCCATGGAAGCGGTCGGGATTGATGTGTACCAAACGGTTCGCAACAACGGATTTTTCATCGAAACATTAAAGGAAAAAGGTGATCCGAGAAACCTTTACGCGCTCATGCTGGTGGATTGATTCGGCGTAGAAAACCTGGTTTCACGTCTTTTCTTTGGGGAACAATTTAGTAAAGAGGGGCCTGGTCAACTATTTATCCAAATTTTTTACCATCCTTCCGTTCACCTTCCTGTTTTGAACCATCAGGATAAGATTTTTTCATATTCAATCCCTCCGTCCGTCATAAAAAGATATAGTCGAAATTTTACAGGGCTCAGGAAACGTTCCGCTCGCGTAAAAGCTTGACTTTCCTGGATGCATGTAGCATGCTACATGTAGCATGCTACTCAAGTGCCAAAAGGTTTGCCGACGTTGAGCCGGCCACAAGAGGTAGAGAGATGAAAGCCCCAAGAATACAACTGCCTACCACCCTTAAGGATTTAATCTATGATAATATAAAAATGCTGTTCAATTCAGGGCAGATACATCCCGATGAAATTTACTCGGCCAAATATTTTGCAGAGATGCTGGGCGTCTCTCGAACGCCTGTAAGGGAGGCCCTCCTTCAACTGGCGTCAGAGGGATTTATGGTAGCGGTAAAAGGTCGGGGCTTTAAGACGAAGACGTTTTCGGAAAAAGAGATCAGTGACTTCTTTGAGACCCGTAAAATGATTGAAGGCTACGTCATTGAGCGGCTGGTCTATGAATTAACAAAAAGCGACTTCAGCCAACTGGGGATCCACCTGAAAACCATGAGGAAAACGGCAAAAAAGGAAAGCGCCCAAGATTTCATCGAGGCTGATAAATGTTTTCATATGGCCCTCATCAAACGCTATGGCAACCATCTCCTGGAATCAATAGTTGAGAACATTAGAAGCCTCATATCTATCTTTGGGAGTAAGGCCCTGTCTTATGAGGGCCGGTACCAGGAGGTTGTAAATGAGCATGAGATGGTTCTCAAGGCCTTATATGATAAAGAAAAGGACAAGGCCGTTGCGGCCATGAATTATCATCTGGATACCACGGAAAGGTATCTTCTTGAGGTACCGGCCACCGCAACAAAGAGATGATGAATCTTCACCATTGTGTCAATGCTGCTCCTAATCACGAAAAAACAAACGGGGTAAAAGATTATGCGTGTGACCAGCGTCCAGCTTGAAATCAAAGATCAGCCCAAGGAAGAAGCCGTTCAGTCAACCCTCAAACTTCTGGATAATATCCCGGAGAGTGACCTGGTTTTGCTGCCGGAGTTGTGGCCTTCCGGATATTTCTCTTTTGATCGGTATCAAAGAGAGAGTGAAGCGATAGACGGCCCCACTGTAAAGGCCTTCGGGAAAAAAGCGGCTACCCTGAAATCTTATCTCCTGATGGGGAGCCTGGTGGAGAGGGAAGAAGACAATCTGTTCAATACGGCGGTCCTTTTAAACCCCGAGGGACAAATCGCAGCAACCTATCGAAAGATACACCTTTTCGGATACCAGTCCGATGAAAGGCGTCTGCTGAAGCCGGGAAATAAGCTGGGGCTGGGGGAAACTCCCTGGGGAATAATCGGTATGACCACCTGTTATGACCTTCGCTTTCCGGAGCTTTATCGAAAAATGGTGGATAGGGGGGCGCTCTTCTTTCTCATACCCTCTGCTTGGCCTCTTGCCCGCCTGGATGCGTGGCGTCTGTTTAACAGGGCGAGAGCCCATGAAAATTTTGTCTACCTGGTGTCCTGCAACTGTGCCGGATCTGATGGAGGCACCCCCTATGCGGGTCATAGTATGATAGTGGATCCTCTCGGGAAAATTATTGCTGAAGGTGGAGAGGACGGCTGCCTTGTGACTGCGGAGATTGACCCGAATCTGGTCCATGAAACAAGGAAAGATTTTACTGCCCTGGATGACCGGATTTTTCGGTCCATCCAGTAGGGAGTCAAAATAAAATAAATTAGGAACAGGAGGTCCATCATGTTTAAGGAGCATTTGGAATTTTTCACCCCCGACCTTTCTTCTGGTTGGGAGACCCCGCCCGGCTATCCCGAAGGGATCCAGCAGAAAATCCTTGCCGGATCTCTGGATGAGGAACAGGGAACGGGATCCAGAACACGCCTGTTGCGATTCGATCCCGGCGCCTTTACAACCGAGCCGTTCGAGCATGAATGCTGGGAAGAGGTCTTTCTCGTTTCCGGAGACCTCATAGTGGAGGGGGATTCGTTTTCCCCGTTTACCTACGCATGCAGACCACCGCACACACCCCACGGGCCATTTAGAAGTGAGGGCGGATGTCTGATTTTTGAAATCCACTATTTCGAATCCGGAGCCGGTGCAGCAGAGAAATAGACGTGGCCTGAAACCTGTCGTTTTCAACGATCCTGATCTTCTTCTGCAAAGAGAGACGTTGGTCAGCCGACGGAGAGGCATCAACCAAGGCGATAAATAAGATAACCACGAGGGAGTGAGACCCATGAAAGAGCTCAGGTTAAAATTGCTGAAAGATGATGTTCTGACACCCCTGGAATTTACCGTAAGACGGATGGTTAATGCCGGGTACGTGGGCAGGGACAGGAAAGCAGTTGAGGCCCACATTGAGGAACTGCGACGAGAGGGCGTGCCGCCGCCGCCTTTTGTTCCGATTCTGTTCCCGGTGCTTTCGAACAACATTACTGCGGATCATGATATTGAGGTGATCGGGGGCAAGAGCTCCGGTGAAGCCGAGTTCGTTCTTCTGCTTGACAGAGGCCGCATTTTTGTTGCTGTTGGAAGTGACCACACGGACAGAGAAATCGAAAGACACAGCATCGTCCATTCCAAACAGATATGCGGGAACGTGCTGTCCACGACCGTATGGGATTATGAGGATCTCAAACCCCACTGGGACGAACTTCTCCTGCAAAGCTGGGTGAAACCTAAGGGTTCGGACGAAGAGGTGCTGTACCAGAATGCGCCGCTGGCAACCATTATTTCGGCTGAAGAGATTCGCGAAATGGTGATGTCCAAGATGGTGGACGGAGAGACTGATGGGCTGGTTATTTTTTCGGGTACCGTCCCCGTTCTGACCGGGGAGGTAATCTATGGCCGCTATTTCCGCAGTGAACTGGTGGATCTGCGTCTGAACAGAAAGCTGAAATGCGGGTATAATGTCGTCGAACTGGACTACTTGAAAGACCTTGAAAAAATTTTCGAATAGATGAGGACCCAGTGGATGTCGGATTACGACGCCATAATAATTGGTGGGGGTCACAACGGCTTGATATTGGGTAATTATCTGGTGAGAGCCGGCCTGAAAACCCTTATTCTGGAAAGGCGGTCTGAAGTGGGCGGGGGATTGAGCACGGAAGAGATTACAATCCCGGGATTTCTCCACAACCTCCATTCCTATTTTCACGACACCATTAATGTTATGCCGGCCTTTATTGATCTCGACCTGGAAAAGCTCAATGCCAGATATTACCAACCCCCGGTCCAGGCAGGCATTGCTCTGGCAGATGGTGGCGCTGTGACCATCCATTCATCCCTGGATAAAACCTGCGAGTCCATTGCGCGGTTGTCGCCCCACGATGCCAAAGCCTATAGACAGATGAACGAGAATTACAGGGATTTCATGGAGGCCGTTGTCATCCCGGCCCTCTATTCTCCGCCCCAGCCTCCCACCGGTCAACTGGCGTTCCTGGAGTCTAGCCCGGAAGGGCTCGATTTCCTCAGGATGGGAAGGTTGAGTCCTTTTGACGTACTGGACGAGTATTTTGAAAACCCACACATTAAAGCCCTTATTCTTCACCAACTCCCCATTCCGAGGGGGATTGCTCACGATTACCATGGGCTGGGAACGGTTATCCCCCTGGTAGTGAGTCAGGTGGAACATTCCCAGATCTGTTTGGGTGGTTCCCATGTGCTTGCCCATGCCCTTTGGCGTTCATTTTACGGCCACGGGGGAACGGCCCTGGGATTCAGGGAGGTGAGCAAGATCCTTATTGACAAGGGCGAGGCCAAAGGCGTTGAAGTGTCAGGGGGGGAACGATTCAAGGCGAATCGCCTGGTGGCCAGCGCCGTGGACCTGAAGCAGACGATTCTGGATCTGGTGGGAAAGGAAAATCTGGAGCAGGACTTTGTGAGAAAAGTTCAGAATTTCAAGTTAGACGAATTTTCTATCTTCAGCGTACATCTGGCATTGAAAGAGGCCCCTGTTCACACGGCGGCAGAATTTGATCCCGACATAGACAATGCGTTCAAGTTGAATATCGGACTGGAGACGCCCTTAGACTATCATCTCCTTTGGTCCGAGATCAGAGAAGGAAAACTACCTCAACATCTGGGGATGTTCTGCTCTGTGCCGACCCTTTTTGATCCGGGGCAAGCCCCTGAAGGCAGGCATACGGCGCTGATCTGGCAGCCGGTTCCCTATAATCTGAGGGACGGGGGCCCTGAGAGATGGGATCATATCAAAGATGCCTATATGGATCTGTGCATTGAGAAATGGCGCTCATATGCCCCCAATCTGACCGATGACAAAATCCTGATGAAGCACGCCCTTTCACCTTTGGATATAGAGAGAAAACTCTCCAACATGCAAGGGGGCGGGGTTTTTATGGGGCGTATGATCCTGGGGCAGACCGAATATTTCAGGCCTCTACCTGAACTGGCGGAGTTCAGAACACCTATAAAAAACCTCTATCTCAGTGGCGCCTGCTGTCATCCTGGTGGCGGCATTATAGGCGCAGCCGGGCTTATTGCGGCAGAGATCATTGCAGAAGATCATGGTCTGGACAAGTGGTGGGAATTATAAAGGCAAAACGCATTGAAGGTAACCCATGATATCTTTAGGGCTAAACCTGATAGTACACAAGTCGATTGGTATTGTGTGGGACTTCTTGAACAACATTGAGGCAGTGGCCTCATGTGTGCCCACCATGGCGAAATATCAGCTGATCGATGACGATACGTTGCGCTGTGATCTCCGGTTGAAACTTGGGTTGATCCCCCTGGAAAGCAAGGCCGAGGTTAAAATTACCCGGAGAGAAGAAAACCGCTGTCTAAAAATAGAAGGTCGAACCGAGGCGGGAGACTCTCTGAAAAGGTTTGGGAAACTGAAAAGGGATACGATTACCCACTTAAAAATTGCCATAGGGTTTCAGCAGGTCGGCCCAAAAGAAACCCTGATTGATTTCCAACTCCGGGCGCAAGCCGAAGGTCAGTTGAAACGGGTTTATGACAGCATCATCAGGGGGCAGCGGGAAAAAATGGAGCGGCAGTTCATAGCCAATCTCGAGCTCCGACTGGGTGTCAAAACCTTTGTTCAAGCGCGTAAACAGGATTCTGACCGGCCGGTCTGCATGTGAAACATTGTTTGGAATTGACCGACATAGTCCTGAGGTATTCAAACATGAATATTCAATGGAGCCAAAAGATCGAAAGGAGTAACCCAGATGAAGGAGATCATTAAAGCGGACAAAATAGTTAAAACCATCACATGGTCGGCGGGCCCTGGGTGCCACGGGGGATGCGGTGTTTTCATACACGTGAAAGACGGCAAGCTTATCAAGATGGAGGGGAATCCAGATCATCCGTATAATAATGGCAGGCTCTGTCCGAGGGCACTCACCATAAAGGATTTCATATATCATCCTGATCGGCTTCGTACGCCGCTGAGACGGGCGGGCAAGCGTGGAGAGAATAAATGGGAGAAAATATCCTGGGATGAGGCATACGACATGCTGGAGGGCAAAATGACCGGCATCCGCGACCAGTACGGCGCTGAATCCATGATTTTTGTTCAGGGGACGGGTAGAAATGTGGGGGGATGGCTCCTTTTAGCGGCTTATTCCTACGGCAGCCCCAACTGGCTCCAGGGAGGACTGACCGGCAATTCGTGTTTCCATCCCAGGCTCGTGTGTATGCGTATGACCCAGGGGGATTATGCCGTTCCCGATTGCTCCCAGTTCTTTCAGGAACGATACGATCACCCGGAATTTGTTCTGCCCGAGTGCATCATGATATGGGGACAGAACCCCGCCAACACATGCAATGACGGGTTCATGGCTACCTGGATCATTGACTGCATGAAGCGTGGATCGAAGACCATCGTGATTGATCCCATTTATACGTGGGTGGCATCCAAAGCGGATTTGTGGCTTCAGATTCGACCGGGCACGGACGGGGCCCTCGCTCTTGGTTTGCTCCACATCATCATAAATGAGAAGCTCTATGACAGGGAGTTTGTAGAGAACTGGACCCACGGCTTTGACAAGCTTGCGGAAAGGGTTCAGGAATATCCGCCCGAAAAGGTATCTCAAATTACATGGATCCCCAAGGAAAAGATTATTGAAGCGGCCCGCCTGTTTGCCAGAAGCAAACCGGCCTCAATTCAATGGGGAGTTCCAGTGGACCTGGCTCCGGAGGGGGCTCAGGTGGCCAACTCTGTGATTCACCTCTGGACCATCACCGGGAATATTGATGTCCCCGGTGGGATGGCCATTGCCAGAATGGCCTACGATGTTCCGCCCTACCCCATGAGCAAGGAGGCAATTGCCAAGTATTACGGGGATGTGATGCCCCCTGAACAGATGGCGAAACGGATCGGTACGGATGTCTACCCCGTGGCCAGGGAATTTCACTGGAGGGCCCAGGCGGACATGACCCTGCAGGCCATGCTTACTGACAAGCCCTATCCCATTAAAGGTGCATGGATCGCTGGGAACAACATCCTCACTTCTGCGGCCAACCCCAGGAAATACCAGAAGGCATTGAACCGACTCGATTTCATTGCCATCTCTGATGTATTCATGAATCCAACCATCGTGGCCCTGGCGGATCTGGTCCTCCCGGCGGGAAGTATGGCCGAGAGGGATGGGATCAGGGCATGGTGGACCCCGTTGAATGCCATGCAAAAGGCCATTGAGGTACCCGATTGCAAGCCTGATGAGGAAGTCTGCCTCGAGATGGCCAGGCGATTTAACCCCGATCTGAAATGGAAGTCCCTGCGGGAACTATATGATGATTTTTTGAAACCTTCAGGGTTGAACTATGACCAACTGAAAGAAAAGGGCTGGGTATTTCCGCCCGAGGGTCATCCCACTCAGCCGTACAGAAGGCATGAGAAAGGCCTGCTCAGAGAAGATGGAAAACCTGGATTTAACACCCCTACAGGCAAGGTGGAACTCTACTCAACCCACCTCGAGAGAATGGGATATGACCCGCTACCTTCTTATGAGGAGCCTCATATGAGCCCATACAGCACTCCCGAACTGGCCAGGAAATATCCTCTGATTCTCTCCACAGGGAGGCGAAGCATCCTTTATTTTCATGCAGAGCATCGCAACATCAAGGCGTTGCGAGAACTGGAACCGCATCCGGTGCTGGAGATTCACCCGAAAACAGCGGCCTCACTGGGGATTCAGGATGAGGACTGGGTCTGGGTGGAAAATCAGCATGGACGCTGTAAACGGAAAGCAAAATATCTCAACGGTATTGATCCAAGAGTGGTCCAGACTCCCCACGGATGGTGGCTTCCGGAGAAGAAGGCTGAAGACCTCTTTGGGTTGTGGGAAGTGAATATCAACCAGTTGATTCCTGACGGCACCCAGGCCAAGTGCGGTTTTGGCGGGGGCCAGTACAAGTCCATCATGTGTAAGGTATACAAAGCCGAGGAAGGAATCCAGGGCATTTACCAGAAGGAGAGCCTCTTATGAAATATGGTTTATATATCGACTATGACTGGTGTAGCGGGTGCCATGCTTGCGAATTGGCCTGTAAACAGGAAAATGACCTCAAGCTGGACCAGTGGGGTATCCGGGTTATTGAGCGAACCTATCAAGCCGAAGACAAAAGGGTCATCGAATACATTCCGATTCCTACGGAATATTGTAATTTATGTGTGAATCGGATAGCGCAGGGCATGAAGCCTGCCTGTGTTCACCATTGTATGACAAAATGCATGGATTTCGGGCCTATTGAGGAGTTGTCAAAACTTGTGGAAAAGAAGAAGAAGTCTGTGATTTGGGGAAGCAATAAATAAGGAGGCCATCTGGAACCAGCCTGAAGCGCTCAGCGGGTTGTTTCTGCCACGGGCCGTTGGTTTATAGACAAAATTCTTAACAGTCTGTGCCATCTATGGTTAGGACTCGGGTGAATTGCATTTGTCTTTATTTGCCGTGTCCGACGGAGTCTCGTGATAAACGGAGGGAGGAGGTGATAACGACTAATTGGGTTTGCCTCAGGTTCTAACTTTGATTATTTGGACTATTTATTCTTAAAGGAGGATCAATCAAATGCAAAAGAAATACGGGTTATTTTTTGGTATCGTGTTCTCGATCATTGCTGTTTCATTAATCTTAACAGGGATCACTACGGCACAGGCGGTGGAGGGTAAAGAGATAAAAATTGGAATGGCCATTCCCCTGAGCGGGCATGGCGCCAACGCAGGCAAAAGAGAAGCAATCGGGGCGCAGGCTGCCGTTGATGTCATAAATGCCGCAGGCGGCGTGAACGGGGTCCCGCTGAAACTCTACATCGAAGATACCGCCAGCAATCCGCAGGATGCGGTCCATGCGGTACGTAAACTTGCCGGTGACGAGAAGGTTATCGCCATTGTGGGCCCGCATTATAGTTCGGTTGCAGAAACCACCTTCCCTTTGGGCAACCAGCTCAAGATAGTCCAGATCGCAGTAGCCTCATCCAAGCCGGGCCTTGCTGCTGCAAATCGACCCTATGCCTTTCGAAATACCCTCACAGAAGACAAAATAGCCGGAGCTGTAATAAAAGATTTCAAAGACCGGTACAATATTAAGACCGTGGCCATTATGGCCGACATCAAAGATGCGGTGAGCCGGGCCCTCGGGACCAAGGTCTTTCCGCCCGCATTGAAGGCCCAGGGCATCGAGATCGTCACGGGCGACAAGCCTATCACATTTCAGACCAACGACGCGCAATTTAAGGCCCAGATTACCAAATTGAAGGCCATGAACCCCGACGGCATTGCCCTTGGAGCCCTTGGCCCGGATGCGTTGAACATTATCACAGAAGCACGCAGACAGGGTATGAAGCAGCCTTTTTTCGGTACCGCACCCATCGTAGAAGGGGAGTTGCCTCAGAAGGGGGGTAAGGCCGTGGCTGGAACATTTGCCGGGACTATCTGGCACCTGGGTGTGGATACACCCGCCAGCAGGGAATTCGTAAAGGCCTACAAGAATAGGGCCAAGGATATGTATTCCGGGCCCTATACCGCCACCCCGGACTACTATCCGGTCAATTCTTACGATGCCGTCTACATGATCGTGAGTGGCATCAAGAGTAAAGGTGTCACCAATAAGCCCGGCGACCTGGAAAAGGATCGTGCAAAGATCATGCAGTACATGACCAACTTGAAAGATTTCAAGGGGGTTGCCAGTAAGGGATTCAATGACGTGGGCGATGGGCTCAAAGACGTGCATGTCCTTGAGATCAAGGACGGTCAATGGAAGGTTGTGACCAGCGACTGATAAATCCGCAAAACCGGGCGGTCGGCAGACCGCCCGAGGACGGTTTTCAGGGGTGACTCATGTTCCTTCAGCAACTCATAAACGGATTGACCTTAGGCAGCACTTACTCGCTCCTTGCCATAGGGTTTACCCTCGTGCTCGGTCTGCTTCAGATGCTCAACATTGCCCACGGGGATGTCTTCATGATCGGGGCCTTCCTTGGGCTCACATTCTCTCTTTTGGGGATGCCCCTCTATCTTGCCCTCATTCTGGCAATGATAGGGGCCGGGCTCCTTGCGGTAATCATTGAGCGTCTTTGTTTTCGCCCTCTCAGGAAGGCCCACTTTCTGATGCCGCTTCTCAGTACCATCGCCTTTGGCATACTCCTGCAGAATGTGGCCACTCAAATGTGGGGTTCGGAGCCGTCAAGGTATCCTCAGACCATGGAAATCGCCCAATTCCACCTGGGCTCGGTTCAGATCTCATCCATAGACATTATTATCCTTGTGGTATCACTGGGGTTCATGATTGGAATCGATCTGTTTGTGAGGAAAACGCGGTTTGGTCGGGCTATGCGGGCAACCTCGGAAAAACCGCAGACAGCCAGCATCTTAGGTGTTGATGTAAACATGGTTATTATTGTCACCTTTTTCGCCTCCGGTGCCCTGGCCGGGATCGCAGGGGTTCTCACTGCGCTGGTATATCTGCAGATCACCCCCTTCATAGGGATTCGGCAGGGATTGATCGGGATGGTCGCCATGGTCATAGGAGGGGTAGGAAGTCTCCGGGGAGCCATGATCGGCGGCCTGATGATCGGTATCATCGAAATTATGAATGATGCCTATTTTACGGCCAGTTACAGAGATATAATTTTGTTCGGCCTGTTTTTTGTATTCATTGTTTTCAAGCCCGAGGGCCTTTTCGGCGCCAAGGAACGATAGCTGGATTTGAGGGATATCTGATGAGTGTTTACATGCAAGGAATCGTTGCCCTGATGGGGGTCAATATCTTGATGGCGTTAAGCGTCTATGCCATGATCACCACGGATCAGGTCTCTCTGGGAAATGCCGGGTTTATGGCCATCGGCGCATATGCCTCGGCCTATCTCACCGTCAAGGTCGGCATGCCCATCCTGCCAGCACTCCTGAGTGGCGCTTTTCTCTCCTTCATCATAGGCATCGGGGTGGGGATTCCTGCCCTGAGACTGGAGGGCCTCTACCTGGTCATGGCCACCTTCGGCTTCGGGGAGGTGGTGCGAACCTTCTTTCTCAATTTCGAACCCACAGGGGGCGCTTATGGTTTCCGGGGGCCGATGGGGACAACGCTGCTGTTGATCTACGGCTGGGTTTTTTCCATGGTTCTCCTGTTCTGGCTTTTGAGTCACTCCCGGATGGGTCGTTCTCTGGACGCGGTTAGGGATGACCCCGAGGTGGCCAGCTCCATCGGGCTGAATGTCACCCTGCTGAAGCTGGGGACCTTTGGCCTCGGCGCATTCATTGCAGGCGCTGCCGGTGGTCTTTATGCCCACTATATGTTCTACATTGAGAGTAACAACTTCAATATCCTCGTCTCCTCCATGGCCATTCTCTACGTGATTCTGGGAGGAATGTATACCTTCTGGGGGGCCATACTGGGAGCCGTCATTTTCAGCATTCTCCCGGAGCTGCTGCGTTTCATGGCTGACTGGCGCCTCAGCTTTTATGGTGCTATTCTGGTTGTCATGATTATACTCCGCCCCTACGGCATTATTACGCGCCCAATGGTAAAGTGGGTCGAGAACTGGATAGGGGGTCTTTTCACAAGGACGGGACCGTAACATGTTAGAGATAAAAAACATATCCAAAAGTTTTGGTGGTCTGATGGCCTTGAGAGACATCTCCTTAGATGTTGCGGAGAGGCAGATATATGGGCTTATTGGTCCAAACGGGGCTGGCAAGACAACCCTTTTCAACCTAATCACCGGGTACTACCCTGCAACGGAGGGCGCCATCCGTTTTTTCGGACAGGAGATCACCGGGCTCCGGGCCCATAAGATTGCAAGGCTCGGAATCGCAAGAACCTTTCAAAACATCCGGCTATTTGGAACCATGACGGTAAAAGAAAATATCCAGGTGGCCCAGAACATTCATGCGCGATCGGGTGTAAGCAGTCTGTTCCAGATGTACAGTGCCAGGGAACGCCGTTTGCGGCAGGAAGCTGACGAGCTGATGAACCGGCTGGGTTTATGGGAAAAACGTGATGAACAAAGCCCGAGTCTTTCTTACGGTGAACAGCGGCGTCTTGAAATAGCAAGAGCACTTGCCTTGAAGCCAAAGCTCCTTCTGCTGGATGAACCCGCTGCAGGCATGAATGAGGCAGAGAGCGCCGATCTACTTGAAAGGATTAGAGAACTTCGGGAGACGGGTATAACCGTTCTGCTTATTGAACACGATATGAAGGTGGTTATGGGGATTTGTGATCGGATAGCCGTGCTTAGTTTCGGTGAGCTGATCACCCAGGGCACGCCGGAAGAGATTCAGGCAAATGATGCAGTGATTGACGCCTATCTTGGGAGGGAGGACGATTAGGAGACGGGAATGCTGACGATTCGAGGTATTGAAGCCGGGTACGGTGCGATCAAAGTGTTAAAAAAGCTGGACCTGGATGTACAAAAAGGTGAGATCGTTACCCTGATCGGGGCCAACGGGGCGGGAAAGACGACGGTGCTCAGGGTTATATCGGGTTTACTTGCTCCCGGCAAGGGTGAGATTACCTTTGAAAATGAGCGGATCACCGGTCTACCCCCCCACAAGACCTTGCGGCGGGGGATATGCCTGGTCCCCGAGGGTCGGGAGATCCTGAGCGACATGACCGTCCTTGAAAACCTGCTGATGGGCGGATTCATACGCCGCAGGGACGAGGTGAATTCGTCTGTGAAGGCGGTCTTTGAACTATTTCCCATATTGAGGGAGAGACAAACCCAGCTTGGGAAAACCCTCAGCGGCGGAGAGCAGCAGATGCTGGCCATCGGACGCGCCCTGATGTCCAAACCAAAACTGCTCATGATGGACGAACCGTCCCTGGGGCTGGCACCCATACTGGTTAATGAAGTTTTTTTAAAGATAAAGGAACTCCGGAGTGCTGATGTGGATATCCTTTTGGTTGAACAGAATGCAAGAAAGGCATTAAAGATCGCTGATCGGGGATACGTGCTGGAAACGGGTCAGATCGTACTTTCGGGAAGCGGTCAGGATCTCATATCAAACGAAAGAATTCGTGCCGCGTACTTAGGGGGAAAGACGGGCTGAGTAGATGACGAGCAACTGCTCAAGAGGCTGAATCATGGGAGAGGCATTTGATGCCATAATTGTAGGCGGAGGGCATAACGGACAGATACTCTCCGCATATCTAAGAAAGGCGGGGCTTGAAACGCTGGTCCTCGAAAAAAGAACAGAGCCTGGTGGCGGACTGTGCACGGAAGAGGTCACTATACCGGGGTTCTACCATAACCTGCACGCCTTTTTTCTGAGATGGATACCTGACCTGCCATGGTTTAAAGACCTGGATTTGGCCCGTTACGGGGTCCGCATGATTATGCCTGACGTGCAGACGGTGTTACCCTTCGGTGACGGCAAGAGTCTGGTTTTTCACAGGGACGATGAGAGGACCATTAAAAGCATCTCTTATTTCTCCAAAAAAGATGCGAACCAGTATCGAGGCCTGTTGAAACGGTTTCGGCGTATGAATGATCTAATTATCACACCCGAAACCTATGCTCCCCCAATCTCTTTTGAAGAGAAGCGAGCCCTACTTGAGAAGAGCGCGCTGGGCCGCGATTACCTGGATTTTTCTGAGCAAACTCCTGTAGCGCTGGCAAAGGAACTGTTTGAGTCGGAACAGATGCGGGCCATGCTCATCTTTCTTGTCACCACAAAGATGTTTCTCCACGACGAGCCCGGGCTGGGATACTCCGTACCGTCTGCTATTGCCGGCGCCTTGAAAGGAAGCATGTGCAGGGGCGGGTCCCATACCCTGGCCCATGGAATTTCCGCCTTTGTTGAAGCCCAGGGCGGCAGGATTCAAGAGGCCTCCCACGTGCGGGAAATAACCGTAGAAGGGGGACGCGCGGTAGGCGTGGCGCTGGACGACGGCAGAACCATACGCGCCAGAAGGCTCGTCGCCAGTTCAGTGGATGTACCACAGACATTCCTAGGAATGGTCGGGGAAGACAAGCTTGATCCCGGATTCATTGAAAAAGTAAAGGCTTATAAATTCTCAAAATGGGGGCTTTTCGGGGTCCATCTTGCGCTCAATGAATCGATTAACTATAAAGCTTCCGCCTTTGATCCTGATGTTAACACTGGCCTGAACTATAATGTTGGTCTGGAATGTCTGGAAGATTTGGAAACGCATATGAAAGAGATCGCGGAAGGAATTCCTCCAACAAAACCCGGCATGCAATGTGCGCAACCGACCCTGCATGATCCCCTTCAGGCGCCATCTGGTAAGCATACGGCCTTCCTTTGGCAGTTTGCACCTTACCACCTCAAAGATGGGGGCGCAGCGGCCTGGGACAGGGTCAAGGAGGAATACCTGGAAGTTTGTTTGACCAGATGGCGTGAATATACCACCAATCTGACAAGACGAAACATCGTCGCCAGCTACCTTTTTACCCCTCTGGATGTGGAAAGAAAGCTCATCAACATGCGTTCTGGAGATCACTGTGTGGGTCGAGCGAGTCGCGACCAGATGCTGGAGAATAGGCCCTTTCCCGGGTCGTCTCCTTATCGAACGCCCATTGAAGGACTCTATCTCTGTGGGTCCTCAACGCATCCCTTTGGTAATATTACAGGCGCCCCGGGTTACAACGCCGCAAAGACCATCTGCGAGGATCTGGGCATGGATCCATGGTGGAGACCCCCGGATCTGAAAGCGGCCTGGTCCAGGCTCCATTAGGGCCCCTGGCATAACATAAAGCCCCTTTTCAGAGGGCACGGGCATTCGTATGCCAATGAGGTTATCGAGTGCGCCCCTATTTTGAAAACGGCGCTAAGACATAGTAAATCATTATCCCCTTTGTTGTAAGGGTTGAAAAACAGGCTAAGGAGTGAAATTCGGTTGAAAAGTCCTTTTGCGGAAAAAACTGCGGGAATCATCATTATAGGCAACGAAATTCTATCGGGCATGGTGCAAGATCAAAATACACCATTCATGGCAAGGCAATTGCGGCAGAGTGGGATCGAACTGCGACAGGTTACTGTTATTCCCGATAACGTGGAAGAGATTGCGCGGGTGGTCATGGAATTCTCGCGCAAATATGATTTCGTTTTCACTTCCGGTGGACTTGGACCGACCCACGACGATGTAACTATCGAGGGCGTATCAGAGGCATTCCTCGTCAAGCCGGTCCTGAATACATATCTGGCAAACCTGATCCATGAAAGATTTGGTTCGGATTTGAACACGGAGCAGTTAAAGATGGCCCTGGTCCCACAAGGAGCAGATCTGATCGGCCACGAAATGCTCAGGTTTCCTTTGATCAGGTATAGAAATGTCTTCCTCTATCCAGGCGTTCCAAAGCTTTTGAGAGAGAAATTGTTTGTGACCTTGCAGCACATTGAAGGCTGTCCGACCTTCTACGCAAAGATCTTCATCGATGACCGGGAATCTGAAGTGGCCCCCCTCTTGAATGAGGTGGTCGAAGATAACGAAGAGACAAGGATCGGATCCTATCTAGTTGAGGACCAGGGGCAGTTTCTTCTTCTTTTGACGTTGCAGTCTCACAATAAGTTGAAACTGGATGTTACGTTATCCGATTTGATAGACCGTTTCCCCAAGGAGAAAATAATACGGGTGGAGCATTGATTGTAATGCCAATGGCCAGTAGCGGAATCACATACCATTGGAGCGTGGATAAATCCCTTATCCCTTCAAGGGCTCGTTGTGATGCAGGTGTGGGCATGGCTAAGATCCTCATCTTCTCATGGGACATCCGGCAGGTCTGCCAAGAACCGATAAAGAGTGGCTCTGCCTACTCCAAGAGATCTGGCTGCCTTGGCCTTATTCCCGCCAGTCCGGGTGAGGGCCTCTCTGACACTTCCCGGATCCAGTTTCCTTGCCGGGCCGCGGGGAGGCTTCTTCATTTCCAATTCCCTGAGTTCCATAGGAAGGTGCTTCGGTCTTATAATCTGGCCTCTGGACTTTACAAGTGCGAACCAAATGGAGCTTTGAAGCTCGCGAACATTCCCCGGCCAGGAGTAACCCGCCATCAGGCTCAGGGCCTCCTCGGAAAAGCCGGGGGTTTCCTGACCCTCTTCCATGGCTTTATCAAGGAAATGCTTCACCAATAGAGAGATATCGCTCCTGCGCTCTCTTAGGGGGGGCAGATGAATGGGAACCACATTGATCCTGTAGTAAAGGTCATCACGGAAGGCCCCTTTTTCCATTTCGTTCCTGAGGTCACGATTGGTAGCACTGATGAGGCGCACATCCACCGAGATGGTTTTCTCTCCCCCCACCCGCTCAAAAGTCCCCTCCTGGAGAGCCCTAAGGAGTTTCACCTGAACGATCTTGGGGAGATCTGCCACTTCATCCAGGAAGAGGGTGCCGCCATCAGCCAGTTCAAATCGGCCTTTTTTATCCCTTACCGCTCCAGTAAAGGCCCCTTTTTCGTGCCCGAAAAGCTCACTCTCCAGCAATCCCTCAGGCAACGCACCGCAGTTGACCGGCACGAATGGTCTACCGGCCCGCCGGCTCTCATTGTGGATGGCATTTGCCACTAACTCTTTCCCTGTACCGGTCTCACCGGTAATGCATACCGGATAATCATTGGGCGCCAGGTACTGGATCTCTTTATAAATCCGGAGCACCTGTGGGTCCCGCCCCACGATTCCGGAAAAGCTCTTTATCTCTCCCGTCTGCAGTCTCAGCCCGATCAGCTCTGTTACATCTTTAAAAGAGGCAAGAACGCCAACAAAATCACCTTTAACATCTCTCATACCTGTTACACTCATCTCAACCCGCCGTGACCCACCTTCCGTGGTCAGGATATTTAGAGGATAACAAGCATGTTCAAGAAAATCGGGTGGACCGTCCTGGAATGAACAACTGCCCCCGCAAAAAGGTCCGCCAAAGACCTCATGACAATCCTTCCCAACGACATCCTCCCTGCGATAACCTGTTATAGCTTCGGCAGCCCGGTTAAAGAACAGGATGCGTCTCTCCTTGTCATGGGCCAGGATTCCCTCTGAAAGGTTATCGAGGATACGTTCCAGGTTCTCCTTGTCAGAGACCAGGGTGTCGAGGGTCAAGTCTTTCATTGTGATTTACTCAGAGTCCATGTCAAACTGTGAAAAGGAGCTCAGCTTGGCAGATGCAGGTTTTGGAGAATATTTTTTTGGTTCAGTCCCCTCTTTGAATGACTGGAATACGGTCTTTTTGGAATAACGTCCGGCTAAGAGACCGGTCTTTGCATCGATCTTTGTAAAGACAATACCCTCAGGGACCTTAAAGTCCTTCACCGGCGTTTCTTTCAGCGTTTCTGCCATAAATCCGAGCCATATGGGACTTGCAGCCCTTGACCCGGTTTCACCTTTTCCCATCTCTTTGGCATCATCATAGCCCACCCATACTCCGGTCACCAGACCGGGAGTATAGCCGAGAAACCAGGCATCTTTAAGATCGTTGGTGGTTCCGGTCTTGCCGGCGGCAGGCCGCTTCATTGCCCTGATTCTCCATCCGGTTCCTTCTGTAATGACCGCCCTCAGGAGATCAGTCATCAGAAAAGCCGTCTCCTTTGGAATAGCTTGAACCGTTTCAGTCTGATTCTCTTCTATAACCTCACCGTTCCTGTCCAAAATCCGTTTGACATAGATCGGCTTAACCAGCATTCCCCCATTTGCAAATACCGCATAGGCCCTGGTGATCTCCATCAAAGAAAGTCCGGAGGAACCAAGCGCTAAAGAGAGATCCGGGGCCAGGGGAGATTCGATACCCATATTTTTTGCGTAGTCAATAACGTGATTGATCCCAATCTTTTTTAGTATCTTGACTGTAATAACGTTTCTGGACTTGGCGAGGCCGGTTCTGAGTAATGTGGGGCCATAAAATTTTTTCTTGTAGTTTTTTGGCTTCCACGACTCTCCTTTCAGGTTCTGCTTGGACACATATGGCGCATCCATTATAATGCTTGCAGCGCTCATTGCTTTGTCAAGAGCAGCAGAGTAGATCAGAGGCTTGAAGGCTGACCCCGGTTGACGCCGGGACTGGATTGCCCTGTTAAACTGGCTGGCCTTGAAATCCCGGCCACCGACCATTGCCTTTACCTCGCCTGTTTCAGGGTCCATACAAAAAAGCGCCCCTTGCGCTTCTGGCAGCTGCTCCAGCGCGACCTCCCAGGTGAATTTTTTCTCCTTTTTCTTTTCCTTCCCCTCAAGGGCCGGCTGAGGCTCGCTATAATTCTTCAAAATCCTAACAAGCGCAACGTCCCCCGATTTCAAAGCCTGAGAGGGTCTTCTTATCTTGCCGGAGTAATATGCAATTTTTTTGTTCGGCTTCCTGGCCCATTTCATTCCTTTTAGCGGGAGACAGGCCATCTCCTCTCCCAACTGAATCGTGACCTCCTTTTTCTTGTCATCCACTTTAACCACAAGACCCTGGACTATGGAGCCTGTCTCCGGCAGGTTTGCTTTAAATTTCTCCGCAGCCACTATCCTGAAATCAGGGATGTCACCATCTGCAAGATGCTTTACCGGACCTCTGTATCCCTCTCTCTTATCTAACTCGTACAAACCTTTGTTCAGGGCCTTTCTCGCCAGGCCCTGCATCTTCAGGTCTAATGAGGTATAAACCTTTAATCCCCCTCGATAAAGGAGTTCTTTTCCATACTTCTTCAGCAGGAATCGCCGCACATGTTCTGTGAAATATGGAGCACGTTCAAAAGTGTTTTCTCCTCCAACCCTGATGTCAAGCTTCGTGTTTAGAACCCTGTCAAATTCTTTATCATCTATGAGGCCTTCCTCTCGCATCCTTTCCAACACATATTTCTGTCTCGCCTTAGCGCGTTCAAAATGAGCCACAGGCGAATATCTGGCCGGGGCCTGAGGCAGACCGGCCAATATGGCGGATTCAGCAAGATTCAGATCTTTGGCCGGTTTGTTGAAATAGGTCCTGGCCGCTGCTTCCACACCGTATGCACCCTGCCCTAAATAGATCTGGTTAAGGTAGAGAAACAGGATATGCTCTTTGGAGAACTCCTTTTCAAGCTGGAGGGATAAAATGGCTTCCCTGACCTTTCTCCGGTATGTCCTTTTAATGTTCTTAAGGAGCAAAGACTTGGTCACCTGCTGGGTAATGGTACTCCCCCCCTGCTTAATCTTCCCCGTACTCATATTCTTTATGAAGGCCCTGAAAATACTCTTGATATCAACCCCTTCGTGCTCAAAAAACCTGGAGTCCTCCGCTGCCACAAAGGCCTGGATCAGGTGTTTTGGCATCTGGTCCAGGGGAAGGATTGTCCTTTTTTCCTCCCAGAGCCTCCCTATTATTTCACCGTCATCGCTGAATATCTCTGTAATGATAGGGGGTCGGTATTCTTTCACCGTTCCAATGAAAGGAAGGTTGCTGGACCAGACATACCAGAAATAGACTCCGGAGCAGAGGCCTAAGAATACCACTGCTGACAGAGACCAGATTATGAGCTTGAAAAACCGTTTCATCTCATAATTTCCCGAAAAATTTACGAATTTTCACTGGATGAAATTTGAAATTACAGGGTCCGGTGAAATCTAACCTTTGAACCCGTGAACGGTTACCAAAAAACCTACCTCTTTTCACATCTAAAATCTCCAATCTTCCGGTGCGGCAGGGGAATCATAGCCCTCATCATAAGTCTTGCATTCAGGAGGCTGAGTCTGAGATTGTCCTGAAAGAGACGAAAATGAGAGACACGTTCCGCGGGCGAGGGGTAATATATGGAAATATCCACCTCACGCAGTTCTATACCGGCCCAGGCCGCCCTGACCAATATTTCAATCTCAAAAGAGTAACGCCGTTCACGTAGTTTCAACTGCTCAAACAGGTCAATAGGATAGGCTCGAAAGCCGCTCTGGGCATCACCCAGTGGTCTACCGGTCTCTACCCGAAGCCAGAAATTTGAAATGGCGCGGCCAACGCGTGATGAGGCAGGCACATAGGCCCCTTTAAAATCCCGTTTACCTACTATTATTGCATCGGGATGCGCCTCTAACTCCGGAATAAAATGGCGGAGATCATTCGGGTCGTGCTGGCCGTCGGCATCCACTGTCACCATATGAGTCATTCCAGACCTCAGGGCCTTTTTTGCCGCTGACAAGATGGCCACGCCCTTTCCTAAGTTCTTGGAATGACGAACAATATCCACATCAAGACCCTCAAGGGTATCAACGCCCCCGTCACTGCTGCCGTCGTCAACCACCATAATCCTGTCGTGAACCTTGAGTGACCTTGTCACCACATCCCTAAGGGTATTGGAATGGTTATAAACAGGGATAACGACGATTATCTGAGGCGGACCGGCCTCCGCATGCCGTACAGGAGTGGCTTGTGCCTCGCTTAGGAATTGCGTGCTCATTTAACTCCTGCAAAAGGAATTTCTATATTTGATAGTCTCATAAAAGCAAAGAGTTCATGATTTGAACGCTGATAACGCAGATTGTCTCAGATTTTTTATTTTTCCTTCTTTTCTAATGATTTACAATCACCTTTCCAAAGCGCCCTGATGACCATATTATTTTCCCCCACCTCAAAATAGGTGATGCAGTAATCCATCGAGGAAACAGATTGTCCTGTAACATTTCCCTCTGTTTCGCCGGTGCGCCCCTTACGGGGGTCAATGCGGGGGGGGTATTCAATAAGTGCAGAGTGGGCCAGAGGGTTTAAGGTGTATTCGTCTCTCGTCTCAACATAAACGAATACCTTCTTGTGATCAGGGGCATCAAAAGTCCTGCCAGGCTGTCCCCAGGAATCAACGAGTCTGCTGACATCATGCCCCACGTAATTCTGGCATAATCTTGTATACCCTTTACCGGTGGGCAGACCCAGTGTCTTGCAGCCTGAGAATATGAAGACAGCGAAGATAAAAACCATGGAAAATAAAATTATAATATGTTTCATAGAACCTCCTCATAGAAAAAATGATAGAATGGGGTTTCCAATCAACAATGATTTATAGCCCTAAGATCGACATGATGTCAAAATATTCATGCATTTTCTATGGATATCATTCCTTCGGCGGCTTTCCACCTAATTTTTCCACCTCTTTGGCCGCGTTCGTGGCTTTTGTCTTTGCTTTTGCCACTCGCCGACCCGCCATATCTGTCTGATCCTGGGCTTCCTTTACCTCAGAGTCTATGCTTGCCTGGGTTTCCCCATCATCCCCTGCTTCACGTGCGGCCCTTGATTTATCCAGTTTTTCCTCCAATTTTTCCAGGGCTTGAGCAGCTTCCTTTTCCTTGTCCCGCGATTTCTTTTCTGCATCTGATAGAGCGTCAAGTGCAGCAGCCATCTCCCCCGCCTTCCCCTCCTCCGGATCTGCATCTAATTCTATGTCTTCGCTCGCCAAAACCAGGGCCACCATCGGCAGTTCTTCCAGAAAAGTACCGATCTCCCGGCCAAGAGGTCCGACAATCTTATCGCCTGAAAAACGGAACGGGAAAAAGACCATCGAGGCATCGGAAGAATGCTTGGCCACGGAAGCAGCGGAGACCTCTTCAACGATTTCCGGCCTGGCATCGATTCTCACCTCTTCCAGGATTTTCCGTAGATCTTCGGCGCTTTCCTCTTCCTCCCTGGCATGGCCCATGGCAAAGACATGAATGGGGGTTTCCTCCCAACCGTCATTCCGGGTAACAAGATAGGCTAACAAGAGCATAAGCCGGCTCGTGGAATCATTGACCCACCAGACATCTATCCGGCGTTCGCCTGCCGGCTTCATCTTTATCGCGTCCCATGCTCCCTCTCTCGAATGTAGTGCAATTATGTTGCATCCGAGCCGAAACGCCACTCGAAGATCTGTCCTGTAACTCAATTCTTTCAGGGCAAAAATTCCCTTGGGACGGTGTCCCGGCCATTTAACAAGAATCGTGTTCACCTTTAGTGGGCCTATGCCTGCTGCCTGTACGAGGAGATGAATCCCAACGTGCAGGTCAGGGGTGAAAAGTACGAGTGGGAAGGCATTGGCTCCAATCTCTGATATTTCCCCTTTAAGTTTTGACTTTGCTTCGGACTGGAACCTGAGCATTTTAGCTCCCGCCCCCTCTAAGAGTACAGCCGCTGTTGTAAGACCGCTACCCCCCTCGATCCAGGCAGCAAAGGTCAGCAATTCCTTCCTGGTCTCCGGGCCATCGGAAAGGGCAAGGAGTTGAGGACGCCAGTCCCTTGGGTGTTCCGGTTCAGATGCAGCGGCAAGAAGATGTTCCCTGACAAGCTGAAGATGGTGAGAACGCTGGCTGTCAGCCCATCTTGGGGGGCTGACGGTCCTTTTGAGGTACTGGTAGATGGCGAAGAGAACTGAAATGGCCACCGCTCCAGCCGTTGGATCGATGGCAAGCATCAACCCTAAACATGCCAAAAAACCGGTAAGACTCGCCTTAGCGTTAAACCATCGAAACCTTGGCCTGAAAGAGGGGCTGGATGCCCGCGCTTCAAAGAATGTTGCATAGTTAAGAAGACCGTAAGATATGAGGAAAAACATGGATACTACCCGTGCTATCACGTTCAGATTCCCGAGACCAATGACGGTTAGGGCAATCCCGGCGGTGATGATAACACCGCGTCTCGGGTTTCCTTTTGGACCTGACTCTTTTGAAAAGGGAAGGAGAAAGGGAAATATACGGTCTCCTGCAAGGGATTGAAGAACCCGTGGAGCACCAAGAAATGAGGCCATGGCCGAAGACAGGGTGGCGGCAATGACCCCGGCGTCGATGAGAGCTGCGACACCTGCCACGCGATTCATGGCCGTGTAGTCGCTTTTCATAAGGCTGCCAGGTAAGGCCCCGCAAAAACAACCGCCACAGAGTAGTAAACTAAAATAGAGATTCCCACGGCAAGAAAGGTGCCCAGGGGAAGACTCCTGCCTGGATCTTTGAGGTCCCCGGACATGCTTACACCCTGGGTAAAACCAGTGACAGCAGGGAAAAAAATGGCAAACAGAAGCCAGAAATTCGAACCACCGGTGGGAGTTAGCCAGTTTGCGGCAAAAATCGCCCTGTCCCATCTGACCAATCCGCCTGCAAAAAAGGAAAAAAGCGCGGCCACGAGCAGACCCATTACCACATACTGGAGCCGGGTTGCCCAATCTGCGCCTAACCATGCAAAGACAAAAAGGAATGAAACTGCCGCAGCAGCAATAACCTGGGACCCGACCCTTAAATCGGGCGGCAACATGGATGCCAATGCTTCACCGAAGCCGATACAGTAAAAACCCACAGAAACTGACTGGGCTAAGAAAAGAACGATGCCGATAGCACCCCCGTATTCCAGACCGAGGGTCCTGGATATGAGATAATAATCGCCTCCCCCTTTGACCCTGATGTTTGTGGCGATGGCAGACAGAGAAATACTTGTCAGGACTGAAATAGCATTGGCAAGGGTGATTATTATCAGGGTATAAAAGAGGCCTGCACTACCTACGACATATCCCAATCTCAAGAAAAGAATAATACCGAGGATGGTTAAGATACTGGGAGTGAATACACCCGAAAATGTACCCAGGCTACCCTTCACCGGCACGCGGGCTGTTTTCGCTCGCAGCTTTTCCATGTCTGTCAACGCATTCTCCCGGATTCCACCTCGATCGAGACCTTTTTACAGGAAATTCTGAACCTCTGAGCGCTTATTTATAACTGTATGAGGAGAGAACTATATGAAAAAGGGGTCTGTGAGTCAAGGTTGAGCCTTTTCCACCCCCCTATTGACTGCATCATCATCCAGGGTGTATATGATGAATTATGAATTATGAATGAAAAATTATGAGTTGAGAAACCTGTAATTACTGTTCTCCATTCCTTTCAACTCTTCATTTTTAACTCTTCATTCTTAATTCATTCAGGAGACTGACTAATGGAAGATATTCCTCCCTGTCATATACATATAGATACGGAAGGGCGCTGGTACCACCAGGGGGCCGAGATGATCCACAGGGAATTTATCCGGCTCTTTTACCAGAATATGGTGCTTGATTCAAAGGGCAGGTATCTGATCAACTGGGCAAATGAACGTTGTTATGTGGAGGTGGAGGATACAGCCTTCGTAGTCAGGCGGGTCTCTTATGAAAAGGGGAACCAGGATAGAGCATCCGGAATAGAGCTCAGTCTGAGCGATGACACCAAAGAAGCGTTAATACCGGATTCTCTCTGTGTTGGGAAGGAGAACATCCTTTACTGCAAGGTCAAATCGGGTCTTTTCCCTGCCCGTTTCAATCGCGCCGCCTATTATCAATTGGCTGAACACATTGAAGAAGATGGTAAGAACTATTTTCTACCTCTACATGGTCAAAGATATTATATCCCTCAATCTCCCGATCTAAAATCCAAAATCCAAAATCTCAAATCATGACTCCCCACTCACCGGAGTAAGAATTTCTATATCTGCATTTTTTCGCAGGTTTTGAAGCCAATTATCGAAAATACGACCATGCTTGGTCTGCACCAAAGATGCGCGATACTCTTTTTCTTCTTCACGGAATTTTTTATCATCGATCCCTTCCCTTGCCAGCCACCTGATGACAAATACACCCGTGTTTGTTACAAAGGCAATATCAGGATACCTTTTGTTTGAGTTGAGTCTAAAGGCTGCCTCGGCCAATCCCGGCGCGTATCCTATTTTGGGTATAGGTTCCTGTCGTGTAAAAAACGCGCTCTCTTCGATCTTCATGCCTTTTTCCTCTGCCAATTTATCCCAGGATTTGCCTTCTTTAAGTTCTTCCAAATATTTTGAGGCGGCAGCGGTTGCTTCCTGGGCCGCAAGGTAAGCGGTATAATCATCATTCACCTTCTCAGCAACGTCTTTCAAAGGGGGCAGGTAAGATTCCCTGCTCTCGGCCACCTGAAAAATATAAAATTTTTCGCCCAATGCAAACAACTCGGTTGTCTCGTTCTTTCCCAGGGCAAAGAGGGTTTCTCCAATTTTTTCACTGCCGTCAATTCCGGATACCGGCTCATCTTTTGAGAAGAAAGAAGAACGTTTTGCTTCAAGTCCGTACTGTTTTGCATAGTCGGACAACTCTATATCGTAAGGCATCTGGTCTATGACGGACAGGCCTTTTTCATGGGCAAGTTCCGTTGCAACACTCATGGCCAGCGTATCTACTATTTCATCTCGCACATCTTCTAAAGATTTGGTCGAAGCCTCTTTTATGTCCTCCACCTTGATGATGTGGTATCCGAACTGAGTCCGGACAAGATCGCTGATTTCACCCTTTTTCATGTTAAAGGCCGCTTCATCAAAAGTTGGCATCATCTGGCCTTTTTTGAAATAACCAAGGTCTCCTCCCTTTGACTTGGTCGGGCCTTCGCTATGCTCCTTTGCCAGAGTCGCGAAATCTCCTCCCTCGCGCGCCTTTGCCAGAATCTCTTTTGCAGCCTTCCGCACCTTATCCTCGGCCTCTTTCAGGGCATCTTCGCCGAGCTTAAACAGGATGTGTCTCGCTTTTACCTGTTTGGGCTGGCTGTATGCCTCGTTATTATACTCATAAAAAGATTGGATCTCTTTCTCAGAGACATTAATTCCCCCCTTAAAGGCCACCGGGTCAATTTCGATATATGTCACTTTAATCTTTTTGGGAACCCGATAACTCTCCTTGTGACTATCAAAATACTCCTTCAATGCCGCCTGATCAAATTTGACCGATTTCTTGAAGTCTTCAGGATTAAATTCAACAAAGCCGATTTTGATTCTTTCTTTGACAAAAGTGTAGTACTCCAAAACCCCCTGTTCAGTAACATCCAGGAAAGCGAACAGGAACTGCTTAAGTTTTTTATCAAGGAGATCCTGGGTCATGGTCGCCTCAAAATCCTCGGGTTTCATACGATTTTGGCTCAGGATGGACTGGTACCGTCTAATGTCAAACCGACCGTTTACCTGAAACGCCGGATAACCCATAATCGCCCTCTGGCACTCGCTCTCTGTCACATCTATACCCAACCGTTTAGCAGCCTGTGTCATCAACCTCTGGTCAATAAGACCTTGCAATGCCCTTTGTTTTACATTAAAGGCCTTTACCATATTATCATTCCACTGGTCCTGATACCTCCTTTGCAGAGCAGATATCATGTCCCGGTAGGCCTTCTGATATTCCGGCCCACTGATTACCTCTCCATTGACATAGGCAATTTTTAAGGCCTGATCAGCTGTAAAAGAGTACCCAAAATAAAAGACAAACACCACGGCTATAATAGCAATTAAGAATTTTATCAGCCAGGACTTGGCATGTTTTCTCATCAGACTTAATACCATTTAAACACTCCCTCCTGTTTTCACTTCGTATTCTTCGGGTCTTCCCCGTCTTTTCCTGGAAAAACTGAATTTTTTATAATAACACCGTCCATAATGGATGTCCATTAGAATTTGGGGCAACCGGCAATTCCAACCCTTCCCTTGCCATTTTGGCTTTTGATCTGCTATTATGAAGATTATAACCGTTCAAAGTTCACCCTTGAGGCTGGACTCAATTATTTGGTAATTAAAAGGCCTATTATGAAATTCAAAAAAATCAGCGACAATGAAGTTAAACGCATTGACAAGCTTCAATCCGAATACTTCAGTAAATACATGCACCTCTTTGACCCTCCTCTTCCGGATGGCGTGCCTGAACGTCTCGAAAAAATAGTTAGATCTGCGAGCATATCCGTTAGCGACGTGGTCCTTGATATTGGGACCGGTACAGGGATATTGATTCCCCTCATCTTGAAATATGGGCCTGCTCTTATTTATGCAAATGATCTATCCGAAAAGATGCTCAAATCCGTAAGAGAGCGTTATCCTGGTGTCAGAACCCTGCACGAAGACATCCGGAACCTGGAATTGCCGGATCGCACCATTGATGTCATATTTATAAATGCCTGCTATCCGAATATCGTGGATAAACACGGAAGTTTCACCAACATAAGGCGGATTACAAAGACCGGGTGTCGTGTAGTCATAAGCCATCCCATGGGAAGCGCGTTTATCAATTTCCTGCAGGAAAAGGTGCCTTTTCCCTTAGACAGCTTCCCTGAAAACAAAACCGCAGCAAAGAACCTATTTGAGTCCTATGGGTTTAGGGTGTCCGGGTTTGTGAACGAGGATAAGCTGTATATTTTAATCTTAGAAGGGTGATGTTCTCGTAAAAAGTCTCCAGGGCCGTCACTCCCGCCCCGCATCAAGTGCGGGATAAACTGCAGAGGGAGTCCAGTAATCCCGCCTACAGGCGGGACTGGATTCCCGTTTTCACGGGAATGACAGTAACGGGTGCTTTCTGACTTTTTACGAATTCATCAATGGTGAGCGTCTGAATTTTTCAGAAATTATATTAATGTGGCTATGCAATCGAATATCCCCTCAAAAATAAGTTATCAACCCATTGGCATTATTCATACCTCTTTTCGCAACATTGAGGATATGCCGATTCAACCTGCGGGGGCCGCAAATATCCGGGGCTCTGTTGAGATATTTGAAGAATATTCCAAAGGGCTGAAGGACCTTGACGGGTTTTCCCACATCATCCTGATCTATCATTTCCATCAGGCCAAATCCGCAAAACTCGTTGTCACACCATTTTTGGACACCCTCCCGCATGGGGTTTTTGCAACCAGGGCACCAAGCCGCCCCAACCCGATTGGTCTGTCCGTGGTCAGATTACTGAAAATTGAACAAAACATCCTGCACATTGAAAACACAGACATTCTAAATGACACCCCTTTACTGGATTTAAAACCCTATGTTCCGGAGTTTGATCAACATCCGGGGGAAAATACAGGATGGTTGAAGCAGGCTAAGGGACGCGTCGAAAATACGAGATCAGATGATAGATTTGCCTGACGAAACAGCGTCGCCAATCGGACATATGGTTTGTCTTTCGTTCACTGCAGAGGACGTTCCTTTTGGCGGCGGAGCCTTATAAATGATTTCCGAAATCTATCTTAACATCTCGACCATTTTATGCCGTAAAGTTAAGGTCTTAATTGTTATAACTTCTGTTTTTGGAGTACTGGTTGTAAAAACCTGTCTGGTGTGTTAAAAAATATGCACGAACTCCTACCCCTAATTTATAAGGTAGAATAAATGGCAAAAGAATTATGGACAGTGACGGAGGTATTGGAGTTTTTTCAGGTTGAAGAGAGCTTTCTCAGGCATTTGGAGGAAGAGGATATTGTATGCCCCACTTGCGGCGAGGACCCGTCAGCCAGACTTTTTCACATTAACGAACTGGAAAAACTCCGTGTTGCAAAAATCCTCGTGAAGGATATGGACGTAAACCTGTCTGGTGTTGAAGTCATACTCCAAATGCGAAAGAATATGATTGATATGATGAGGCAATTTGACGCCATTTTAGAGGACCTTGCCAGGCAAATGCAGCAAACCCTGAAGAGAAACCTCAAATCCTGATACCGCTTCTCACATCTTTTCCATAGAGCCCATCCAACTTCTTGACCGTCTCTATGACCTCTTTGTCATCCGTTACAGGCACCTTAATAACCAGTTTGGCCATAAGGTTTCCCCGCTGCTTCGTCTTGATATTGATTGCCCCTTTCCCTTTCAGTCTTAGTGTATGACCACTCTGGCTGCCCGGCGGCACCTTCAGCTTAACCTGCCCGTCAATAGTGGGGATATTGATGCTTCCACCGGCTATGGCCTCCCCGACGGTCACCGGCACTTCCATTAGAAGATCATCTCCCTCTCTTTTCAAGAATGGATGCTGTTTGAGGTGCATTATCAGGTAAAGATCCCCGTTCTTGCCACCATTAAGACCCGGCTCGCCTTTGCCTGCCACACGGACCTTGGACCCCTCCTTAACACCTTTCGGGATGGTCACCCTGATCTTTTCCGTACCGAGGATCTGACCGCTTCCCCCACACCGGGAGCAGGGCTTTCCTGTTTTACCGTGCCCGTGGCAATGAGGACAGGGTCTGGTAAAGTTCATTGGGCCTTCTGCCACATCCTGCCGGCCGGAACCTCCGCAGTGGGAGCAGGGGACTATAGTGGAATCCGGATCGGTTCCGGTACCCTGGCATCCCGTACAGAGCTTTACCTTTTGCATGGCCAGTTCAGTTTCAAAACCTCTGAGAGCTGAGATCAGATCAATGGCCATATCATGTTTGACATCTCTGCCTTTACCCGCCATCGAGGTCTTGAAACCATCTCGCCCCGCGCCGGCCCCAAAGAGGTCCCCGAAAATATCCTCATAACTCTGATATCGGCCGAACCCTTCTCCTTCTGAGGGTCTTCCAGATTGCTGAAAAGAATTCCACTCAGAATATTGCCTCGCTTTTTCAGCGTCAAACCCTGTATTGAGGCCTTCTTCCCCGAATTCGTCATACAATTTCCGCTTTTCTTCGTTACCGAGACAGTCGTATGCCTGAGAAATCTCTTTGAATTTCTGCTCTGCTTCCTTGTTTCCCGGATTGATGTCAGGATGCCATTTCCTGGCCAATTTGCGATATGCCTTTTTTATCTTTTCTTGAGGAGCGTTTTTAGAGACACCCAGAATTCCGTAAAAATCTCCAGACATAAAAGGTACCGCCTAACCTGGTAAGCCAGAATTGTTAAGAGCCTTAATTACTGAGCCCCTGAATCCCCCGATTAATCACTTGAAGAAGAGTATCTCAGATAAATCGCATTTGTCAAATCCTTGACGGCTTCGCGCCATTGAAAGAGGTTATAATTCCGAATGGCACTTGAACCCACAGAGAGACGTAGCCTTTTTTACCGCCCTTATTACGGCCTGCTCCATTATTCTTGCAGCTAATAACCCCACCACATTCACATCCGCTTTAATTTTTCCTGTTGCAACGGCAAAAATGGTATCCCCGTCAAACATGGTGTGTGCAGGCCTCATGGTTCTTCCATACCCGTTATGAGCCATAGAAGCGATCTTGTAGGTCTCTGATTTTGCGAGTTCTGCATTTGTGGCTATAACCCCGATGGTAGTATTACCACCAAACTCGATCTTCCTGCCGGCAAATTCCTTGATCATAATTTCTTCGCTGTTGAGCAATCTCTTTCTGTTCTCATCCAAAACACCTGCCAATATTTCTCCGGTTTTTGGATCTATCACGTCACCGAGGCAGTTTACAGCTACCACTGCCCCTATTCTAAGATCGTCTGTTTGAAGACAACACACCCCCAGCCCGCTTTTCATGCATCTTTCCATCCCAAATATTTTGCCGACTGTCGCCCCGGTACCCGCACCCACACTCCCCTCTGGGCATTCGGGGTCATTAGAGTTCAGGCATGCCTGATAACCCATTTCCTTATCAGGTCTAACCTCATGAGCGCCAATAGTCAGATCAAATAAGACCGCACCACAGACTATTGGGACCTTTGTCACAAGAACATCAAGACCGATCTTTTTTTCTTCGAGATATTTCATTACACCGGAGGCAGCGTCCAGCCCAAAGGCACTGCCGCCAGCTAATATAACGGCATGAATCTGTTCCACAAGATTCACCGGATCCAGAAGATCGGTTTCTCTCGTCCCCGGGGCCCCGCCCCTGACATCCACACCAGCTGTCATCCCCGCTTCCCCGATGACAACGGTACATCCTGTGGCTGCATCCAAATCCTGAGCGTGGCCTATCCTGATCCCTTCAATATCAGTGATTGCAATTTCTTTCATATTATCTACCATCAATCCAAAAGCCCGCAACCCCTCTAACCTCTCTTCAGCATCTCTTCGGCATGGGCCACTGCCCGCGGGGTAACTTCACGTCCGGCCAAAAGTCTCGCTATTTCATAAACCCTTTCTTCGGGACTCAGTTCGGCAATGGTGGCCCCTGTTCTGCCGTTTTTGATCTCTTTTGAAACCAAAAAATGGGTGTCTCCCTGGCAGGCAATCTGCGGGAGGTGGGTGATGCACACTATCTGATGATAACCGGCAAGGGAAAAAATCTTTTCTCCCACCACCTCAGCCGTAGCCCCGCTGACCCCGGAATCGACCTCATCAAAAACGATCGTCTCCACAGAGGCGGTCCTTGAGAGAATTGTCTTTATGGCAAGCATGATCCTCGATAACTCTCCCCCTGACGCTATTTTTATAAGGGGTCTTAACTCCTCGCCCGGGTTTGGAGAAATCATGAATTCAACCCGGTCAAAACCGTCGGGCCGCATACGCTCAATGCCCCCATCTGCCCCATCACCCTCCCCATCACACTGATCTTCAAATCTCACCTCAAACTCGGTTTCCTTCATATGGAGCTGGTGGAGTTCCTTTTCCACTGCCTCCTTAAAGACGTCAGCCCCTTTTCTTCTTTTTTGTGAAAGAATCCGGGCCCTTTGCATCAACTCCACCTGGGCTTCCTGCAATTCTTCCCTCAGCTTAGCGCGTTTTACCCTGTTTTCTTCCAGGTCAAACATTTTTGATGCCAGTTCATCTTTGAATTGCAAGACATCTTCAAGTGTTGCGCCATATTTTCGTTTGAGCCTTGTTAAGATCTCAAGCCTTTCCAGAACCTGCTCAAGTCTTTGGGGATCAATCTGTATCGCCTTTCTAAAATCCCTCAGCGCAAATGAGGCATCCTCTACTTGAACCGCTATTTCGGCCAGGGAGTCTCTTATGGAACCGAGTTCCCGGTCGATTCCCGCCCCTTTCTCCATGCTCTTTGTGCAGCGGGCAACGGATGCAAGCACAGAATCATCTTTCTCGTACAGGGTTTGGTATCCCTCTGAGACAATTCCCAAGAGTTCCTCTGCATGCTGGAGACGGCTCTTTTCATCTGCCAGGATTTCATCTTCACCCGGGACGGGGTTAGTCGCTTCAATTTCCTGGATCTGGAACCGGACCAGTTCCCCTCTCTCCTTTTGCGCCACGATCTCCTTCTCCATGGCCCTGAGCTCTTCTTTTAATGACTGATATCTCCCAAATATCCCGCCCAGATCAACACGCTCATCTTCAAGCCCGCTGAAATCATCTAAAAGGAAGAGATGATTATCCGGTCTCAAGAGGAGTTGATGTTCATACTGGCCGGAAATACTGATCAGCCTCGGGCCTAAACGAGATAACATCTGGAGGGTGGATAGAGAGCCATTAACAAAGACCTTGTTCCGGCCTTCACGGGATATGATCCTCTTTATCAACAGCTCATTGTCAAAGGATATCCCCTCTTCTCCCAACATCTTATTCAAACCGGGAGGGTTATCGGGAAACACAAACAACCCTTCAACTACGGCTTCGTCGCATCCTGTCCTGATAAGATCTGCCGACGACCTCCCCCCGAGAATCAAATTAATGGCATTGATAATGATCGATTTGCCTGCACCGGTTTCACCGGAGACGGTGTTTAGCCCTTCCCTTAAGGACAGATCCAGATGTTTTATAATGGCAAAATCGGTGATGTTCAGCTGGAAAAGCATAACACCTCATGACTGCGGATTCTGGAGACCTTTTATTCAAATCAGCTACAAAAATCTCTCTCTGCCATAAACTTATGGCCGGCATGGCCTATCAGCCCGGATCATCAGCAATCACAAGGCTGGTTGCCCCTTCAAGAAGCCGTTTGTTTTCAATTTTGACACAGACCGAGTCCTGATCTTTTCTCAATCGGTATTCTACCAATGCTTCGGAAGGTACCCGCAAATCACACAGGGAGATCGCGTTCCCGGATATGTCCAGGATAGTAGTCGATTCTATTACCGCATAGCGTCGTTCGGCGATGATAATTCCACCATCGCCCTTACTCTCGATGGTGACTGTTTCAGATATCGTTCTCTGGTCCCCCGGGGTCTCTGCAAGAATTACAGAACACCACTGCAGGGAAAAAAACGCCAGCAGAACATAAATCAAAACCGACTGCTTTTTGAAAAAATGTTTTCCCAGTCCAAGTGTAATTTCTGTAAATTGATTCATCTCAAATCCCTGTGCGTTTATTGATGGTCCACTAAAAAGTCAGAAAAGGCACATTTTTGTCATTCCGGCGAAAGCCGGAATCCAGGGAAATCAATCCCGCCGCTGCGGGAGACTCCCGCTGCAGTTTATCCCGCACTTGATGCGGGGCGGGAGTGACGGCCTTGGAGACTTTTTGCGACTTTATCAAGCTCAGGTATTTTAGAAAAGGTATCGGTAGATTGTCAAGGATATGCGTGTCGGAGATCCCGTTTTTAAGCGGGGAAACTGGATGTTTCAAATTAAGAATTGAGAATTAAGAGTTAAGAATGAAGAATTATGAGTTAAGAATTATGAGTTAAGAATGAAAGATCGATTCCGCATTAGATAACCCTGTTCCGCCCTTCGTTCTTTGCCCGGTAAAGGGCGGCATCGGCCCTCTTTATCAGGTCCGGGAGTAATTGATCCTCCGAACCGCTATACTCTGCAATACCGATGCTGATGGTCATTTGAAACTGCGATGCCTCATATTCAAATGGATGCTCTCCCACCATCTTTCTTAACCTCTCACACGCTATCTTTCCGCCCTCTAAGCCGGTATCAGGCATGATCACCACAAACTCCTCCCCGCCATACCGACAGACAAGGTCGACCTGTCTGGCCCATTTCTTGAGAATCTTCCCGATTTCAGAGAGAACCATGTCACCGGCAGAATGCCCATAGGTGTCATTGATTCCTTTAAAGTAGTCCAGATCCATCATGGAGATCGCCAATCCGATCCCATGCCTTTTGACCCTTGCCATATCCCGCTCAAGGGCCTCCATGAAATATCGTCGATTATAAAGTCCGGTCAATTGGTCCATGGTCGCCATCTCGGCCATTTTTTCCCTGGCCAGGCCCACGTCTCTCTTAAGACGGATCTTTTCAAGGGCATTTGTTATGCTTGCGGAGATTGTTTCTAAGTTGAGCATGTCTTTGGTCAGGTAATCATAGGCGCCTGCTTTGATCAGCCGGGAGGCGATGATCTCGCTCCCATAACCGGTAATCACTATAACAGGCGTTTCGATGTTCTTTTCGTGCATCTTTTCCATAAAGTCGAGGCCGTTCCCGTCCGGAAGTTTATGTTCCAGCATAACCAGATCTGTTTTCGCTGTTTCCAGTGCCCTAAGCGCCCCGGCGATATCTTTTGCCCGGGCGAGTTTCATCCTGCCCATCTTCTGAAGAAAGGCCTCAATGCTTTCAAAATCAGCATCCGATCCCTCAACAGAGAGGATGTTTAAATCCTGATATATATTAATAATGGAGGTGACTCCGGCATAGGGCTTGGTCTCGTAGTAGTGGATGTGGCTAATATTTTTTACGGTATTGGCAATCTTTCTGCCAGCGATCTTTAACTGGCTAATGTATTTCGCCTGTTTTTCAGGGTTATCGCTGGACAACTTCAACAGATCAAGATCGCCCAAGAGAGCGGTCAGAGGCTGATTTATCTCATGGGCCGTGGCCCCTGCCATCTGGAGCAGGACCTTCAGACGTTCCTCGTCGATGACCGCCTTTTGTTGGTCCAGGATCTTGCGGTTGGCCATCCGTAAATCCTCTTCCATCTCTTTTCTCTCCGTTATGTCGCGAAGGGAGGCAAGATAGGCCTTCTTACCTTCCCACTTTACTTCTGTCACGAGCATGTCTGCTATTCGAACATCTTCCCCACTTGACAAGACTTCAATCTCAGTTGATGTGCCTCCCATCAGGGGGAATCCAAATTGTTTCCCTACAAATCTGCCCCTCTTCCTGGCGAAGAGGTCTGTTGCGGCCGGGTTGACAAATTGAACTTCTCCCTCGCGGTCTGCTATGACGATGGCATCAACATTTTTGTTAATAAGTTCGGCTAATTGGGCCTCATTCTTCTGTATTCTCTGCTCAAATAGCTTTTGATCGGTGACATCTCTAAGGATAAGAACCGTTTTCGATTTATCGCCGCCCATTGGCAGTATTTGCAGCGTCACTAAATACCCGTTAAGCCTTATGGGGGTGTCTTCAGGATTGGCTTTTGGTTCGTCAGCACCCGCGTTTACCAGCTTTTCTATTCGTTCCTGCTCTTCAGGGCCAAATATTGCAGCAAAATGAGAACCTATGAATTCTCCCTCAAACATGGGGATCAGGGATAAGGCAGCCGGATTGGCATACAGGACCCTTCCGTCATGGGTCAGCTCCAGGATCCCTTCGGATATCTCCTCCAGAATCCTCTCAAAATGTTTCTTGACACCTAACAATTCCTTGGTGACTCTGCGCGGGTAGACGTTTTCAATGCCCAATATTTTTCCTTCGAAACGCTGAGAGGGAATTGCATCCTGCTGATCGATAACGGCAAAGATGTGTTGAGCCGTTTCCTCGTAGGGTCCTTTGGCAATGCAGGCGTCTGCCCCCAATTCGTGGAGATCGATTTTCTCTTCGGCGACAGTGGCGGAAAGAATGATAAGGCAGACATCCTTGAGCCTTTCCCTTTCTCGAATGAGCTGACACAACTTCTTCCCACTGATATTAGGCATCACCATGTCCACCAGGATAACATCAGGGGTATAGGTTTTCAGGATATCCAGCGCTACGAGGCCGTGTTCCGCCTTCACCACCTGATAACCCTCTTTAGAAAACAAAAGGTCAATGTACCTGAGGACGACCGGATCATCATCTATTACCAATAGTTTTTTCTTCATGATAGATTCTCTATTCGTTTCAGGACCAATCACAGATTATGCCCTTTGTATTCCGAGCCCTTTCAGGACATTTTCCTTATTGGTAAAATCCCCGATTATCCTTCTCTCGGGAAGTGGAGAAACCTTTATTGCCAAGGGTGTAGCGAGGACATCGTCCCTTTCGGCCGATTCAGGCCTCTCCATCACATCTATGACTTGAAGTATATATTGCCCCTCAAAGTCTCCCTCCAGAAGAACCTTCAGATCTCTCACCGCTCTCTCGGATTTTGGCGTCCGGCCCGCAGTATAAAGCCTGATTTCATACATGGCAGTTTTCCTCCTATTTGGCAATAGATTGATAGAGCGGCCCTTCCAGGATACTCCTGACAACGTGAACAATATCAGAACTGCCTATCGGTTTTTTGAGCAGCTCAAACTCTATTCCATCCTTCTGGGCCTTCTTCAGCTGGTCCAGGAACTCCACATGAAAGGCGGTTATGATGTAGATTGGAACATCTCTGTGTGTATTCCGCAGTTCCCGGAGTGCTTGAACGCCATTCATCCCGGGCATTTTTAGATCAAGGAAAACCAGATCATAGTTGGTTGTCCCGGCTATCTCGATCCCCTCCTTGCCTGATGCGGCTGTATCCACCTGATATCCCGTATCCTCAAGAGAATAGGTAAATGACATCCTGATCGCCTCCTCATCATCAATCACTAATACACGCTTAGTCATGATACATCCCCCCCTCTCTTATCTATTGGAAATAAGATTTCAAAGGTTGTTCCAACTCCGGGATCGCTGGCCACGTGAACATTTCCCCCGTGCTTCTCGATGATGCTCTGGCTTACGGAAAGCCCAAGGCCTGTGCCCTGCCCGGTCGGCTTTGTCGTAAAAAAAGGATCGTAAATCCTTTGTAGATTTACAGGTTCAATGCCGCATCCAGTGTCGGAAATTTTCACCTCAATAAACTCTTTTCCGGGGAGGACCTCAACAGTGACCTCCTTTTTCCGGGTTTCTTTCACGGCATCCAGGGCGTTACTGATATAATTGAGTAACAGCTGTTGCATACTGCCCGGCTCCATCCAGATTTCGCGGTCCCCTTCAGCAACATGCCTCTTCAGCAGGACATTTTCATTATCAATACGGTGAGACAAAAGTCCCGTAACCCTGTCAATAATAACATCAAAACTTATCTTCTGATATGTTTCATCACCTTTCTTTTCCAACCGCGAAAAGGTCAACAGGTTTTTCATAATCTTGATGCACCGTTTCGTTTCACGCTCGATAGATTCGAGGACAGGATACCTTCTGTCCTCCCCGTCCGTGTATTTGCGACAATACTCCGCAAAGTTGAGTATCCCCATCATCGGGTTATTCATCTCATGGGCAACACCGGCCACTAAAGTTCCGATAGCGGACATTTTCTCGGACTGCATCAGTTGACTTGTTGACTGTTTCAATTTGTCGAATAGCTCTTGCAGCTCTTCCTGTACCTTTGTGCGTTTTACTATCTCTCTTTCCAGGGCCTCGTTGGTCTTCCTAAGTTCCAAAGTACGCTGCTCGACCTTGATTTCCAGTTCATCTCGAGCCCTTAGCAGATTTTCTTCCAATTCCTTGCGGTAAGTGATATCTCTTATGACCCCGACAGTGCCGATAATTGTTGCTTCCTGGCTGGTAGGGTTTATGTGGTACATGCCGGCGCTATTCACCTCAATGTCAAGGAACTCATCCCCAATCAGTTCCATAAGGGCTGGCGTGAGTCGTTCTCTGTTCTTGAGTACCAGTTGCACCTCAAGCCCTATGGTCATTCTGTCTCCGGTCCTTCTTTCATCGAAAAGCTTTGGTGAACTCTTATCACCGGTTGTCTTTCCAGCGTACTTGGGCAACAACTTGTTCCGGCTGATTCCTTCCACAGCATCCGGAACGATTATTGTGCTGAAATGCTGCCCAATAAGTTCCTCCGGGGCGTAACCTAACCTCTCTATGGCGTTATTGATGAAGGTAAATTGTCCGTTCACATCAATCCTGTACACAATATCGGGAATTGTCCTCACAAGGCTCCTAAACCTCTCTTCGGAAACGCCTAATTCATGCAGATTTTTTTCAAGATCGTCATTGAGTTCTTCGAGGGACTCCTGGGCCTTTATGAGTTCACGGTTTTGCAGTACGGCGTTTTCATAGGTGGAGAGGAGCAGGTTCAACATCTGTTGGCGGTTAGATGTGACCCTGTGGCGCTTTCCGGCAAAGATAAACTCCAGCCCCTTACCCGCTTTTTTGCTTTTCTGTTCGGTCTTCTTAGTAAGGATCTCTTCGATCTTTGAAATCAAGAACTCTTCATTCCATGGTTTGGTAACATAGCAGTCCGCTTTTACATTGAGGCCACGAATGATATCTTCAAGGTCAGACAGGGTAGTAAGCAGGATTACAGGAGTGTCCTTGAGGGTTTTGTCGCTCTTGATTTTTCCGCACATCTCGAAGCCATCCACCACCGGCATTATGATGTCGCTGATAATGAGGGCCGGCCTGACCTTGTGGGCTCATGTCAGGCCCTCTTCGCCGTTTGCAGCGAGCAGGACTTCGTACCCATGGCCTTCAAGCACGTATTGTAATTGCTTTGCCTGGGTGGGGCTGTCTTCAACAATTAGGATTTTGAGGTCCTTATTCACAAGCCCTCCTCCCTTAAAATTCTTACATGTTCAATGTGAGGGTTCATCTCTCAGAAGTGCTGTAACCCTTTTTACTTACAGATAGTTTCGGTGAAACTGGAAATTAGAAATTTGAAATTAGAGGATAACCATTTGATGTGTTCGGCCCAATTTCCAATTTCGAATTTCAAATATCTTTGCTTAGGTCTCTTCCTCATAGTGCTTCAGGGCAAGCTCTACCGCTGATTTGAATTTTTCGAAAACGAAGGGCTTATCCAGAAAATCGGAAGCCCCCAAACGCAGTGATTTCAGAAGAAGCTCCTTGTCCCCGTATCCCGTGACCATAATCACCTTGCTGGCTGGATGGATCTCCCGTATCTTTTCCAGCAATTCGAGACCATTCATCCCGGGCATCTTTATGTCGGTGATCACAAGTGGGAAGGGCCTGGCCCTGAAGGCATCTAATGCCTGATGCGAGTCTTCGTACCTTTCAGCTTCCAGTTCCATGTGGTGAAGGAATCCGATCATAAGTTCCAGCACTGTTGGTTCATCGTCCACAACCAGTATCCTGCTGGTGTCCAGCTTCATTACTGCCTTGCACGCATCCACCACCGAGGGGTCATATTTGGAAGTGTATCCCCGGCTCAGTTCTTCCAAGGCGGTTTGCCTGCGTAGGGCCGGTCTGTAAGGCCTGTGGGTAATCATGGCGTCTACCACATCGGCCACGGCCAGTATGCGCGCCCAGGGGTGTATTTCATCACCTTTCAGACCTCGTGGGTAACCGCTTCCGTCTAAGCGCTCGTGATGTTGCCTCACGATCCGAGCTACGGGCCACGGATAGGGGATGCGATGCAGGGCATCGTAGGCCGTCTGGGGGTGCTGCTTGATTATGCCGAATTCATTTCTTGATAACTTCCCGGGCTTGTTCAATATCCCGGAGGAGACGACCACCTTTCCCACGTCATGGAGCAGGCCACAGATCTCAAGTCCTCCTATTTCTTCATGGTCCATGCCCATCTTCTTTGCGATACTGATGGCCAGGTCTGTGACGCCTCGGGAGTGGCCGGCGGTATAGGGATCACGGCTCTCTAATAGATCGCTTATGGCCTGGGTGGTGCCGACAAAGCCGGAGATCAGCTGATCGGTTTTTTCCCTCACCTGGCTTTCCAGCCCTTCATTGAGCTTTTTAAGCGCTGCCTGTGTCTCTGTGAGCTTTTTGTTCTGCTCTAAAGCGTTGTGGTATATGGATAAGAAGAGACTCAGGATCTGCTCATGACTGGACCTTACAGTATAAAGCGTCCCGTCAACAACGATCTCCATTTCCCTTATCTCTCCTGGGCCATTTTGTCTTGTGGGGGTCGAAAAAACGGCCTTTACAGAGGAAAGGAGACGGTTTTCATCGTATGGTTTGACCAGGTAGTAGTCTGCGCCCGAGTTGATGCCCTGCACGATATCCTCGGGATTGGACAGCGTCGAGAGGAGCATGATGGGAATATTGTGGATGGCCTGGTCATGCTTGACCGCATAGCTCATCTCGTACCCGTTCATCGCGGGCATCATGATGTCGCTGATAATAAGATCCGGATGAATCTGCCGGGCAGCAGCGAGACCCTTTTCACCATCAGTAGCCTCGTGAACCTCGTACTTATGTTTTTCAAGCAAAACCTTCAGCAGCACGGCCTGCGTGGGGCTGTCCTCAACGATCAGGATTTTTGCACCTTCGGCATAGGCACCCTTCGATTTTGGATTGCGGATTTTGGATTTTGGATTAGAAACCATCACGTTTCGCGCCTCCGTTTGAATTCATAATTCTTCATTCACCGGTATCATAAATTTGAAGGTACTCCCCTTCGCTTTTCCTCTTCGTTTTCCGTATATTTTTTTTGAACTTCGACCACATCGTCCAGTTGATCAAAGAAAACGTCGACCACGTTGGGGTCAACATGGGTGCCCCGTCCTTCCTGCAAGATCTCAAGGGCTTTATCGCTGGAAAAGGCCTTCTTGTACGGCCGGTTACTTGTAAGCGCATCGAATATATCGGCAATCGCACAGATTCGCCCATAAAGAGGGATATCCTCTCCGGAAAGTCCTTTCGGATAGCCGGTACCATTCCATTTTTCGTGGTGTGCGAGGGCGATGATCTCTCCCGCTTCAAGGAGTTCAGAGGAGGAGCCTCGAAGTATGCGAGCGCCAATTATCGAGTGTTGCTTCATGATTTCCCATTCTGAGTTATCGAGCTTGCCCGGCTTCAGGAGGATCGCGTCCGGAATGCCGATCTTACCCACATCGTGCATGGGACTCGCATGGAGAATAAGATCCACCTCGTCTGCGGACAGACTCAAGCCGCGGGCGACAATTGCGCAATAGTTGCTCATGCGATTAATATGCAACGCAGTGTCCTCGTCTCTATATTCCGACGCGACGGCGAGACGGCGGATCGTGTCTAAATGCGCCTGGTGGGTTAATCTCTGGGCTTTTCTTAATTCTTTAAGGGTTTTTCGAAGTGATGCGGTACGTTTCTCGACCGTTTCCTCAAGCATGGCCCTGTGCTGCTTGATTTCATCCTGGGCCTCCTTCATTTTGAGCATACTGTCTGTTCGCACATTGAGCTCTACTCTGTCAACCGGCTTTGAAATAAAATCATTGACACCTGCTTTGACCGCTTGGAGGCGGTCTTTCTGACTGCTCAGACCGGTAATCATGATGATGGGGATGTCATTAATCTCCGGATTCTCCCGGATGCGTCGTGCGACCTCAAACCCGTCCATTCCGGGCATCATCACATCCAAGAGCACCAGGTCAAAGTCCGGGGTCATCTTCTCCAATGCCTCAGGCCCGTCGATCGCTAATTCAGACACGTGCCCGAAGGATGCCATCATGGCCTCCATTAACTCTCTGTTCAGTTCTTCGTCATCTACAATAAGGATTCGTTTTGGAG
>JACNJD010000283.1:0-11277 GCA_014382715.1 Candidatus Desulfacyla euxinica | reverse complement strand
AAACCTCCCCACTTCCGTGGAAAAAGCGCGCGTATCGATCGGTTTGGTAATATAGCCGATTAGGCCTGCTACCAGTGCCTTTTCTTCGTCTCCTTTCATGGCATGGGCCGAGAGGGCAACAACCGGGATATCTTTTGTCTCATCGTCTTGCTTGAGGATACCCGCGGCTTCAATCCCGTCCATACCCGGTAGGCTGATGTCCATGAGAATGAGGTCGGGCAACTCCTCTCGCGCCAATTTCAGACCTTCTTCGGCTGTTTCAGCGGGAATTATCACATAACCTGCTAATTCAAGCAGGTCCGTAGCTAGTTCCCTGTTCATTTCATTGTCTTCCACCAGAAGTATTTTCTTGTTCATCACTCCTTCTCCCTTGCGCATCTTCGATGCGAGTTATGAATTAAGAATTATGAATTATGAGTTAAAAAACCTCTATCCACGGTTTTCCATCCCTTTCAATTCTTAACTCTTCATTCTTCATTCTTAATTCTTCACTCTTCACGTTTTACGCATCACGTTTCAGACCCCAATTCCTAAATCATAATTCTCATTTCAACGGGATCGAAAACGTGAAGGTACTTCCCTTGCCCTCGCCCTCGCTTTCGACCCAGATACGCCCCCCGTGCATCTCCACGAGTCTCCGGCACAGGGCCAGGCCCAACCCGGTTCCCTCATATTTGCGGCCATATGATGAGTCTAACTGCTTGAACTCGGAAAAGACCCTCTCCTGGTCTTCAGGATTTATACCGATCCCGGTGTCGGCCACGGAGAACTTGATTGCGGATTGCGGATTGCGGATTGCGGATTTTTCATCTTCCAATTCCGCATTCCGCAATCCGAAATCCGAAATGGCTTCCGCGTTTATGCGCACGGTGCCGCCGTCAGGTGAGAACTTTATGGCGTTATCTAATAGATTGTGCATAATCTGTTTGAGCTTTTGCTCATCGGCGCGGATGTCGAGGGTTTCGAGCTGATCAGGGATGTCACAGTCAAGCGTAATCCCGTGCCTCATGGCCTTCTCCTTAACCAGGACCAGGCTATTCTCAAGCAGATTCTTTATGTTCAACGAGGCGGGTTCCAATTCCATTTTGCCGGCCTCGACCTTGGAAAGATCTAAGATATCATTGATCAGGGAGAGCAGGCGCCGGCTGCTCGAGACGATATTGGCCATATACTTTTGCTGTTTCTCATTCAGCTTCCCAAAGGTCTGGTTTTGGAGGAGTTCTGAAAAGCCGATCATGGCGGTGAGGGGTGTCATCAGTTCATGGCGCATGTTCGTCAGAAACTCGCTCTTGGCCTGGTTGGCCGCCTCGGCCTCGATCTTGGCCTTTGTCAGTTCCCTGGTTCGTTCCGCCACTTTTGCCTCGACTTCCTCGTAGGCCTTCTGAAGGGCCTCCTGCCCCTTTATGCGCTCGGAGACGTCGCGGATGATGTTCAGCGTGGCGGGTTTGTCCTCCCACGAGGTCTTAACAGCATTGATTTCCATCCAGAGGATTTCCCCGTCCTTCTTCAACATCCTGAAGACATAGATATTAGGGACCTCGTTGCCCTCTAACCGTTTTGCGTGTCTCTCCAATATCATGGGCCGATCATCAGGATGAATCATCTCGACAAATGGAATGTTTTGGACCTCTTCCGGGGTATATTCGAGCAATTGGGTCAGCATGGGGTTGGCAAATTTGAAATACCCTTCCTGGGCGATTACAATGATATCATTGGAGTTTTCCACGATAGTCTTATACTTGACCTGGGATCCCCTCAGTTCTAAGGTCCTCTCTTTGAAATCCTTTTCCAATTCGAGGATTCTATTCTCCAGTTCTTTCTTTACAGGCCTCCTCCCTGTGTTCAATTCCCGTTTACTGAGGGCACTCTGAATGGTTCCTTTGAGCTCATCTATCTTAAAAGGCTTGAGAATATAATCGAATGCCCCATACTCCATTACCATCTTTTCCAGGCTTTCTAAATCTGCAAAGCCGGTAATAACCAGAATCTCGATGGTGTCATCGATCTCCTTTATCAGCCTAAGAGCCTCGATACCATCCATTATGGGCATTGCCTTGTCTAACAGGGCCAGATCAATCGGGTTGTTTTTTGCAATCTCAACGGCATCTGCTCCATTGGACGCCGTGTAACACCGGTAACCTTCAGACTCAGCTACGCGGACAAGAAGCTCCAAAACCACTTCATCGTCATCAGCAATCAGGATATTTTTTTGTGCCACGTTTCACTCCTCACTTTCTTCAGCTCCTTGAGCAGATCCTCTTTGCCGGAACTGGACTTGGAAGCGATGACCTGAACATGGCCTTCGAGTTCTTGCCGATCCTCTTCAGTCAGGTCTTTGGATGTAAAGATCAGGATCGGAAAATCGGCCATACCCGTATTTGCCCGCAACTGACGCAGTACTTCAAGCCCGTTCACTTGAGGCATCATCAAGTCGAGAATCATGACGTCGGGATGTTCCTTAAAGGCAAGATCGATTCCCTGTTTACCTCCATATGCCTCTAAGACGTTGAACCCCTCTTCCTGTAGCACATTACTCATCATCTCTACGATCTGGGGGTCATCATCAACGATCAGCACGGTCAAGGCTTTTACCTCTTTATCCGCTCTGACCGCTAGATTATGCAATACTTCAATGATTTTGTTCTTTTGCACGGGCTTGATCAGGTATCCCATTGCTCCCAGATTGAGACCAAATGGTCGGTTATCGACCACCGATGTGATGACTGTGGGGATATTCTCGGTCTCAGGTAAAGATTTCAGCGCTGCCAATACCTGCCAGCCATCTTTCCCGGGCAAAATGATGTCCAGGGCGATGGCGTACGGTTTCAGGTCCCTTGCCATTTGAATGGCCTGGTCCCCGTCAAAGGCCTGGGCCGTTGCATAGCCTCCCTCATCCAAATAGAGACAGATCAGTTCGCTCGCCTGATGGTCGTCTTCCACAACTAAAACCAGGGGCCTGGAATCGCCTAAGTGGCTGCGTGACGGGGCAGGCTTCGGGGGTTCGAGGTCTTTTGCCTGAACTGGTCCGGCGGACGCTCTCCCTTCAAGCCCGGCAACCTTATCTCCCAACGGTATCACAAACTTGAAGGTGCTCCCCTTGCCCTCTCCCTCGCTTTCAACCCAGATGCGGCCCCCGTGCAGCTCCACCAGTTTCCGGGTCAGGCCCAGACCCAGCCCGGTGCCTTCAAATTTGCGGTCGTAAGATGAGTCTAACTGCTCAAACTCATGAAAGACCCGGGCCTGGTCTTCGGGATTGATACCGATGCCGGTGTCGGCTACTGAGATCTCGATTGCGGAGCCTTCGATTTCGGATTGCGGATTTCGGATTGCGGAATTAGAAGAAGATGAAAAATCCGCATTCCGCATTCCGGAATCCGCAATCAGTTCCACGCTTACGCGCACGCCGCCGCCGTCGGGTGTGAACTTGATAGCGTTTGATAAAAGGTTGAACATAATCTGTTTCAACTTCCGTTCATCCGCACTGATTTCAAAGTCTGAAGGGAGATCCTCAGAGAAATCCAGGTCAAGCGTGATCTGATGGTTCATGGCTCTTTCCTTGATCATCATGAGGCTGGTTTCCAGCAGGGTCTTTATCTCAACCTTAGAGGGTTCCAATTCCATTTTGCCGGCCTCGACCTTGGAGAGATCTAAGATATCGTTGATCAGTTGCAGCAGGTGGCTGCTGCTGAAGAGGATATTAACAATGTATTTTCTCTGCTTTTCATTCAATGCTCCAAAGGTCTGGTCTTCGAGGACCTCGGAGAAGCCGATTATGGAATTGAGCGGGGTACGCAGTTCGTGGCTCATATTGGCCAGAAAGCTGGCCTTGGATCGGGTGGCGGCCTCGGCTGCGATCTTGGCCTTTCGCAGTTCTTTCTCTGCCTGCTTGCGAACGGTAATGTCCCTTATAACCCCGACCGTTCCGATAAAAATCTTATCTTCTGCATTCGGGTTGATTGCGTATAGCCCGGAGCTATTTACTTCACAGACCATCTGCTCCTCGCCTATGACCCCCAACAGACCGACGGCCACACCTTTCCTCCCCCTATGTGCCAGTCGTACCTCAAGGCCCAATGTTATCCTTTCTCCGGTCCTCCTTTCATCAAACAGCTTTGGGGCTGCCTCATCGCCGGTTATCTTGTTCGAGAATTTAGGCAGGACATCTGAACTGCTAACGGATTCAAGGTCAGCAGGTAAGATCAGCGTGCTGAAGTGCAACCCGAGAAGTTCCTTGGGGTCATAGCCTAATATATTTACGGCATCGTTTACAAAAATGATATTTCCGTCCGGATCAAGCCTGTATATGATGTCCGGGACGGTCTTGACGATCGTCTTGAACCGCTCTTCCGAGGCCTGAAGTTCATACATATTCTTCTCAAGCCGTTCGTTGAGTCTTTCCAGATCGTGCTGGGCCTCCACAAGATCACGATTTTTCTGAACCGCGTTTTCGTAAGTGGAAAGGAGGAGGGTCAGCATCTGAACACGCGTCGAGTGGATGACGTGACTTTTACCTTCAAAGGCAATTTCCAGCCCTTCTTCTGCTTCAACTTTTTTCTGAGAAAGAGGGACTTCAAGGATTGACCGGACTTTTGACAGCAGGTGTTCCTCGCTATATGGTTTTGTGAGATAGTAGTCTGCCCCTACTTCGAGTCCGCGTATAACATCCCTTGAATCCGACAAAGATGTAAGGAGCACAACCGGAATGTCCTTGAGGTGTTCCTCGGTCTTGATAGCCTGACACATCTCAAAACCGTCCATCACGCTCATCTTGATATCTGAGATAATAAGATCGGGTTTATCCTCTCCCACTGCATCAAGCCCTTTCTTACCGTCGACAGCCACCCTGACCCTATAACCGTTCTCCTCAAGAAAAACCCTCAATAGTACGGCCTGGGTCGGGCTGTCTTCCACAATCAGAATCTTTGCCGCCATGAAAACCTCCGGTTTTCAAATTATGAATTATGAGTTAAGAATTATAAGTTATTTTATTTCGCATCAGGGTTATTCCGCATTCCGCAATCCGAGATCCGCAATGGTCTGGGGCTGTATCCCTGCCAGGGTCTTTATCTTGGCCAGCAGATCTTCTTCCCAGGTATCATTCTCTCCCGCTCCGAAATCTATCGGTTTTGGTATCACTTCCATTGCTCCGGCCTTCATGGCTTCAAAGGCCACGTCGAGTTTTGAAGTGTGGGCGTGGCCCGTGACAATGACGATGGGAGTGGGTCGTTTAGCCATGATGAGCCGGGTGGCCTCCAGTCCGTTCATGTCAGGCATTTCAACGTCCATGGTGATGAGGTCCGGTTTTAACCGGACCGCCATTTCAACGGCCTGACGTCCGTCTGTCGCAAATCCCATTACCTGAATCTCAGGATCCTGTTCCAATAAATGCGAGAGCACTGCCCGCGCGGTCGGAGAATCGTCGACAATGAGTATTTTAATCATGGAAAACCCCTGTTTCAAATTATGAATTATGAATGAATAATTATGAGTTAAAAAAACCTCTATTCACGTTTCACTCTTCACTCTTAATTCTTCATTCTTAATTAAAGACGTCAGTCTTTTTGCAATATCCCCCAATGGAACCACTTCCCTTGCTGCGCCGAGTTTAATGGCCTCATTGGGCATACCGAAAACAATGCTTGTTACCTCGTCCTGGACGATGGTATGGCCACCGGCATCACGGAGGGTCTTGAGGCCGCGTGCACCGTCAGCGCCCATGCCGGTGAGCAATACCCCCACGGCCGTTGACCCGAAATGCCGGGCAACTGAATCAAAAAGAACCGTCACAGAAGGACGGTGGCCATCCGTCAGGGGAGAGCGTTGAGGCCGGGCAAGGCGCCCCGGAGCGACTATTAGATGGTGATCATCAGGGGCGACATAAACGTGGCCTGGTTGTAGGAGGAGACTCTCGTCGGCCACCCTGACCCGGAGATCGACCGTATCATTCAGCCAGCGGGCAAGACCCGTAACGAAGCCCGCACTTATATGCTGCACAACCACGACCGGCACAGAGAGTTTGTCAGGGAGTTGGCTCAGGATAGCCTGCAGGGCAGGCGGGCCTCCTGTGGAGGCGCCGATTGCGATGATCTTAATCGTCCCACTGGTTGATATGGGGCTTGATTTTTTTTGAGGCTTTGCCGGGATCTTCCCTTTTAGGGGTCCGCGTCTCCTTACCACCTTTACCCGGGCCATGGCCTTCACCTGGGCCCTGAGGTGATCAGCGTCCGCATATACCCCGGATTGGCTTATGGGCTTGCCCAAGACCATTAGAGCGCCGTGCTCGACGGCCTTGAAAGTAATCCCTAACTCCCGATCGGACTGAGTGGAGGTAAGCACCACAATAGGGCGAGGTGATTCGGCCATAATGTGTCGGATGGCCTGATAACCGTTCATCTCGGGCATACGAATGTCCATGGTGATAACATCAGGATTCAGTGTTTGACATAGCATAACGGCCTCTTTTCCGTTCTTTGCTTTGCCCACTACCTTCATTTCCGGGTCAACCTCAAGAATATTTTGGATCACCGTGCGCAATGTGGGGGAATCATCTACGACAAGAACTCGAATCACAGGAAAAACCTCCGGTTTTTCAAATTATGAATTAAGAATTATGAATTAAGAGTTGACAAACTCGTAAAAAGTCAGAAAACACCCGTTATTGTCATTCCCGCGAAAGCGAGAATCCAGGAAACTCAACCACTTGTGGACTCCCGCTTTCGCGGGAGTGACGGCCTTGGAGACTTTTTACATGGACGCCAAGAGTTAGTCTTATTTTCCTATTTTCTTTTTTTGGCGGTAATTAATATCGACGATAGAATCCTGATTATTTGATCGGTTTCATCATAAAGATCACGGATTCGATTTTCAGGAACAAGTTCAGCTTTTTTTATGAGCCGAATCCAATAAGCCGATTCACGAGCCTCTTTATTCGCTATGGACATCTTGGCGATGAAGTCGGCCTTGCTCTGGCCACCCTGAGCTTCGTGGACATTTGCGCCGATAGATGTCCCTGATCGCAATAACTGTTTCCCAATAATCCTGCCGACGTTGTCTTTTTCTAAGTCTCTATAAAGCCTGATGATTCGCAGTGAATACGCAATCGTGCGTTCAAGAATATCAGGTTTTTCACCTTTCCTGTCCTCACTCATTTTCTTCTCCCCTCACAGCCCATTCTTAATTCTTAATTCATAATTCTTAATTCGGCGTCAGCCGCCGCCGTTAGCCGATAAGCCGTTCAAGCGTCTCTAACAATTCCTTCTGGTCAAAGGTCTGTTTGGTTATGTAAGCGTCTGCCCCTGCCTCCAGGCCGCGGATCTTGTCGTGGCGTGAATCAAGGGAGGTAACCAGTACCACGGGCAGATCCTTAAACTGCTCCTCGCCCTTCACCTTTTCCGTAAAAACGAAGCCGTCCATTCGAGGCATATGGATATCGGCAACCACGGCGTCTATGGGCTCGCTCTGCACCAGTTCCCAGCCCTCCTCTCCGTTGGCCGCCACCAGCACCTGATACCCGGCATTCTCTAAGATATTTTTTTCCAGGGTCCTCGTGGTGATAGAATCGTCCACCACCAATACGCGCCGGCGAGTAATCTCCCTGACCTCTTCTGTCGACCTGGCAACCGCGGCCCGCCCTGTTTGACTCGACTTCAAGAGGTCAGCCACATTGAGGATCATGACCACCTCCCCGCCGCCCAGAATGGTAGCTCCGGCCACTTTGGGCACCCGGATCAATTGACGACCCATGCTCTTTATGACAACCTCCTGGGTGTCCCCCAGAGCTTCCACCTGGAATGCAACACGTTTTTCAGCCACGCCGAGTATGACCACCGGAATCATTTCATCGGACGTCCCGGTTGTATTCGGGCTCTCCATACCCAGCGACTCTGCCAGCAGAATTAGAGGGAGGGCACGACCGTTGGCTCGGATGGCCGGTTTTCCCTCGATCCTCCCCACATTGCTCATTTCCACCCGTAGGATACGCTCTACGTTCGTCGTGGGTATTGCCATTGTTTCACCGGCTGTTTCCACCAGGAGCACCTGGCTTGTGGCGAGGGTGAGAGGCAGGGTAAGAATGAAGGTTGTACCCCGTCCGGGTGTCGTATTTACATGGATCAGACCGTGTAACTCCTCTAAATTCTGCCGCACGACGTCAAGCCCCACACCGCGACCTGAGAGGTCTGTGACCTGGGTCTGGGTAGAAAGGCCGGAACGGAATATAAGTTCCGTGGCCTCCCCGTCGCTCAAACCGGCGGCCTCCTGCCCAGTCAAAAATCCCTGTTCCACGGCCGACCCCCTTACCCTTTTAAGATCGATCCCTGACCCGTCATCGGCAACCTCCAGGACGATGGTGCTCCCTTTCTGGACGGCCCGCAGAAAGATGGTCCCCTGGCGAGGCTTGCCCGCCTTCTCCCGGGTCACGGGTGACTCAATGCCATGGTCCACGGCGTTTCTTAGCAAATGAGTCAGGGGATCCTTCATGGCCTCCAGAGTGCGGCGGTCTACCTCGGAATCGGCGCCTTCGATCTCGAGGGTGATCTCCTTGCCCCGCTCCCTGGCCAGGTCCCGCACCATGCGGGGAAAGAGGTCAAAAAGGGTGGAAATGGGGAGCATTCGCACCCTGCGCACCCCGTCCTGCAGGTTATCAGTGAGAAGATTCAGGCGGTTGTAGTCACCGGAGAAACTGGTGGAGAGGTTGCTTATTTTTCCGTTCAGGGACTTCAGGTTCTCCTCGTTGGCCGCAAGAAAATCGAGAAGCGCGGCCGTGTTTGGTTCGTGGCCGTCTTGTCGCAAAAGGAAGTTGTAGTTGACACGCACCTGTCTCCAGGTTTTTTGCCAGCGAGAGAGCGTCTGTTCAATGGTTTGCATCTCTTTAAGGCGTTGTTCATTGGACATCCGGGCCACTAACAGTTCCCCCATACCGTCCATCAGTGTGTCTAACTTACCCGTGGTTACCCGGATGGTATCTTCGGATTGCGGAATACTTGATTGCTGGATTTTTGGTGTGGGTTGAGTCTCTGTCGCCTCTTCCTCCAGCGGTTCGGCCGGCTCAAGCGCTTTCCGGGTCTCCGGGCCTTTGGTATCCTCTAATCCTTTCAGATGCGGCTCTTCATCGGATCCCCGCTTCTCTTCCTCACCCCCCTTTGGTTTCTCCGATCTGCCCTCAATGGCATCCTTGAGCTTGTCCAGCAACTGATCACGCTCCTCTGCAGGGAGTTTATTACCTTTTAGGTGCGCGGCCATGGCTGTCTGCAGGCCATCCACGACAGGGAACATGGCATCGAGCAACTCCGGGGTGGGGGACAACTCCCCCCGCTGAAGGGCGCCTAAAATATCCTCTAAACGGTTAGAGATGGTTACGATATCCCGGAGGCCCACGGCCCTGGCCGACCCCTTCAGGTTGTGAGCGGTGCGGAAGAGGTCTTCGAGCAACTGGTCTCGCTCCTCTCCGGAGGGGCGCTTTTCCAGCGCCAGCAGGCCCTTGTTGAGTGTTCCAAGGTGTTCTTCCAACTCGGCCCTGAAGGTTGCCATAATCTCTTTCTTAAGATCTTCCGGAATTTTCATGACGCACCCCGTATTTATATTGAATATTCAATTCCCTTCCTCAATATTCAATCTTCATTATTCAATATCCAATTCTACAGCATCACGTTTCAATTCTTAACTCTTAATTCATAATTCATAATTCTTAATTCAGTTTATACTGCTTCACGATCTTGCTGATCTGCTCGGCCAGGGCATTGAGCCCGTGGACGGCCTTTTCAGTCTGCTTGGTCCCTGTCTCTGTCTGGACAGCAGCCTGGTCGATGCTCTTCATGGCCAAGCCCACCTGGTCCATACCGGCGAGCTGCTGTTTGGCGCTGGACGCAATCTGTTGGGCCGCCTCGGCGACCTTTTGGATGCGCTCGTTTATGGAGGTGAAGGCCTCCCCGGTGGTCCGGGCCAACTGCTGACCCGCCTCGGCCCGCTTGGTCCCCTCTTCGGTGACCATCACCGCAGTGTTGGTGGCCTTCTGGATCTCTCCAAGGATGTCCCGCACCTGGGCCGTGGCCTGTCGTGATTGCTCTGCCAAGGTCCGCACCTCGCCGGCCACCACGGCAAATCCCTTGCCGGCCTCTCCGGCCCTTGCCGCCTCAATGGCCGCGTTCAGGGCCAGCAGGTTGGACTGGTCGGCGATGTCATTTACGCTGGATATGATCTCGCCGATCTGCTGGGTCTGTTCGCTCAGGGCCAGGATGGTCTCGGCGATGTCCCCCACCTGTTCCTTGATGCTGTCCATCCCCTCCATGGTATCCTGTACCGCCTGAAGCCCCTTATCCGTCACGGCAGAGGATTCATCTATCATTTCCGAAACCATCCGCACCCGGTCATGGGATTGCTCCGCGGTCTGACGGACCTCCTGGACCGTGGCGCTGGTCTCGTTGACGGCCGCGGCCTGCTGGGTGACCGTGGCGGCCTGCTGGCTGGTGGTGGCGAGGATCTCGCTGGTGGCCGAGGAGATGTTGGCTGTGGCATCTCGCATCTGGGTGGCGAGTTCACGAAGGCCCGTGGTCATGGAGTTGAGGTTGTTACCGAGAACGCTCAGGTCGTCCTTTCCGGCAACCACGACCTGTCCGGTAAGGTCCCCAGCGCCCACCTTTTCCACAAACCCCACATAATCTTTTACCGTATTTTCCAGTTCCTCCTTGGCTTCTCGCTCCACTTCGGCCTTTTGTTCCAGATCACCCACCATCTGCTGCATGGAAGTGACAACCTTTTTGAAGCTATTATTGAGTATTCCTATTTCATTGGCAGGCGCTGCGATCTCCACTAAAGAAAGATCACCGCCCGCGATCCGCTGGGACCAGTCCGTCAGTTTTTTTACCGGCCCCACGATGCGTCTGGTTATGATCCCGGCCAGGAGAAGAACCAGGATGGTAGTGGCAATCAGCATCCCCACCACCAGCTTGAGCAACCTTTTTGCAGGGGCAAATGCCTCTGCCTCGCTAATCTCAGACAACATGACCCAGTGCTGGCCCAACTGTTCAATGCTTTCAACGTTACTGAAAACCCCCACCACCGGGACACCGCGACAATCGGGATAGATGCTGATTTCTATATTCTCCGGTTCGGACCCGCTCTGCTCCCCGGCGGCCTGTTCTGAGGAGAGTTCTTTGGCAGGCCGTTCCTTCTCCTCCTTTAACCAGTCGCGTGTTCCTTTGGTATCCACCTTTCTCTTGAGTACCGTGGATTCCTCCTGGAACCTGGAATCCGATCTCATGAGCAGATCACTTCCAACTA
>JACNJD010000006.1 GCA_014382715.1 Candidatus Desulfacyla euxinica | reverse complement strand
ATATCTGCCATGTAGGTCAGTTTTTCAATACCCAAAAAAAAGCTTTGATATCAGATAGGTCCACAATATCCGGTTACCAGGGGTATAAACACATTGAAGCGCTTTTATCTGGACAGTCTTGCATTGATAAGCCGGTTTAGACTTACGCCCTCTTCAGCAGCTTGGAGTGATAGATTTCTATGGACTTCCGGGGGAATCCGTACAGAAAATTTGCCACTATATTTCTTATTGGATAAAGGCTCAGGAATTGTGTCGCCGTCGGCCTCCATAATTTTTATGCCCTCCGCAACAACCCTGCGGATACCTTTCAGTGCCGCCTCCGGTGTTCCAGACAGCCAACTCAAATTCGGGAACTCTGCGCAAAGGCCCAAATACTCGTCGTCTTTATCTGACCATATTACACGATAAGAGTATCTATCGTTTGTTAATGTCATTTTTCTTCCTCCAATTTATCAATGGCATCCAAGATTTGTCTTACCTGATAGTCTTTGGCTTTACCTTTGAAATTTTGGACATTTATCAGCGGAGGGTAAATCCAGCTTACCTTATATATCCTGTGGCTTGTGCCTTTTTGTCTTGCTTCTCCAAAATAATGATCACAAACTCTGCATACGTCTCCAAACCTTACATTAAAAGGACTCAGCCTCATCTTTGCCAATATTTTTTGAATGTCGGCCATCGGTTACATGATACCACTATTGGTGTCATTGTCAAGGCAAAAATGCAGCATCTATTTTGGGATTAATAGGCAGAAAATCGTGAGTTCTTACTTTTTTTGAAGTAGCAATACCTGCTATCAACCACAACCAAAGAAGATGTTGCTATAAGAGCTCGTCCCTGCACAGGACAAGGGATTTTAAACACGCGAATCGAACAAGGGGTTGTGCCAGTCGCCGTCATTCGAGCTGAAACATCCTATCATCTCATCTTAGCCCATAACCCATTGATTCCCGAGTTGCAGGAGATCTTGACGTTCGAATCTGTTTGGCCTCAATGCCCAATTTCTTCATTCTGTACTGAAGCGTAGATCTGGGGATACCCAGCAGACTGGCAGCACCATGTTTTCCTCCTACAATCCAACCGCATTTTGTCAAAGCGTCTTCAATGTGCTTTTTTTCCATCTCGTCTTTTGTCAGGAATCCACCGCCATACTCTTTTTCTGCAGGTTCCAATGGCTGCAATAGTCTTTGGATATCTCCTTCCGTGATCAAATGCCCTGCGCGGTTAATCATGATTCTTTCCACCAGATTTTCCAGTTCCCGGACATTACCTGGCCACGGATACTGACAGAGCGCCTCGATGGCCGCTGAGGAATAGCGTGTTTCGGGCTTTTGCAGTCTTTCCGAAAAGTTGGTTGTGAAGCACCTGACCAGGAGAGGGATATCTCCCATACGATCCCTCAGGGGAGGAATATTCAGGTGTACGGTATTGACCCTGTAATAAAGATCCCTACGAAAGGTTCTATCCCGTATTTTTCGCGGCAAGTCCTGGTTCGTGGCTGCAATAACTCTGAAATTGACTGAGATAGGGGTGCTCTCACCCACCCGCTCAAAGGTCTTATCTTCTAACACTTGAAGGAGTTTGGCCTGGCTTTGTACGGGCAGATCGCCTATTTCGTCGAGGAATGCGGTGCCACCATCAGCCATCTCAAAACGGCCGATTCTCCGATTGCTGGCCCCGGTAAATGAACCTTTGGCATGTCCGAAAAGTTCACTCTCGATGAGTGTAGGAACGAGTGCAGCACAATTCACTTTGACAAAAAGATGATCCTTACGCCAGCTTAGGTTATGTATATAACGGGCTATATGGTCTTTGCCCGTCCCTGTTTCACCGCTGATAAGCACGCTGGTATCCGTATCTGCCACCAGATCCACATCGCGCATGAGGTCGACCATGACCCCACTGTTATAATAGAACTTCAGATTCAAGCGATCCAGTCTTTCAAGAACATACCGTTTTTCTTTCTCAAGCTTTTCATTAATAACTCTCAATTTATCGTAAGAAAGCATGTTGTCTATGGCAATGGTAATTTGAACGGATAACGCCTCTATGAATTCACACAGTTCGTCCAGGTTTTGAGGACACTCTTTAAAAGAGAAGTGAAGGGATCCGAGAATTTTGTCCCTGATAATCAAAGGAAAAGCGAGGGTGGATCGCAGACCCTCTTTCCACATGGATTCGACGGTGGTTAATTGGTCAAACCTGGACAGGTCTCTGATGATGACAGGCTTTCTCGATTCAATCACCATACGGGCAACTGATCCCTTAGGTAAAGGCCTGCTGCTTTCACAAGTTATTCCATCGGGCTTAATCCCTTCAGCAGTTGCAAAATAACTAAGCGAATTGCTTTTGCGGTCATAGAGATGGATGCTGCAGCGGTCATAGGGAAAGAGCTTCTTGATCTCAATAGCTAAGGCCCTGAAGAGCTCTTCGCGCGTGTATTGACTGAGAATAGCGTTGTTTATTCTCAATAAAGACAAATACTTTCTCGATGAACTCCAAGGCATTTCTCACTCCAAAGCCCTCATTGGGTCAAGGTAGGTTGAAACAGGGAGAGGCACTCGATCAAATCATCCATAATTGATTTTTTAAGAAAACGCAAGCCAAATATTCGGCACTTGAGCCTAAAGTTGGGCGCAGGTTTTGGGCATACCGAAAACTCTCATTATCCATGGAAAGTGTTTTCTCTATCAATTCATGCGGTTACGTTTTGTGTAGATGTTGGCACGGATATTGCTTAAATACTCTATCTAAGGCGGGATACCCGCAACCCAAAGATGAAGTTTTAGGGATGAGTTATCAGTTGTCAG
>JACNJD010000087.1 GCA_014382715.1 Candidatus Desulfacyla euxinica | reverse complement strand
CATCAGAATAAATCATAGTTCCATCCCCATGAAGTTTATCATTGGACCATTCACCTTCATAGATTGTCCCATCTGGATGGGTAAAAGTCCCTTTTCCCTCTCTGCTGCCATTCCAGTATTCACCCACATACATCCCGCCGTCTGAAGAAGTCCATACCCCATGCCCATGGGGTTCACCGTCCTTCCATTCGCCCTCATACTTTGAATCGTCAGGGTAGATCAGACTTCCCTTTCCATGGAATTTTCCATCCTTGAACTCACCTGCATATTCTACACCTTCAGATGAAGAGAAAAAAACCCCTTTTCCGTTCTTACAATCACCTTCAACACATTTCCCAAGGGTGTTCATGGGAAAGAAACCAACAAAAAAAAGTATGGAAATAAGTATGGTACTCCTTTTCACTTTATATCCCTCCATTAACAATTGGGGGTGTGACGTCCCCCTGTTTGATAAAACTTACTCTACTCCGGCACAAATTCAGCAGGCCTCACTTCATCAAAACTGATGGCCTCTTCAGGGCATGTCACCGTACAAAGCCCGCACCCCATACATTTTTCGGTATTCACAATGGCAGTATCTCCATCTCCTTCCAGCGTGATGGCGTCAAAATAGCACCTTTCCAGACACGTCTCACAGGAAGAGCACAACTCATCATCCACCGTGGCCGTAAACCGACTCGGCACCACAAATTTTTTCAGACCCGTGCGAACAGAGGGCCAGTTAAGACAGCAATCACTGCAGCAGTTGCATATAACATGACCCGGTGCCCGCTGGTTATTCCCAGCATGGACAAGTCCCTCTTCCTCGCACCTCTTCAATATGTCGAGAGTCTCCTCTTTTTCAAGTTTACGACCCGTCCCCCGCTCGATGGCGTAATCAGCGGCCTTGTTGATCTGGATACAGACCTCAAGACTTTTCCCGCATTTGCCGTCAATCACACGACAGGAACAGGGTGTCACGGCCAGACTTCTGGCCCCGTTGACGATGTTCTTTATGTCGTCAAAGGCCAGGATATGAGTCTTGGCCTCAATGGTGATGTTGACCGGGATCACACGTATGACGGGTGAAGGAAGCACTTCCTCTATCTTCCGGCTGTAGTCGTCAAACTCCGTCGCCATAAACTCCCGCCACAGGTCCAGCATCTCCCTGGGCGGGTCTAACATCACCGCGGTGGCATCATGCATCTGAAGCAGATTGCGAACGCGATAATATCGAATACCGCTCTCTTTTCTTGATTTGAATATCAACCCTTTGTCAAAAAGAGGGCCAACCATCCCTTCAATCTCCGATTCACCAATCCCGGTCTTCTCCGCCAACTCCCGGATGGTTGCGGGCGGCGACGCTGCCAGCAAGACCCTGGCCTCATCTTCACTGGTCAAACTCTCAAAAATCCCGGGGATAAATCTGGACTCACCCGCCCCCAAACCTTCTGCCAATTCCTGATATATCGCTTTTTCCGTCATTTTCCTTCTCCCCCCTCAACCCTGGCGGTACAGATCATTTCTTTTCCGGAGCCCATACCCGGAAATACACTGTCTTCATCTTTATGTCGAGCCTTTATAAAAGGGCATCCATTAAGAGTGGGGCTTTGATTGACCCATCTATAATGATCTCATAGATGTGCAAATCATGAGACTGCTCATCTCTTCCAGACGATTTGCCTTAAAGCGCGTGGTGGTCTGGGTTATAAAAAGATGGTTGACAGGGTTTATATTTCATGTTTCATATGAGCGCCATGAATATTGAAGGTATCTCAATAATAATGAACATATCCGGAATGTCAGAAAGGTGAGGTTTCCTATGAAAAATGATTCAATTTCTGTCGATCGTGATATTGGCGGTATGGTAAGAACGGCGACTCAAAGTCATGTTGAGGTAAAACCCGCATATACCCCTGAAGACTGCAGACATCTGTCCTACGAGAAAGACCTGGGAGATCCGGGTGAGTATCCGTACACGAGGGGTATCTATCCGGAAATGTTCAGAAAACGCCTATGGTTGAAATCCTTCATTGTGAGCTACAGCACGGCTGAAGAAACAAACACTGCCTTCAGGGAGTATATAGAAAATGGTTTGACGGATCTGCGTCTACTGGCGGATTTGCCGACACAGTCCGGCATCGATCCTGATCACCCGCTTGCATGGAGCAGTATGATGTGCGGTGGGGTAGCCACCTATGCCTTACCCGTGTATGAAAAGATGCTGGACGGGCTGCCGCTCGAAGGTGTGGTCTATGAACTGGCCCACAGCGGGATATCCAATTTTATCAATTTCCATTCAATGCTGGTGGCCGTTATGCATAAAAATGGACTTGATCCTGCAACGCTCCGTGGAAGCGGCATTAATGACCCTGTTCGGGCAAAGCTGGTTTATGAATGCCCGGACTTTCCCACACATGTTGCACGTCGCGTCTGGCTGGATCATGTTGAGTACTCATTAAAACACACTCCGAAATGGAAACCTTGCTGTCCAAACGGGGTTGATCCGGAGCAGAGAGGGATGGATGTCCCGGGGGAGTTGGGGGGGTGTCTCGCCGTTGCAATAGCCATGTTTGAAGGGCTGAAGGACCGGGGTATTTCCATTGACGATTATGGCCCTATGGTTTTTGCACTGGATGCGGAATCGGACTTTTTTGAGACCATTGCAAAGTTTCGGGCTGCCAGGAAGATGTGGGCAACAATTGCAAAGGAAAAATTAGGGGCTACCGACAAAAAGGCAATGCAGCTCAAGATAGGCATCAGGACATCAGGACTATCCCTGCAATCGCAGAAACCGTTGAATAATGCAGCCCGTGTGACATTAGAGATCC
>JACNJD010000007.1 GCA_014382715.1 Candidatus Desulfacyla euxinica | reverse complement strand
CATAATCCACATTGAAAGCATCTTTTAAAGGCGTCACCACCGCTCTCTTTGATGACATCTACGATCTCTTTATAGTCGGCTACAGTCTCCACTGTCTTTCTTAAACCTCTTGTTTCGCCTTAATGTTTTAGAGCCGAGGCCCTTAGGCCTTCTTTGACATGGACATCCGGGCAACGGTCTCCATTATCTTGTCCAGTCCATATTCGTTTGCCAATGCTTCCAGTCCGATCTCCATCTCCTCGGGGCCTTCTTCTTCCTCGACTTCCTCTTCCCTTTCTTCATAGGTGAGAGCATCGACCAGGCACCATTTGACACATAAAGGCTCGTCTTCCCCTTCACACATATCGCATTTTAAAGGAAGACCGGAATCGGGTTCTTTGAAATCATCCCTGGATGGGCAGGAAGCCCTGCAAAAGGCGCACTCTTCGTATTCCTTTCCGTCAATTGTATATTTGTCTCTGCCCGCACATTCGGAGGCCGTATACTCACCCGCGAATACCGGAACATATATGTCCTTCAGTGGGTGGCGATTCACCTTAATACGGGATCTTGCCGGGTTATTGCTGCTGTATTTGGGCGCAGCGTGGAAGGCGGAGCAGATTACTTCGCAGGCCCTGCAACCATTGCATAAGTCCGCATCAACTTTTATTGTTTTAACCATTTTCTTTTTTTTCTCAGCCACGGCTACATCTCCTTGTCCTTGTCCACCGAGGTCTCTTCGGAAGGTGTATCACCATTATCTTTATAGACCCCCCTCTTTTCGAAGTCTTCAAATACGTAATCCAAACCCAATTCATGTAAAGACTCTTTAGTCGGAATGCCCTGGTCATTCCACCCCTTATATTGGTAGTAGGTATCTAAGAGTTCCTTTTCGAGCTCGGGAAACCTTTTCTTCCAATGATTTGCAGGCGGCGCGTCATCTTTCCTTCTCATACCTCTTCTGATGTTGATGGCCCTAACCAGCGTCCGGTATCTCTTGGCAGCCTGGGTCAGTTTTTCTTCATCCATATCGATCCCGGCGCCTGCTGAAATAAATTTCGGGTAATTGTGTATATGATACGGCGGTTTCAGGGGAAATGACGAAAGCCCGGCGCACATGCCGAGGGCGTCATCGATGTAGTGCATTTTCTCCTGCCAGTCCACAATATCACAACACATTTCAGGTGTTGGATAAAAGGGGATTGAGTTATCGCCGCGGAGCTCCCAGTCCAGAAAATATTGCTTGAATTTATCATCGGGAACATGAAACCAATCCTCCACGAACTTTTCTCTATGCTCTCGCTTGGGAAAAGGTGCCTGGGGGAACTGCCCTTCAATTTGAGTGATATTGATCTTCTCACCGGTGGCATACATAAGGAAATATATGGGATTCAGCATTGATAGCTTGAGCGGCAGCTGCTCATGTTTCTTGATGGTATTATGGGCATATTCTTCTGCGCCGTTACCGATCTCTTTGGCCGCCCAATAGGTACCATTGGCCAAAACGTCTCCTATCCCTTCCCGCCGAACAATTTTTTCGAGTAAATAATAAAATCTCCCCTCGTTATCTGACGGCATTCCAGGGAAATCATCGTCAACCAAAATGCCGTCTTCATGAAGCTCAAGGGCGAAGGCCATAACCTGCGGGGCTGAGAATCCGTCCAACCCGTACTCCGTCGCACTTTGAGCGATACCCAGGCCAAATTCAAGGTCGGACATGGCCGCCATGGTGTATGTCAGTTTTGTAAAACACTTCATCATATAGGTCGGTCGACCCGGAGGGGAAATTGTTGCCGCGCATGTCATGGGACAGTTAAAGCAACTGATTAACCGTGTCCGCATGGTTTCCAAGGTCTCCATCCACTCCTTTGCGATCTCCTCGTTCCAGAAATCCTTTCTGCGAGTGCGGGAGTTTCCCCACATGAAATTCTCGGTGTGCCACTTCTCGTCGTGTACTTTCATCTCCTGGGGTGATCCAAGACCGGCTAAAATGGGCATTACCCCCGGAATGGGGTTTTCATTTCGGAATTTTATATATTCCAGCACTTCGTTGCAAAGCTCAAAGAATTCAGGCGGTCTGGCAACATTGAGATCCTTTGTGCCACGTACAACAATCGCCTTTACCCCTTTGTCTCCCATAACAGCGCCAATACCGCCTCTACTGGCGCTGGATCTGCCCTGCTCGATGGAGGCAAAATAGACCCTGTTTTCACCGGCCAGACCGATGGCCGCCACCTGGGCTTTCGGCTCATTCAACTCCTCTTTAATAAGTTCTGCAGTTTCAACAGCGCCTTTACCCTGCAAATGAGAGGCATCACGTATTTCTACTTTGTCATCCTTTATCCACAAATAAACCAGATCGGGGGACTTGCCGCGAAGGATAACCTTGTCATAACCGGCATATTTCAATTCCGGCGCCCAAAACCCCCCCATCATTGAAAATGCCATTAATCTGGTCTGAGGCGAAATGGTAGAAACAATGGTACGGTTACAACCGGTAGCAGGTGTGCCACATAAAAGACCGGCGCTGAATATGAGTAGATTATCGGGAGAAAAAGGCTCAACTTCAGGGGGAACCCTATCCCATAAAATCTTGGCGTTCGTCCCTAAACCCCCCAGATAAAGCTCGGTGTCTTTTGGGTCAGTTGCTACCCTCTCAATGTTTCCTCGGGATAGATTAACCTCTAAATTAAACCCTGTTTCTGCGTACCTCATTTTTTCCCCTTCTACGTTACCTGAATCCGTGGCATATTTTTTGAGTGAGCCCTTAACTCAAAAAGACCTTAACCGCTCAGGTGAAGGTCGAAATTACTTAAGTCGCTGAAGTTATGAGACCTTATG
>JACNJD010000008.1 GCA_014382715.1 Candidatus Desulfacyla euxinica | reverse complement strand
CCCTTACTTCTATCAATATTGCTGCTGAAAATACCTTGACTTTTGACATTTAGGCGTGTAGGATTAACTGGCGTTAAGGGATTCTAAAGAGGGTTGGGAATGATCAACAGAGATTGTCTAAGCTATTTAAAAGAATGGTGTTACAGAAGTAAACGTAAGCCCATGTTAATCCGCGGTGCACGTCAGGTGGGCAAAACCACCCTGGTTCGTATGTTTGCGGAGCAGCAGGATTTTCAGTTGGTTGAACTCAATATGGAGAAACCCTGGAGGTTCATTCCAACACTGAATGATTTGAATCCGCGCAGGACGATTGAAGCCATTGAGTTTGAACTCCATATTGATATCGATCCCAAGCGATCTATTATTTTCTTTGACGAAGTACAGTCTTGCCCGCCTGTTCTATCACTTCTCCGGTATTTCTACGAGGAGGCGCCGGAATACAGAATAATGGTGACCGGATCACTTCTGGAGTTTGTGTTAGCTGAACCGAAATTTTCGATTCCGGTCGGACGCATTGAACTTTTTTATCTCGGCCCCTTGACCTTTCAAGAATTTCTGTTAGCAACAGGAGAAGACAAAGCTGTAGCCAAATTAGAGAGTTACAGACTTGGGGACACAATCCAGGAACCGATTCATGAAAAACTGAACCATCTGGTACGAATATTCAATGTTGTGGGCGGGATGCCTGAGACAATAAGTCGTTTTGCCCGGGACCGCAGCTTTAAAGAAGTCGAAAGGGTCAAATCGGAGATTATCGAGACATTTCGCTTGGACTTTAATAAATATCACGGTAAGTCAAATCCGCAACTCCTCACGACGGTTTTTGATTCAATGCCTCGGTTGATGGGGAAAAAACTTATCTACTCTCACTTAACTCCGAACTACCGGTCCAATGATTTGGCAAAGGCGGTTGAACAATTATGCCTGGCCCGGATCATCACAAAGATTTTTCATAGCCACGCCAACGGAATACCGCTGGCGGCGGAGAAGAACGATCGATTTTTCAAGATGATGCTCCTTGATGTCGGGTTATTGCTTACACAATTAAATCTTGTACCGACTGAAATCGAACGGGTCGCAGAGTTGAACCTGGTCAATAACGGCGTTCTGGCTGAGCAATTCATCGGCCAGCATCTTTATCAAGCGCAGCCATATTACAAAACGCCTGAGCTTTTCTACTGGGCTCGTGAGAGAAAATCTTCATCGGCTGAGGTGGACTATGTGATCACCGATGATTCTAATAATGTCGTTCCTGTCGAGATTAAGGCCGGCAGTGCCGGACGTCTGCGGTCTCTGCAAATCATGGTCCTGGAAAAATCATTGCCCCGAGCCGTCAGATTTTGTTCAGCTCAACCAACCATATTCACTGAAAGAAGAAAAACAGCAAAGGGGACGGTGGACTTCAAGTTGATTTCTTTACCGCACTATCTGGTGCAGCAGCTTCAACGGTTACTTTCTGAATCCTGAATCATGTGATTAGGTACGTCAATCAAAGATTTGACACCTTCTTTAAGGGCAGGGAATTCATCTTGACACAATATGACCGATTTTCTACTATCCCTGTGGAAAAATTGCTCATCGAAAATTTAAACCGTTCAACAGGCAAGGTGAAAAAAAGAAAGGCCTTGATGAAAAACAGAAAACTAAGAATACACAGAAACGATCCATGCCCGTGCGGAAGTGGAAAGAAGTATAAGAGATGCTGTCTACGCAAAGAAAATTCAAGAGATATAGAAGCGGATAAGGAACTGTATTTCAAGAAATACAGTATCAGGCTTAAGGAAGACAAGGACATCAATGGTATAAAAAAGGCAGGACGTCTGGCACTGGACACCCTTGATCTGGTGGAATCAGAAATAAGACCGGGGATTGCGACTGATGACATAAACACCCTTGTCCATAATTTCACCATAAAAAACGGTGCCACCCCTGCCCCATTAAATTATCGCGGTTTCCCTAAAAGCGTCTGCGTATCTGTCAATGAGGTAATCTGTCACGGAATCCCCGGAAAACGGGTTTTGAAGGATGGGGATATTGTCAATGTGGATGTCACCCCCATCCTAAACGGCTATTATGCTGATATCAATAAGACCTTTTTCATGGGGACACCGGGACCCGAAGCACAGAAAATTGTCCGGGTAGCCCGAAAATGCCTGAAAAGGGGCATGGCGGCCGTCAGACCCGGTAACAGTATAGGAGATATCGGCTGGGCCATTCAAGGTTATGCGGAAGGTCAGGGGTGCTCAGTTGTCAGGGAATTTGTAGGGCACGGTGTCGGTTTTGGATTTCATGAACCTCCCCAGGTCCCACATTACGGACGTAAAGGTGAGGGCATAATCCTGATCCCGGGGATGGTATTCACTATTGAGCCCATGATAAACCTCGGCAAAAAGGATCTGAACATCTTAGACGATAACTGGACTGCCGTAACCCGGGACAGCTCCCTCTCAGCACAGTTTGAACAAACCATCCTTGTCACGGGCAGCGGCTTCGAGAGCCTCACCCCCTTTGATCTGCAGTAAGGGCTCGCGCAAAAATAAATTCCCAGAATTGGCGCCCAGATTTAGGTTAGATTTGGCTGCGCCGATTGAGCAAAACCAAAGAAATAGCCGGACTATTTCGAGGATTTTGCGATTGAGGCCCGGTCAAAGATAGCCTGAAGATGGGATGCGAAAATGTGAAAGTTATTTTTGCGCGAGCCCTAAGAGTTCAGAGGTTTCCTGGATGAATCTGATCGAACAGGCAAGAGATCTGGGTTTTGTTGCCCTGGGCTTTTCCCGTCCCGGAGAGCCCTTATTTTTTGACCGGTTCTGTGCATGGATTTCCGCCGGCAA
>JACNJD010000137.1:8192-14159 GCA_014382715.1 Candidatus Desulfacyla euxinica | reverse complement strand
ATTATGTACCACCAGGTCACTCCAGGCAAAGCAAGGATGCTGGTGAAATCCTTCCTGGAAAAAGGGGATCCTCTCTTTGAATATCTGATGGGAGCCATGGTTGAAAACGACATGATTCCCCAGGTCTGGGATTTTCCACGATTCAGCATGGAAAAACGGCTGGTCATGGAAAAATGCGGACGGGTGGATCCCGAAGATATTCAGGACTACGTGGCCAATGGCGGGTACAGCGCCCTGGTCAAGACCCTTCAGTCTTCACCTGAAGCTATTATAGGGGAAATCAAAGAGGCCGGTCTGCGTGGCCGCGGCGGGGCGGGCTTTCCCACCGGTATAAAATGGGAACTGGCGGCAAAGGCAGAAAGCACGGAAAAAACCGTCATCTGCAATGCCGATGAGGGAGACCCCGGGGCCTACATGGACCGAACCATCCTGGAAAGCAACCCACACCAGGTGCTGGAGGGGATCGCCATCGGCGCCTACGCGGTGGGAGCACAAAAAGCCATCGTTTATGTGAGGGCGGAATATCCACTTGCCGTAAAAATGGTCACCCGCGCCATTAATCAGGCCGAAGAAGCCGGGCTTTTGGGGGAAAATATTCTGGGGAGTTCCCTTGATCTTTCAGTTGAGGTTTTTCAGGGTTCCGGGGCCTTTGTGTGCGGTGAAGAAACGGCCCTCATTCAATCCATCCAGGGCAACCGCGGCATGCCCACCTACCGCCCCCCCTTTCCGGTACAGAAAGGCCTTTGGGGCCAACCCACAATGATAAACAATGTGAAAACATTTGCCACTATTCCTGTCCTGGTGGCCCACGGGGCCGAGCAATACCGGGAGACAGGAACGGAAAAGAGTCCGGGCACAGCCATCTTTTCCGTGGTGGGCAATGTGCTGCATGCCGGTCTGGTAGAGATCCCCATGGGCGTGGACCTGCGCACCCTCATTTTTGATACCTGCGGCGGAGTTCCCGACAAAAAGACTTTCAAGGCGGTGCAGATCGGCGGGCCTTCCGGAGGATGTCTGCCAGCGGACTTCTTAGACACGCCAATTGATTTTGACTCCCTGACCGAGGCGGGGGCCATGATGGGATCCGGCGGTATGGTGGTTATGGATGAGGACACCTGCATGGTAGATGTGGCCCGGTATTTCCTGGATTTTACCCAGAAGGAGTCCTGCGGCAAGTGCACTTTCTGCCGCGTAGGCACCCATCATCTTCTGGAGATTCTGGTTCGCATCACCAAGGGGGAGGGCCGTGAGGGCGATCTGGAAATCCTGGAAACGCTCAGTGAAGACATAAAGGCAGGATCTCTTTGTGGTCTGGGAAAGACAGCCCCCAACCCGGTGTTGACTTCCCTTAGATATTTCAAGGACGAGTATGAGGCCCACATCAAGGAAAAAAGGTGCCCTGCCAGGATGTGCAGGGCCCTGACCGCCTATTATATTGATTTAGAGAAATGCGCCCGGGGATGCGACGCATGCGTTGGATGCTGCCCCGTAGAGGCTATATTTACCACCCAAAATCGAAAAAAAGGGGTCGACCAGACCCTCTGCGTCAAATGCGGCGAATGCGTGACGGCCTGCCCCCCGGAGTATGATGCAGTCAGGAAGGTGTCGCCGCCTGACCTGGCCCCAATTGTGGAGCGACCCCTGGGGATTGATGCCCCAGTGAAATAGGATAAAAAATTCCCCGGTCGAATGGGAAAGACAAAAGTATTCAACGGGGTGAAAATTGAACTGGAAAAACATTTCACGGGGTAGAATTGATGATTGGCGATTGTTGATTGCTGAAGAAACGCTGAACACCGGACATTTTATAAAGATGATCAAAATCATTGTGGACAACAGGGAAATTCAGGTAAAGGCAGGCGCCAATCTGCTCAGGGCCTGCCTTGACCATGAGGTATATATTCCCAACTTATGCTACATGGACATGCTGGAACATCCTCCCGCTTCCTGTCGACTATGCTTTGTAGAAATCGAGGGACACGAACAGCCAATCCCCTCATGCCAGGTGGAAGCAGCAGAAAACATGGTGGTGAAGACCGACACCCCGGCGGTGCGGCGGCTGCAGCGAACAGCACTGGAACTGCTTCTGTCCGTTCACCATGTTGACTGCGGCCATTGTCCCGCCAACAAGAAATGCGAGTTACAGAATATCGCCCGGTTCCTGAAAGTGGGTCTCAAACCCAAACGTCTGGAACATTCCCTGAAAGATCAGGAAATAATTGATGATCATCCTTTTCTGAACCACCACCCCAACCGGTGCGTCCTGTGCGGTAAATGCATTCAGGTCTGCCGCAAGACGCACGGCGCACCCCTCATGGATTTTGCCGGTCGGGGTTTCGCAACGGTGATCAGTTTTTATGGCCAGCAAAGGGCAGATGCCGTTCCATGCGGGGATTGTCTGGCCTGCGTAGAGATCTGTCCCGTGGGGGCCATTACCCCAAAAGGCAACCAGGATCAAACAATTCCATGTTACAAATCGGCGCTTTGAAATTAAAAAACCGGCTCATCATGGCCCCCATGGCAGGCATCACAAACCCGCCATTTCGTTTGATCGCCAAGCGACTTGGGGCCGGTCTCGTGGTTACAGAGATGGTGAGTGCCGTGGGTCTTTCCCGGGGCCATGAAAAGACATTTCGCTACTTAGACGGTTTTCCCGAGGAAAAGCCCCTCTCGGTACAGATATTCGGCGCAAACCCCCAAATCATGGCCATGGCGGCCGAGATCGTGGTTGAAAAAGGCGCCGACCTGGTGGACATCAACATGGGATGCCCTGCCAGAAAGGTGGTCAAAAACGGGTCCGGCGGTGCGCTTCTTCGAAACCCGGCTGCGGTGCGGGATATGGTCACGGCCGTCCGCAAAACCTGCACGGTTCCCCTGACCGTAAAAATCCGGGCTGGCTGGTCCCCCGATGATGCTAATTTTCTGGAAATCGCCGGGATCATTGAGGATTGCGGCGCGGATGCAGTTGTTGTCCATCCCCGGTTCGTCAAACAGGGGTTTTCAGGGCAAGCGGACTGGCGCATTATTCGGGAGGTCAAGAAAAATCTCTCCATCCCTGTTATCGGAAACGGAGACGTGTTTAAACCGGAACAGGCCCTCCAGATGAGAGAAGAAACCGGGTGCGATGGAGTGATGGTCGGCAGGGCCGCCATGGGAAACCCGTGGATATTCAAGCAGATTCTGAATCTTGAGAAAGGCCTTGAACCGCGGCCGCCCGATTTATCCGAAAGAAAAGCGATCATTATGGAACATTTCGCGCTCCTGTCCCGCGTGATCGGTGAAAACAGGGCCTCCAAGATGATGCGGGGGTTGCTCCTGGGATATACTAAGGGCTTACCTCACAGCAGCCGCTTTCGCGGGTCCTTTACAGGGATTAATGATTTTAATACAATGGTCAGCGCTATGGATGATTATTTCGGGACTCTTTCAAGAGATCGAGAGATGATGGCAAATTCAGAAAGAGAAAAACCAGGGGCCGGAGAACCATGAAGGTAATATTGGCAAAGACAGCAGGATTCTGTATGGGCGTCCGCCGTGCCATGGAGATAGTCATGGCGGAAACCAACAAGAAAGAAGGTCCTCTCTTCACCTTCGGCCCGCTGATTCACAATCAGCAGGTCCTTGATCTTCTCGAGACAAAGGGTGTGAGCGCCACAGATGACCTCAATGGACTCACGACAGGACGGATTGTGATAAGGGCCCACGGTATTCCTCCAGGGCAACACCTGGAGCTCGAAAAGACAGGCCTCAGAGTTATCGATGCCACATGTCCAAAAGTGACCCGGGTACAGGCAATTATCCGACATCATACGAATAAAGGTCGCTTAGCCATAATTGTAGGCGACCGGGATCACGCCGAGGTTATCGGCCTGATGGGTTACAGCAAAACTCCGGCCCACGTTATTCAGGGGGAGAATGACGTTGCCGAACTCCCCCACATGGATAGCCCTTTTGTAGTTGCACAGACAACTCAGGATGAAAAGAACTTCCGCAATGTGGTAAAAGCCCTGAAACAACGATTCCCGGATCTCTTAGTTTTTGAAACCATCTGCGATGCAACACAGGAAAGGCAACAGGAGGTGAGGGCCTTTAAGGATCAGGTGGATGCTGTTGTTGTGGTGGGAGGATATCACAGCGGCAATACCCAGCGCCTCGCCCAGATATCCGAAGGTGAGCATCTGCCCACATTCCATGTGGAAACAGAAAAAGATCTGAACAGGAACAGTTTCTCCGGAATGAAAATTATCGCTCTCACAGCAGGGGCATCTACTCCGCACTGGATGATAAAAAATGTACTGAAAAAATTAGAAGGTATCCATAATCTCAAAGAAATTTTTCTCACACGCTGGGCAAAACAGGCCTTCAGATTCTTAGTGTTGAGCAATCTATTCGTGGCATTGGGGGCTTTTTCTTTTGCCTATGCTGCATCCATGTTGGCAGGAAGGGAGCCGAATCTCGCCTTTCCTCTCCTGACATTCCTTTATCTCTATGCTATGCATATTTTCAATCGCTTTTTGGACAAGGGTGCCAGCGCCTACAATGACCCTGACAGAGCGGCTTTCCTAAAAACCCACAAGGGCCTGTTGAACATAACAGGCATTACAGCTCTTGTCTTGGCCCTGGTGCTTTCCTACATAATTGGAGTTGTCACCTTCATCGCCTTGACTTCATTGAGCCTTTTGGGAATTATTTACAGTATACCCCTTGTACCTGAACAATTTCGTCAGAAATACCGCTATGTGAAGATCAAGGATATTCCGGGGTCAAGGAGTCTATCCGAGGCCCTTGCATGGGTAGCCGTTATCGTTATCTTGCCAATGCTCGAGACAGTAGGCGGAAAACTGTTGCCGGCTATCATAACCGGGTTAATCGTATTTTCATGGAGCTATGCCAGGGCAATTTTATTCAGTCTCTTCCAGGTACAGGGAGATCTTATGGTGGGAACCGAAACGCTGCCGATTACCCTGGGTGAAAGACGCACCCTGCTGTTTCTGAAAATTGTCCTAATAGCAAGCGCCTTTATCCTTATTATCAGCCCGACCATCGGCATTGCAGGGCCAATCTGCTATTTAATGCTTGTCCCGCTTTTTACGCTGTCCCTTTCTCTTGTGGCCTATGAAAAGCAGTGGCTCTACCCCGGGATTGCCCTCGAAGCACTGGTAGAAAGCAACTTCCTTCTCACCGGGCTCCTGGCCTTGATCTGGCAAATTTTTTCATGGCAGCCGTAAGCGTCATAATACCCGCATTTAACAGGGCATTAAAGGTGTCGAGGGCGATCTCGTCAGTCCTCTACCAGACCTTTACTGATTATGAAATTATAGTAGTAGACGACGGGTCAACAGACGGAACCAGAGATGCCATGCGCCAGTTCGGGGATAAGATCAGCTTTATAAGACACCGGTCTAATCTCGGCGTCTCTGCAGCAAGAAACACCGGTATAAAAGGATCAAACGCTCCACTTATCGCATTCCTCGATTCCGATGATTACTGGCTGTCTGAAAAATTAGGAGTGCAAGTCTCATTTTTCAAAAGCCATCCCGAAGCCGTAATCGGCCAGACCGAGGAGATCTGGATCAGAAACGGACGCTATGCCAATCCTAAAACAAGGCACCTTAAACCTTCTGGAGACGTTTTTGAACCTTCTTTGAAACTATGCCTTATCAGTCCATCGGCAGTGATGCTGAAACGATCACTCTTGGAAGAAGTGGGGTTCTTCAATGAGGATCTGCCGGTCTGTGAAGACTACGACCTATGGCTCAGGATTGCCTGCCGCTATCCCGTTCATCTGATCAATGAAAAACTGGTCGTGAAAGAGGGTGGCCACCCCGACCAGTTATCCTCCCGGTACAAGGGAATGGATCGGTTCAGGATAAAGGCCCTTGTGAACCTCATGGAAAGTGGGATACTCAATGACAAACAGCTAATGGCAGCCATTGCAGAACTCTCTTTGAAATGCCGGATCTACGG
>JACNJD010000137.1:6593-7986 GCA_014382715.1 Candidatus Desulfacyla euxinica | reverse complement strand
CTTCTTTAAAATCTGGCGGAAAGGAAGGAATAAGAGATATGGGGCATTTTAGGCTAAATGAAAAGGACGTCTTTTTTATCCTGAAAGAGCAGTTGAATTATAGCAGCCTGTGCGAACTTGATCGGTATCGGGAGCTTGATGGGGAGACCCTCGATATGCTTGTGACCGAAGCCGTAAAATTCGCTAAGGCCGAAATAGAACCGCTTCAGGAAATTGGGGAGCAGTGGGGCGTTGTTTTTGAAAAGGGGCAGGTCCGCTGTGCCCCTGAATTCAGAGAGGCGTTCAAGATATACGGCGAAAACGGATGGATTGCCGCAGCCCGTGACCCTGAATATGGTGGCCAGGGTTTCCCTCATATGATGAGGATCGTCATAAACGATTTGATGTATGGGGCAAGCCAATCCTTTAATATGGCCCCAAGCCTGACACACGGGGCAGCTCATCTGATTGAAAGCTTTGCCGCGGATGAACTGAAAGAGCGGTTTGTGCCCCAGATGCTCGGTGGCCAATGGGCTGGAACCATGTGCCTTACTGAACCCGGCGCAGGCTCCAACCTGGCAGCTACCCGAACAATGGCCTTCCGTGACAGTGATCATTTCAGGATAAAAGGTGGCAAGATCTTTATCTCCTGGGGAGATCATGATCTGACTGAAAATATTATTCACTTAGTTCTTGCCCGCATCGAAGGGGCCCCTGATGGGGTGAAAGGGATATCTCTCTTTATTGTACCCAAAATCAGAGTCATGCCCGATGGGTCTTTAGGGGATCTCAATGATGTTGTCTGCGCCGGAGTGGAAAAAAAGCTCGGATTGCATGCATCACCCACCTGCTCGCTCAATTTTGGGGATAATGACGAGTGCATCGGGTATCTTTGCGGAGAGGAAAACAGAGGGCTTCCCCATATGTTCCAGATGATGAATGCCGCGCGGATCAACACCGGCGTCAGCGGTATGACCCTGGCGAGCACAGCCTACCAGAATGCCCTTGCCTATGCCAGGGAGCGGATACAGGGATCTGATATAGCTGGTCGCAAGCCTGGTTATGTACCCATTATCGACCATCCTGACGTACGGCGGATGCTTTTATGGATGAAGGCAATGGTGGACGGTATGCGCTCCATGATCTATACGGGCGCTTTCTGGTCTGATCTGGCGCTTGAACTACATGAGGGGGAGGAAAAACGCTATTACGAGGCCCTTGTGGATTTCATGACACCGATAATAAAAGCATACTGCTCGGATATGGGTTTCAGGGTCTGCGAAACAGCTATTCAATGTCTCGGAGGTTATGGATTCTGCAGGGAATATCCCATGGAGCAATATCTGCGTGACGCCAAGATAATGTCACTTTATGAGGGCACAAACGGGGTTCAGGCCATGGATCTTTTGGGTCG
>JACNJD010000137.1:0-5769 GCA_014382715.1 Candidatus Desulfacyla euxinica | reverse complement strand
CACATCATCGTTCTGTTGGTAGGCGCCCTGGTTGTTCTCAATCTGGTTGGGTTTCCGGGTGCACTCCTTTTCAGGATCATTATGGTTATTGTCATGGTTTCGGTGGCCGCCTTCATCATCGCCAAACCCTACATCCCCCAACTTCCCTTCAAAAAGGGCAACATTATCCAGGTTGCGGGGGCTATGGGAATTGTGGATATGATCACCATTATGCACACACGTGTTCGGACCTTTGATGGCAAAGTGATTTACATCCCCAACCACAAGGTCCTGAACGATCAGGTAGTTAATTCAAGTGCCAGACCCAATCGCCGTCTGGATATCGATTTTTTCATCCCTTATGATCAGGATGTGGAAAAGGTGACGGATGTGGTTGGGAAAATCCTGAAAGAGGATGAAAAAGTGCTTGAAAAACCTGCCCCCAGAGTTGTTATTGAAAAGTTCTCACCCAATTATATGGAGATGAAAGCCAGATTCTGGGTGGTGAGAAAATTTGCCCTCACCGGTCGTTGGGGTCTGAATGCCAAGATAAAGTCCAGCTTCGATAAGGAAGGCATCCGTATGGCCTCACCCAGACTTGAAATAACCCAAAACCAATGATTACCCTAAAGATAGGTCTTGCCTTTACGGCATAGTTTAATGAGCATTATGAATCTGACCAGTTTAGCTATAGCTGGAGCCTGTATCTGGATTACCATACTGCTTCTGCCATGGCGCCCGTGGGCCACGTCCGAGTCTCTGGATGCTGCTCCGGATTCTTCTGAAGATGACCTGAGCGATATAACGGTTCTCATCCCTGCAAGGAATGAGGCCGGGGTCATCGAAACTACCCTTTCCGGGCTCAAATCCCAGAGAAGTGGTCTCAACATCATCCTTGTGGATGACCAGTCCGTTGACAACACGACCCGTGTGGCAGAGGCTTCTGCCGGCAAGGACCTGCGCGTTGTTTCAGGCACCCCCCCCCAATCGGGCTGGAGCGGCAAACTCTGGGCCCTGGAACAGGGTCTCAGGCAAGTTGATACGGAGTTGTTACTCCTTCTCGATGCAGACATCGAGCTTAAACCGGGCATCATTCAGGCCCTTCGGAAAAAGATGCGTGAAGATGGTCTCCAATTAATATCATTAATGGTGACCCTGCGGATGGTCAGTTTTTGGGAACGGCTGCTGATGCCCGCCTTTATTTACTTTTTCAAAATGCTGTATCCTTTTCTCCTCTCCAACTCCAAATTTCCGTTCGTTGCCGCGGCTGCCGGGGGGTGTATCCTCGTCAAAACGGAAGCGATCCGGGAAATCGGGGGCTTTGGCGCTCTGCGAAACGAGTTAATCGATGACTGCGCCCTGGCAAAACGGGTTAAATCCTCCGGCCACAGGATATGGATCGGTCTTTCTCATTCAGCGTGCAGCCTTCGGCCCTATGACGATCTCAAAACAATCTGGAACATGGTGGCCCGTACCGCCTTTAACCAGCTTCGTTATTCTGTACTCCTCCTCTTTCTCTGTACGGCCATAATGATCATTATATTCTGGTTGCCGGTTGCAGGGCTGTTTTTCCCCTCAACCATGGCAAAAATAATTTCCGTCTTTGCCCTATGCGCCATGGCCCTCAGCTATTTTCCTACTCTTAAATTCTACGGCCTGACAAAAACATGGGCCCTTTGCCTTCCTGCAATAGGGACTCTCTATCTCGCAATGACCTGGACATCGGCCATCCGGTTCTGGCAGGGGAAAGGAACGGAATGGAAGGGGAGATCTTATACTTCCAGACAAAGACCAAGGGGGGGCTGAACCTATAGCATGGTCCCGCCAAAAGTCTGCCTTCCCCTGCTTGACACAGCGCCCCAATTTCTCTAAGATCTCAGCAAAAATAAAAAAGGAGTTTGCGCAATCTCAAAATTTATGGATATTGCATCCATCATAAAGAGTCGTGCCAGAGAAACCTATGACCTGCACCGCCAATACGTGAACCCGCAGCTGGTCCGGGTACTGGAGGTTCTCGGTTTTAACCGTAACTATACCTCAGCAAAAGGGGCACGGCTTATAGACGAAAACGGCAGGGAAGTCCTTGATTTCCTGTCCGGTTTTGGCGTTTTTGGCATCGGACGCAACCATCCTTTAGTGGCCCAGGTCCTGCGTGATATGATGGAAACCGGATCACCGAGCATGGTCCAGATGGATGTGGGGATTGTTTCCGGGCTTCTGGCCGAGTCATTGGCCCGTATTGCCCCGGGGGATCTGGAATCAGTATTTTTCACCAATTCAGGGACTGAAGGGGTGGAAGGGGCGCTCAAATTCGCCAGACAGGCCACAAAAAAAACCAAGGTCGTCTACTGCGACCGGGCCTTTCACGGTCTCACCTTAGGGGCCCTTTCAGTTAATGGTACCGAGGAATTCAGGGAGCGTAACGAGCCGCTTCTGCCCGGCTGCGTCCCTGTTCCTTTCAATGACCTGGGGGCACTGGAGTCAGCCCTTTCAGACAGGGACGTGGCCGCATTTATTGTTGAGCCGATCCAGGGCAAGGGGGTATTCATCCCTGATGACGACTACCTGCCGGGTGTACGGCGTTTGTGCGATAAATACGGGGCCCTTCTTATCGCCGATGAGGTCCAGACCGGTCTTGGTCGAACAGGCCGGATGTTTGCGGTGAATCACTGGGATGTTGTCCCGGATCTGCTGGTTGTTTCCAAGGCCCTCTCAGGAGGTTATATTCCGGTAGGGGCCATTATCACCAGACGGGAGATCTATTCTAAAGTCTTTGACAGTATGGATCGATGTTTCGCCCATTCCAACACCTTCGGCCAGAACAACCTGGCCATGGCCGCCGGTCTTGCCACCCTTCATGTGATCGAGCAGGATAACCTGGTCGAACGTTCGGCCCGGATGGGGAAATTTCTCATTAACGGCCTTGAAGAATTGGCCGGACGTTACGAACTCCTCCACGAAATCCGCGGAAAAGGTCTCATGATCGGAATACAGTTTGGCGCACCCGAGTCATTTACCCTTAAGACTGGCTGGAAACTTCTTCACAAAATGAATGGAGACCTGTTTTGTCAGATGATTACCATCCCACTTTTGGAAAAACATGATATCCTGACCCAGGTCGCCGGGCATGGAATAGATACGGTTAAGATACTCCCACCGTTGATTATTGATAATGCCGATGCCGATTGCTTTCTTGAGGCCATGGATAAGGTCCTCAAGGATGCCCATAAATTCCCCAGCTCTGCCTGGACAACGATCAAGAACTTAGGCCTTCGCACAGCAAAAACCGCATGAGCATTCGAAAAAAACTCCAGGAAAACCTCTTAACCTCGCTCTGGCGCCTCGTATCCGCCCGTCCCGGCGCCGTCATTGCGGCAGGCCTGATATTGGCCATAATGTCGGCCTCTCTCTCATTCATCTTCCTGCGTCTGAACAGCAACCAGGACAACCTTGTATCCCCTGACCTGCCTTTTCAAAAAAGATACTTAGCGCATCTCAAGAACTTCGGAGATCAGGAATACCTCTATGTTGTTATAAAAACCGGTGGAACCGAAGCCGGGAAAAAAAAGGCTATACAATTTGCGGAAGCCCTTAACCGCCGTCTTGCCCAACACCAGGATCTCATCCAGGCCGTCTACTACCGTATATCAGCGGTGGATCTGGGCAGCGGCGCGCTCCTTTTTGCCTCTCCTCAAGAGGCGGAAGCCCTGTCCAAGACCATCCTCTTTCTCGCCCCTTTCATAGACACCTGGATCAGCGACGGGTCTTTATCCGGCTTTCTTGAAATGGTAGCCCGGCTCTTGGGAGGGGAGGAAGGGAGCACCCCTGATATAGATCCGGCAGTTATGGGGCAGGCTCTTTATGTGTTAAAAGATTTTCTCAAAAATATGGATGAAGTCCTGCTGGAAAAAGAGACATTCAAATCGATATTTGATATCTCTGAGACCGGGAGCCGCTATTTCTTTACCTCTTCCGGCAAGCTGCTGGTCATGCGTCTTCTGCCGGATAAGGATTTCGGAAGCATGGACGTGATACGCAAACCCCTCCAGGTGGTGCGTCAGGCCATTAAAGCCACACAGGCGGAATTCCCTGACATCGAGGCTGGTCTTACGGGTAGACCGGCGCTCCAGGCCGATGAGATGGAAACCACGAACAGAGATATGACCAGGGCAGCCTTAATTGCTGTGGCCCTTATTGCGATCCTGTTCATGGCCATACTCCATGGGTGGCTCAGGCCTTTTCTACTCCTGATATGCTTAATAATGGGCATTGCCTGGAGCTTTGGGTTTGCCACGATAACCGTAGGCGAACTGAATCTATTGTCCATTGTCTTTGCCTTAGTGCTGGTGGGTATTGGTGTGGATTTCGGGATTCACATGGTTATGCGCTACGTTGAGGCCAACAAGAGCGGTTTAAACGTGGACGATGCGGTCCGCACTACCATTTTCAAGACCGGCCCCGGTATAATTTTAGGGGCAATCACATCGGTTTGCGCTTTTTATTCTGTCCTCGGGGCAGACTTTATCGGATTAGCTGAATTGGGCCTCATCGGTGGAACAGGCGTGCTTCTCTGTCTATTGTCCATGTTAACAATACTCCCTGCCATGTTATTGATTGCCGGGAGAAAAAAGCTCTTCCCTTCGTCAGTGCCTAAGATAACCGCCCTCCCTTTCCTGGAACGTCTCTCAATAAGACCCGGATGGACACTTTTAGTCCTGGCTGCCATAACCTGTGCCGGACTTCCAGGACTCTTAAAAGTGCGTTTCAACTACAATCTGTTAGAACTTCAGGCCAGAGGTCTTGAATCTGTAGAATATGAAAGGACCCTGATTGAGACATCGGATGAATCCACCTGGTATGCTATTCTTACTGCCAAAAATCTTAAAGATGCCAGGCGCCTGACTAAGACCTTTGAGAAGATGCCCTCCGTTGGAAAGGTGGAAAGCATCCTCGATTTTATCCCGACAAAACAGGCCCAAAAATCGGCTATATATGAAGAGGCAGCCAATGCATTGGAACATATTCCGGCCAATGCCATGCCCTCTCCTACCCTCAACCCGGAACGATTGATCAGGGCCCTGTCACGGCTCTCCTACGCATTAGAAGGATTGGAGGAGAAATTATTTGCCGCCGGAGCCGGTTCGGAACTTGCCCTGATTGATCAGGACCTGGGGTACCTTGAGTCGGCCGTCGAGTTACTCAAACAGGACGGGAAAAGGGCAAAGCTCCTTAAGGGCCTTCAGACGGGTTTGGGTAGGGATATAGAGAAATCGCTTAAGCAGTTGAAATTATGGCTCTCTGCCAAATCAGTGACACCTGAGGATCTCCCTCCTTCACTCAGAGATCTCTATGTGGGCAAGGACGGTTCCTATCAAATAAAGATTATTCCAAAGGGGGATGTCTGGGATTTTGATGCCCTGGGACATTTTGTTTCGGAATTGCGCCGTGCAGACTCTGAGGTTAGCGGTGTTCCTGTGGGCGTTTTTGAGTCAGCCCGTCTGATGCACAGAACTTTTCTTTTCGCCGCAGGACTGACCATCGTTCTCGTGGTCCTCATTTTGTGGCTTTACTCACGCTCTTTTCGCTATGTGTCTCTGACTATTTTACCTTTGGGCGTAAGCATGTTATGGCTTCTCGAGCTAATGGGCTGGTTTGGTCTGCACTTTAACTTAGCCAATTTCTTTGCCATTCCGATCCTGATTGCCATCGGAGTGCATGGGGGCGTCCACTTCCTGGCGCGGTGGAGAGAGCCTGAAACCCCGCCCGAGGATAATCGCACCCAGCCTGACA
>JACNJD010000266.1 GCA_014382715.1 Candidatus Desulfacyla euxinica | reverse complement strand
CCCGGATCACCATTTTTTCAATAGCCTTGATGACGTCTTTATATCCCCTGCAGATATACCACTCAACCTTGGAAGGGAGCTTCCTCTGATCAATCATCCTGACATGCTGGCCCTGCCACTCAATGGTAGGAATCATTTCTTCGCCTCGTAATCAACTGAAACCGCTAAATGGGGCGGCACAACAACAATCTCGAAAATATTTTTTTAACTTTAGGCATTTTAGGCACTTTAGCTCACTTTAGGCACTTTTCTTAACCTAACCAATCCGCTCAACCCACCCATAAGGATCGGGCTTGTGCCCGTACTGAACGGCCACGATCTCGTCATAGAGTTTCTGGGAAAGCTCTCCCATTTTACCGCCCCCAACAATATAATCCTCATCTTTATAGGTTATCTGGCCTACCGGAGATATGACCGCAGCCGTGCCCGTCCCAAAGGCCTCCTTTAATCTGCCATCTTTGGCAGCAGCGATTACTTCGTCAATGGTGAGGGATCTCTCTGACATTTTCATGCCCCATTCTTTGACGATTCGAATGACCGAGTCCCTTGTGTTCCCGGGCAGGATACTCCCGTTTAAGGGGGCGGTAATAACCTCATCCTCAATAACGAAAAACATGTTCATGGTTCCCACTTCTTCAACATATTTCCGCTCAGCCGCATCTAACCACAACACCTGCGTAAAACCTTTTTTCTTTGCCTCTTCAGCCGCTAAGAGACTGGCCGCATAATTCCCTGAGGTTTTGGCCTCACCGGTTCCGCCGATGGCTGCCCGGACGAAAAAATCTTCCACATAGATCTTGACCGGGTTGAGACCCTCCTTGTAGTAGGCCCCCACCGGACCAATAATAATGTAAAATAGATAGGTCTTGGCTGGCCGGACCCCCAAGTGCGGTTCCGTAGCTATCATGGTCGGTCTGATATAGAGAGATGTCCCCTCGCTTTTTGGGATCCAGTTCCTGTCTAACAAGATGAGCTTCTTCATCCCCTCCATTGCAAGATCAATATCCACTTCGGGCATACAGAGCCTTTTGGCCGATCGGTTGAGCCGCTTGAAATTCTCTTCGGGCCTGAAAAGATTTATCCCGCCATCCTGGGCAGTATAGGCCTTGAGACCCTCAAATACCTCCTGGCCATAGTGAAGGACCATTGCGGCCGGGTCTATTGGGATGGGGCCGTAAGGTTCGATCCGGGGGTTGGACCAGCCCTTCCCGGTTTGCCAGTCCAATTTGTACATGTGGTCTGTAACGATGTCACCGAATCCGAGTTGGGATTCATCGGCAGGCTTCGTTTTCATCTGACTCTGTTCCGCTTGCGTTACTTTGATTTCCATGGTGTTCTCCTTATCATATTTCTATTCCTCTCACTGAACGCACAGGGAGAGACAACGCCCAGATGATATTTTCATATCACAGGTAGGCCATAAATACAAGTGGACAAGAATTGCGGTTGACAATACACATCCTCTATGGTGTTATTCATTGCTATTGAGAAAGGCTTTTCACAAGTTAACCCGTAGCGAAAGGAGGGAACATGAAACAACGTAAAGGGCTATTAAGTTGGTTTATCGTGATCGGGGCGGTGGTCTGTCTAAGCCTTGGGGCCGGTGTGGGGACAACGGCCGATGCCGCGAAAGGGGAGTTTGCCTGCGCTCAGGAAGGGAAAATAAGCAAAGAAATATCCCCTGAGGCCCAACTTGATGGGTTCTCCTGCTTCTTCAAGAGATTTGAAGGGGTTCAGGCCCTTCATTTCAAAGTGGCCGTTAAGAACGTCAGCGACAAACCTCAACGTTTCAGGGTTCACATCTTTTTGGATAATGGTAAGGCCGTGGGAGGGCTCATCCCCAGAAAGACCAAGAAAGGACTGATCAAACCAGGCCAGACCGCCACCTTCGTCTACCCGGTCGGGGGGATGACGGACAAGCCGGGATCGATAATCCTGAAGATTAAGAGTGTAGGTCCGTAGAAATGTCAAATTAAGAAAGGGAGGTCTAATGACTATGAAAAAATTGAGTATTGTGTTGGCTATCACCATGGCCCTGACTCTGATCATTGCAGGACCGGTCGCGGCTAAAACATTCTTCCTCGGTATCGGCACCGGTGGCACCGGCGGTATCTATTATCCTTATGGGGGGGGTGTAGCAGAGATATGGTCCCGGTATGTTCCGGGCGTCAGGGCCGTAGCAGAAGTCACAGGCGCAAGCGTGGAAAACGTAAAGTTAGCATCTAAGGGCGAAACCGTCGTCGGAGAAGTCATGGGAGATGTGGCCGTGGCAGGCTATAATGGTACTTCCAAGTTTAAGGGAAAGAAACAAAAGATCCTTTCCATGGCCATCATGTATCCCAACCTACTTCAGTTGGTAACCTTGAAGAAGAATCCTATCACAAGCGTAGAGCAGATAAAGGGCAAGACGATCAGCAGCGGGAGCCCCGGAAGCGGCACCAATTTCATGGCTGAAATCGTATTCAAGGCCCTTGGTATTCCCCTGGACTCCTATAAGGACACCCGCCTTTCCTTTACCGAGAGCTCCAATGCCCTCAGGGACGGAACCATCGAATTAGGTACGTGGTCGGTTGGGCCCGGCACCAGTTCCATCATGGACCTGGCAACGACCCATGACATCCGGATCATTCCCTTTACACCTGAGCAGGCCAAAAAAGTCCTCGCGGCCAACAAGACCTATTCTTCGGTGGAATTGGCCGGCGGTGTATACAACGGTGTTGACAAACCGGTACCCACCATCGGCGTGTGGAACGTGCTGATCTGCCAGAAGTCCTTAGACACGGACTTGGTGTACAAATTGGTTAAGGCCCTGTACGAGCACAATGATTACCTATGCAAAATTCATCCCTCAGCCGCGTACACCACGCCTGAGAATGCTGTGAAATACTCACCAATCCCGCTCCATCCGGGGACCATCAAATACCTCAAGGAAAAGGGGATCAAGGTGCCTGCAAGACTGATTCCTTAACGGGGTGACAAGAATTGTTCAATAAGCCGGTTCGGTCCTCCGTATGGGGGGTAACCGGCGCAATCATTGGCCTGGCTCTGGCCGCCTGGTATTTGCCAGGCGGCCTGGAGTTGCGCCTAACCCCCGTATTGAAAGACGGGCCGTTGTTGGTTCTCCCCTTAGAGCCGGGCGAACGCTTAACCATCCACTACTATCACTCGGTGGAAAACGCCCCCATCTGGGAAGAACACAGCTTAGATGAAGAGGGGCGTATCTACATCGAGGAAGAGCGTTATCTAAAATTCGGGGCCGGCATGGGCCGGATGCCTGGAATAGGCCGTATGGTGCGGCGGGGGCCATATGAAGTCATCGAAAACATGCATATGGCCACAGGCGATTTCATACTGCGGGTGGGAAGCCCCGGCGTGGACCACACCATTATCTGGCGGGGCACGAAGACGAATCTTTCTGCAGTGGCTCCTCACAAAGCAGTACGCTTCTCGGCCCGACCAGTGAGCCTGCTTTACAAACTGTATCGCTCTGTTTTCCCGCATTCCGCCACCCCCATAAAAGACACGCTTTAAAGAGATGAACATCGAACTTCCACTCACGCCAAGACGTCGAACGCTAAACGGGAAAAGTGTGTCCCGAGATGGTCAAGGCCCCTTCAGTTTATACCATCAACTGAAAGTCTGGAACATTAGCCACTCGTCCACACCTCGGAGACGATCATGACAAAAGCGAGTGAAACAACATCCTCTTCTTCCGCAATCCAATGGAGTATCTTGAAAGCCGTTGCGGTTATAGGAATAGGGCTCAGTCTGTTTGAACTGTATACGGCTGGGGTCATTGCCATGACCGCCATGAAGCACAGGTCCATTTTCCTGACCTCCATTCTCGTCATAGCCTTCTTGACCCGACCCCTTTACAAGGGGGCACGGAGAGATCGGCTGAACGGGGCACTCTGCATCGACCTGATTTTAGTGGCCATGAGTGTGGCCGTGGGCGCCTATATTTTTATCGATCTTAACGGCATCTTTGAGCGCCAGGGCGACTGGAGCCAATGGGACATCACCGTTGGTATTGTTCTTGTCCTCCTTGTGCTCGAAGCCACACGCCGTGTTATCGGTTTAAATTTGACGTGTATTGCCTCCGGCTTCCTGCTGTTCGGATATTTCGGGCCCTACATGCCCGATCTCCTTATGCACAAGGGGTATTCCATCGAACGGATGGCCACCACGCTCTCCCTCACCACAGAGGGGATATTCGGCCTGCCCACCGGGGTTGCAGCGACCTTTGTCTTTATATTTATTTTGTTCGGGTCCTTCCTGGAAAAAACAGGGGCAGGGAGCTTCTTTATCGATATGGCCTATTCCATTACAGGGCGTTTCTCTGGGGGGCCGGCGAAGACCGCTGTGGTAGCAAGCGGGTTCATGGGATCGGTTGCCGGAAGCGCTATAGCCAATGTGGTTGCTACAGGCTCTTTTACCATCCCGATGATGAAAAAGATCGGATATCGACCTCACGTAGCCGCTGCCGTGGAAGCAGCGGCCTCCACAGGGGGACAGTTGATGCCCCCCATCATGGGGGCCGGGGCCTTTCTGATGGCCGAATTCACGCAAACCCCCTACCTTGAAATCATAAAAATAGCATTTATCCCTGCTCTCCTTTATTTCTTCTCTGTCATCCTTTTCGTGCATCTTGAGGCCCAAAAAGAAGGCATCTGGGGCCAGCCCAAAGAAGTCTTGCCGAGGATGGGCAAAACCATAAAAAAAGGAATCCATTTTATTATTCCTGTTGGCATCCTTATCACAGTACTCGTCATGAATTACAGCCCGATGATGGCAGGGTTTATAGCAATATTGGCGATCTATTTCACAGCGCTTCTTCGCAAAGACTCACGGATTTCAATCACGACCCTACTCAAGACATTAGAGCAGGGGGCGCGCAATGCCGTTGTGGTGGGCGTTGCCTGTGCAGCGGCCGGCATTATCGTAGGGGTCGTCAACCTGACCGGAACAGGGTTGAGGTTTTCTTCTTTGATTGTTTCTCTTTCTCAGGGGATTCCGCTCTTAGCATTGGGCCTGGTTGCAGTCACCTCCCTGCTCCTCGGAATGGGGCTTCCGGTGACAGCCTCCTACATCGTTCTGGTCATCCTGGCAGGTCCGGCTCTCATGGATCTTGGTATCCCGCTCCTCACTGCCCATATGATCGTCTTCTGGTACAGCCAGGATGCCAATATAACGCCACCCGTTGCCTTGGAGTCCTTTGCGGCATCCGGCATAGCAGGATCAAGCCCCATGCGAACGGCATTCACATCGTGGAAATTAGCCAAGGGACTCTATATTATACCTATTGTCATGGCCTATCATCCCCTCCTCCTGAACGGCACCACCGGAGAAGTGGTCCAGACAGTTATCTTTTGCACTGTCGCTATTACGGCCTTTGTGATCTGTTTAGAGCGGTATTTCCTCGTACCCCTCACCTGGGTAGAAACGATCCTGTACGGAGGGGCTGCCATCGCGCAAATCTGGGCGAACGATACCGTCAACTATATTGGACTCATTATATTCCTTATCCTTGCAGCCTATCAGATTGTGGCGAAAAGAAAGGCCCCTGATCCAAAAACCCGTAACCCGCAACTCGCAACCCGCAACCCGTAGGAGAACACATGACCGTGAGGCATGGCTTTCAACTTCTCAAAGAACAGGAGATAAAAGAATTTAAGACTTTGGCTAAGATTTTTCGCCATTCAAGAACCGGGGCCCAACTCCTATCCCTTACAACAGATGACGAGAATAAAGTATTTGGAATAACATTTCGTACACCCCCGTCAGATTCAACAGGGGTAGCCCACATATTAGAACACTCCGTACTTTGCGGATCACGAAAATACCCGGTGAAAGAGCCTTTTGTGGAGCTTCTGAAGGGGTCTCTGCAGACCTTTCTAAATGCCTTTACATATCCCGACAAGACCTGTTATCCCGTGGCCAGTCAAAATCTCCAGGATTTTTACAATCTCATAGATGTCTATCTCGATGCTGTCTTCTATCCCCGGATCGAAAGGTCCATATTCCAGCAGGAGGGGTGGCATTTTGAGTTAGAAAACACAGATGATCCCCTTTCATACAAGGGTGTCGTCTTTAATGAAATGAAAGGTGCCTATTCGTCTCCTGACAACCTCCTTTCTGAATACTCACTTCAATCACTTTTCCCGGATAACGCCTATGGTTTTGATTCGGGCGGCGATCCAAAGCAGATACCGCGCCTCACGTACAAACAATTCCACTCCTTTCATAAGAGATATTATCATCCCTCCAATGCCAGAATCTACTTCTACGGTGACGATGATCCGGATGAGAGGTTAAGACTGGTCAATGATTATCTGAAAGAGTTTGATCCGATTGAAATCGATTCAGAGATCCGCTTGCAGACCCCATTCAAAGAACCCAAACGTTTGATTCGCCCCTTTATGGGAGGGGAAGATGCGGACACAAACCCGAAAGGTATGGTTACTCTGAACTGGATGCTCACGGAAACAACAGACGTTGAAGTAAATTTTACCCTTCACATCCTGGAATATATCCTCTTGGGCATGCCTGGCTCCCCCCTTAGAAAAGCCCTCATAGACTCGGGATTAGGGGAGGATGTTGCCGGCGTGGGTCTCGAAAACGAGCTGCGTCAGATCTATTTTTCCACGGGCCTCAAGGGTGTTGACATAAAAAACGCCGACCGTATTGAATCTCTAATCTTAGAGACCCTCAGCGACCTTGCCCGTTCCGGGATTGATCCCAAAACAAGGGAAGCAGCCCTGAATACCATAGAATTCCGCCTGAGAGAAAACAACACAGGGAATTTCCCCCGCGGGCTCTCGCTTATGCTTAGATCCCTGACCACCTGGCTTTATGACAGCGACCCACTGGCTCTCCTCTCCTTTGAAGGGCCGCTTGAAACCATCAAATCGAGAGTCGGGACAGAGAATGCATTTTTTGAAGATATGATTGAGCGGATGCTTCTCTCAAACCCGCACCGAACCACCCTGATCCTCCAGCCGGATGCAAACCTCAGGACGCAGGAAGAAGAAAACGAAAAAAATAGCCTGACAAAGGCCCGCTCAGCCCTGGTCAGAGAAGAGCTAAAAGGGCTTGTAGATAATACGAAGGAACTCAAACGCCTCCAGGGGACCCCTGATCCGCCCGAAGCCCTGGCCTCCATACCAAGGCTCAAGTTGGAGGACCTGGATAAACAAAACAAGACCATACCCTCAGCCTGCGCAGAAGAGAGCGGGACGAAAATCCTGTTCCACGATCTTCTTACCAACGGCATTGCATACGTGGACCTGGGTTTCAATCTGCGTTGTCTTCCCCCCGAATACCTCCCTTATATCCCCCTCTTTGGTCGAGCGCTTGTTGAGATGGGAACGGAAAGGGAGGACTTCGTCACACTGACCCAGCGTATAAGCCACAAGACGGGGGGGCTCAGACCGCAATCGTTAACCTCAAACGTTAAAGACTCCCGGAAGAGCGCTGCATGGCTCTTCCTGAGAGGTAAGGGGATGTCGGGCCAGATCGAGGATCTGATCAATATCGTGCAGGACGTGCTCCTGACGGTGAAGTTGGATAACCAGGAACGTTTTCAACAGATGGTGATGGAGGAGAAGGCCAGGGTCGAACAGAATCTGGTCTCTGCCGGACACCAGGTGGTCAATCTCCGGCTCAGGGCACATTTCAGCGAGGCCCACTGGGCTGCAGAGCAGATGGGTGGAATAAGTTATCTTTTCTTTGTGAGGAAGTTAGCGCTTGCCGTTGATGAAGACTGGCCCGGGGTACTTGACGTACTCCGGGAAATGCACAAAACCCTATTAAACCGCAAGGCAATGATCGCTAATATCACCGTAGACCAACAGGGATGGACCTTGGTTGAACCGCGCCTGAAAGACCTGTTCGAAGCATTGCCAAAAGGCCCGGTCTCCGAACCGGTCTGGCCCGCAGGAAGCGACCCCCTTTTCGAAGGGATGACCATCCCTTCCCAGGTTAATTATGTGGGCAAGGGGGCTGACCTCTACAGCCTGGGGTACAGGTTTCATGGCTCTGCATTAACTATAACACGTTATCTGCGCAATGCCTATCTGTGGGACCAGGTTCGTGTCCAGGGAGGGGCTTACGGGGCATTCTGCCTTTTTGACCGCCTTTCAGGTGTCCTGACCTTTGTATCTTATAGGGACCCCAACCTCATTCAGACCGTTAGCGCCTTTGACCGGTCTGCTAACTTCCTTGACGAGCTGACTCTTAACGAAGATGAACTCGTCAAGGGCATCATCGGGGCTATTGGAGATCTGGACAGCCATATGCTCCCGGACGCAAAGGGGTTCAGCTCAATGGTTCGTTATCTCATCGGCGATACCGAAGAAAGCCGGCAACAGATGCGGGATGAAATACTCAGTACGAGAGCCGCTGATTTCAAGGAGATGGGCCGGATTTTTGAGGAAGTCAAAAATAGGGGTATAGTGAAAGTCCTCGGATCCCCAACCGCCATCGAAGCAGCCGATAAAGACCGACCGGGATGGCTGAAGGTGGTAAAGGTGCTTTAGAAAGGTCCCGGCGGTCTAATTGCATCCACGGAAATCTTTGAAAAACGCTAAATTTCGGTCCAGCCAAGCATTCTGCCCATATGAACCCGCACCTTACATAGCTATGCCACATCGCATAAATGGGCTTGACAAATTCACATGAAAGGGCTAGTCTGTCTAGGCTAATAGCAGAAAAGGGGGTAGTATATTATGAAAACTGTCTGGAAGCTTCAAGATGCTAAAAGTCGATTTAGCAAAGTCGTTCAAGATGCCTTGACAATTGGCCCCCAACACATAACTCGAAGAGGGGTCGAAGCCGTCGTGGTCGTATCGCACAGAGAATATGAGGAATTGATTTCAAATAAGCCTGATTTTAAGGATTTTCTGCTTAGTTGCCCGAAAATGGACTTGAATTTTGAGATTCAGCGTCAAAAAGATTACCCAAGGGATATGGAACTGTGAAGTATCTGTTAGACACCTGCGTCATTTCAGAGCTGGTTAAGCCTGTCCCGTACATAAAAGTTGTCGACTGGCTAAATGAAACGCCTTCGGATGCTTTGTTCTTGAGTGTCATCACTATCGGTGAAATAAGAAAAGGATTAATGAAGCTACCGGACTCTAAAAAGAAAGAGAGACTTACGGGCTGGCTAAATACGTTGTTGGATGAGTATAATGAACGAATTATCTCCATTGACCTGATGGTTGCTGAAAATTGGGGGTTTCTTCAGGGTAAAGCTGATAGAGAAGGTTCTCCTATGGCCGCAATTGACGGTTTACTTGCAGCCACTGCCTATACATATAGCTTGATACTAACTACCAGGAATGAAAGTGACTTTGTCCCGAGCGGGGTCCCTATGATTAACCCATGGAAGTAATAAAGTTTCCAACGGAACGAGAACGTATTGCCCTTAATAATGGTAGAAATAATTGAGTCCGAATAAGATTTCAAAGAGGGTCGGGGGCGATCGCTTGAACTGGATAGAAAGAATGGTGTTTCTATCTGGCCCCAGGCAGGTGGGAAAAACAACCATAGTTAAACAATTTTCGGAAACCTGGCGCGACAAAGGTGCATATTTTAGTTGGGACATTTCCAGTCATCGCAGATGGATATTTGAAGTCTTGAAACCCATTCAGACCAAATTTAAAGGTATGTCGTGTACAAAACCAAAACTGTCGTCGTCGTAATGCCCGCATACAACGCCGCTACGACACTTCAAAAAACCTATACTGAAGTAATGGCACAGGGGATAGTCGATCTTGTCGTTATCGTGGACGATGCGAGTCAGGATAAGACAGTTGAAATTGCAGAAAGGCTGCCTAATACGGTTGTTCACGTTCATCCAAAAAACCTGGGATACGGCGGCAATCAAAAGTCATGTTATAACATCATCCTGAAAACAGAAGCCGACATTATCATCATGGTTCATCCTGACTATCAATATACCCCGAAATTGATTCCCGCAATGGCTTCAATGATCGGCAACGGTTTGTACGATTGTGTTTTGGGGTCCAGAATCCTCGGCGGATATGCATTAAAAAGCGGCATGCCGCTATGGAAGTATATAGCCAATCGTTTTCTCACTCTTGTTGAAAACATTCTTATAGGCGCCAAGCTGTCCGAATATCACACCGGCTACCGGGCCTTTTCTCGTGAACTGCTTGAAAAACTTCCAATAGAAAATAATTCAAATGATTTCGTTTTTGACAATCAGATGCTTACACAGGTCATCTGGATGGGATATACGGTGGCTGAAATAAGTTGTCCAACAAAATATTTCCCCGAAGCCTCTTCAATTGATTTTTTTAAAAGCATAAAGTACGGTTTCGGATGCCTGTTGACGGCACTTCTTTTTCGCATGGCCAAGATGAAAATCATCACCTCAAAATTGTTTCCAAAGTTAGGGGAATGATTTTAAAAATGATCCTGTTTAAGCAAACCTCTGAAAATGGGCGCCACAGCTTGAGTTGAATGGGACGCAGATTTGCGCAGCTAATCGCAGATTGGATTGGGTATTGATCCTAAATATCTGCGTTTATCCACGTCCTATATTATAGCAAAGTTATCCAGCAGGCAGTAAATACCTGGATCTCAGATCTCTGATATAAGAGCCCGGCAGAAGGCTGACCGAAACAGAGTTGTCCTCCATTTATAAGCCGCCTTGGCTGGGCACAAGAGGCAATCGCCATTAAGAACCCTGCTAACTGCAAAGAAATCCTAATGAAGCGGTGTCGGTTCCCGGTAAGTTTAGTAGTTGGCTACGTCCCCCATTCCCGTTAAAGCAGCCACCAATGATCGGGTCAATAGAGTCATCTTGAAGTGCCCAGATTGGGTCTCGGAGAGGCTTTCAAAATAGCGTTTCTCACCTCTTTTGGAGTTAACTCTTGGGATGCCCACCACAACAAAAAGGGGCGTCATTAACGCCCCTTTTTGTTGTGGTGTTTGTATTCCTGCTAACTTATGGCGCTGGCGACGTAGTGAACTCGCCGTCTTGGTTAACTACCGCCACCGCACCAGTAAGCCCCCAAGCGGCGAGCCCTGTACAGGTTATGGTGTATGCGGCTGGAGTCCCAGCGACTACGGTAGTAACGCCGGTAGATGGTGTATAGCCTGCAGCCTCAATAAGCGCAAGCGTGAGAGCAGCTACAGTAGGGTCATCAGCAATCACTGCTGCAGAAGCCGTATGGGCGTTCTTAGCATCACTATTCAAAGTAGCTACAAAACCCCTTTTCCTGTAGGCACTAAACTGAGGGATCGCGATGGCGGCCAGGATGCCAATGATGGCGATGACGATCATCAATTCGATCAACGTAAAACCCTTTTGATCATTTTTCTTAAGCATTTTTGTTAACATTTTTTTCTCCTTTCTGTTTGAATTTCATGAAACGTTAAAATCTGATTAGAGCCTTACTTGGAGAAGCAACACCTCCTTTCGTTTTTTGGGTACTGGGTATTTGGTACTGGCCTGCCCCGTGAAATTCCCGGTAGGGACAGCGTAGCGTATTTCACTGGGGTTATTCGTTAATAGTTATTGGTTATTAGTTGTGGGTTATTGGGCTTTGATCATTAGTTAATCGTTATCTGCAACTGATTTGTAGTGCATACAATAATTGTACCACAAAATATGCCTGACCTCCGCAGGAGCCATATTCTATTGTTATTTAAACGACTTATACTCGCGTAGCGTTGTCGGTTTATTTAAGTGTCAGATCTCTTAAATACATATTTTTGCAATTTATGACATTATTTGTAAGATTCGTGACAATTTTTGTCAGATATGGGATAGAAGGTTACGGGTTGCAGGTTACAGGTTGCGGGGTAAACCCCAGTACCATCTTCCGGAGCTACCCCGGTTAAATAAGTGCAAAAGCGGATTTAACTGGGCAGGCGGGGTGAACAAGGCTCGCAAACAAGAAAAAACTTGTGGCCACCCCGATGAAATAGAAAAGAAAGGGGCATTTCATAGGGCAGACAGACACACGCGGACATATTCGAATCCAGAAAGGAGGCCTTATTAGCTTTGTGTGTGAACGCCGTTTGTTACGATGTCACCAAATATTCTGGGCAGTTCCTCTATCATATAAAGGGGGAGAGACAAAAGATCAAATTCAATTTGTACAGATTCTCCTCCCTGGCTGAGAGCATGGGAAACATGCTGATATGAGGGTACGTTTAAATCAAAACGAACGCCGACCCGGGCTTTCTTTTTATAAACAAATTGTTGTAGTGACTTCAGTGATCCGCTCTTGCCAGCCTTAACCTCGACAGGAACAATTGTTTGCCCCAACTGTGTGATAAAATCGATCTCAGCATTTCCTGCCCTCCCTTCACGCAACCAGTAGGTCAAAAACGGGCTTATATTATTTTTTCCGACGTAGGCAAGATGCTGCGCGATGAACTGTTCTGCCACATGACCTTTGTTGATAAAGGACTTTCGCTTAAGTTCGTTCAATGATATCCATTGAACGCCGCAAATGGTATTCATTAAACCACAATCCAGGAAAAAAGGCTTGAATATTCGTCTGTTGATGGTTGCGCCAAGCGGCAAACCAGACGCATCCGTATGGCAGGCTTTCATTATTATTTGTGCTTTTTCAAGCAGATCAACAGCTTTACCTAATTCTCTGGATTGCTCCCCGGGGTCTACACGAACGTATTTAAATTTCTCACCTACAGCCATCGGGACGTAGTTAAATACCTTATGAAGACGGAGCAGGTCGGTCTGGGTTGCATATTTCGCAAAATCGTCTTTGTATGTCTCAATAATCGAAGCATGAACATCAAATACCGCGTCGAGTGCATTTGTATCAATGAATCGCTGGATTGCCTCAGGCATCCCCCCCACCAGAAACCAGACTCTTTGCAGTTCCAATAATTGGTCATGAGCGGATTGAGGAAAAATTTCATGCAGGTGATAATTGCTTAGGAGATCTAGTAAAACCCCTTTTTCCATCGCCCCCAAAGTCTCTTTAAAAGTTACTGGACCAAGGTAGAGGTATTCAACGCGACCCACGGGCATGGAAAAGGAATGTTTGGACATTGTAAATTCAAGCAGGGAGCCGGCTGAAATTACGGGTAACTCGGGGTGATCTTCATAGAAATATCGAAGTGCCTGAATAGCGATCGGAGCCGCCTGTATTTCATCTAAGAAAAGCAGCCCATTTTTTCCTGAAATCGGGCCTTTCCCACAGATAAATTCAAGTTCCCGAAGGATCTTTCCGGTATCCTGTGTTTTAAAAACCCCGACCAACGTTGGGTGCCGTTCGAGATTGACTTCATGAAGGGTCAATTTCTTATGGTCAGCAAACTGCCTGACCAAAGTTGATTTTCCTACCTGCCGAGCGCCGCGGATGATCAAGGGTTTGCGATAGGTTGAATCCAGCCAGTCAGATAGCCTTTTTTCTGCAATACGGTTCATTTTTATCTTGAAGATGCTGGAAAGAGGGGTCTCTTTTATGCATGTTACGCTTATTATAAGGGTATATTATCAATAATGCAAGAAAAATTTAAAGTCGGCCTTTTTACACGGCCACCATTCTTTAGAACTCCAGGTATCTTTCCCGTAAATTTGGCATTAACCAAAGGCCTCAGGCCTGGAGGGGGTAAAGTTGATGATTATGACTGTTCAGAAGGAAAACAGTTACGAAGCGCTGTCCTCAAATGCTCCCTCATATCTGGCGTTATCTCTTCCTCTGCCGCTTTTTTACACAGATCAATCGACTTTCGTAACGAATCAACACATTCTCTACATTCAGGGCAGTGGCGGAGATGGTTTTCGATCTCGCGGCAAATATCAGCCTTCAATTCACCATCCAAATATTCCGATATCCTTTCAAAATCTTTTTTACACCCCTCCTTCATTGGGCTCTTCCTTCCATATATTGTTTTGATATTTCTTCCCTCAGAAAGAGACGTGCCCTGTGCAGTCTTGTTTTGACCGATTGCGTTGATATGCTGAGAATTTCTGCGGTTTCTTTTGTGTTGAATCCCTCGATCTCCCTGAGGTTAAACACCAGTCTGTACTTGTGGGGAAGTGTCTGAATAGCCGCACTAATGATTTTTTTCAATTCGGCCCGCATAACATTATCAGATGGATTATCAGACCAGTCCGGAATTTCATATTTGCCATCAGATCCATCCTCATGAATAAATGAATCAAGGG
>JACNJD010000292.1 GCA_014382715.1 Candidatus Desulfacyla euxinica | reverse complement strand
GACTACGAAGTTAGAAGTTTTTTTACTATCTCATTTACTTCCTTCCCCTGTACCTGCCCTGCCATCCTGGCCATAACCGCCTTCATAACATTCCCCATATCTTTCGGGCTATCAGCAGTCAACTCGGAAATAATTTGCCGTACATTCTCTTCGATTTTCTCCGGGGTCAACTGATGTGGCAGGTATTCGTAGAAGATCTCGATCTCTTTTTCTTCCTTCAGGGCCAGATCTTCACGATTCCCGTTTTTGAATTCCCTCGCAGCTTCTTTGCCTTTTCTGACCATGGACGAAACAGCGGACTGGATTTCCTCATCCGTTAATTCACGTCTTTTTTCCACCTGCAAATTTTTTAAAGAACTCTTGAGCATTCTTAAGCAAGAAAGGCGGATGGTATCCTTTGCCTTCATGGCCTGTTTGAGATCTTCAGCTATTCTTTGATTTAGAGACATGTTCTTTTTTTGAAGTTCAGGGTTCAAATGGGTATATGAAAATATGAAACCTTATATTTTATGACAGATAGAGAATATGTCAACTCCTAAGGTCGTTTTTTGCAACTTTGCATGCTTTTATAGCCTCTGCCAAATCAAGACTTCCATCGTACAGGGCCCTGCCCGTAATCATTCCTGTAACTCCAACCTCTGCCAGGGGCAGGATGTCTAAGACATCTGAGATTTCAGAAATCCCACCCGACGCGATAACCGGGGTCTCAACTGATTTTGCCAATCTCTTAGTGGCTTCCACATTGCATCCTGTTCTCATGCCATCCCGGTTGATATCAGTATAAATGATTGCAGCTAATTCGTCTTTTTCAAACTGGTTTGCAAGTTCCAAGGGAGTCTGCTTTACATCCTCTGTCCATCCCTCCACTGCAACGCGGTCGTTCTTGGCATCTATACCTAAAATAATTTGTCCGGGAAAGGCGCGGCAGGCATTGCTTACAAATTCCGGGTCCTTATTAGCTACAGTCCCCAAAATAAGGTATTGGAGCCCGAGTGAGAAGTAGGCTTCCAGGACAGACATCTCCCTCACCCCGCCCCCGAGCTCTATGGGGATAGGGACAGAGTTTACAATTCGCTTGATAACCTCTTTGTTGACCGGTTTGCCCTGTACCGCTCCATCCAGGTCGACAAGATGAAGCCTCTCGGCACCGCATTCATACCATCTTACCGCCATCTCCTCGGGGGCATCAGAAAAAACGGTCTCATCTGACATCCTGCCCTGCTTGAGCCTGACACAGCGGCCTTCTTTGATGTCAATAGCCGGGATAATGAGCAAATGTCTACTCCTTGACCGTTTTTTCCTTGAGCGGAGACCCAGGCATATCCTCTAATAATTTGTCTAACCCTAATTGGGCCAATTTCTCGGCGGTCAGCCATAGGCCTTTGCTCTTAACGAAGGTCTTATAGTCAAAGAGATTTTCGAATAAGGATCTCTGGGTTTTGTCATAGTTGCCCCTCCATAGAATGGCGCCATCTGATGGCCTTACAAGAGAGAGATCAAAGGCAACAGAAGCCGGGCTTTCAACTCCGAAATCGGCACCGATCCGATCTCGCCAACGGTATACCTGGCCTATCAGGACAGCATCCGCTCCAAAGGTCTTTCCCACTTCCTGGATCATTCGCAAAGGGCTCATCCCTACTCTTGTATCTGAGACTAAGATATTTTCAACGATACCTTTGGCCTGGCCAGGCGGTATCAGGTTCCATCTCTTGTCGGTGACTAACATGTCAAATAACTGGTCTGTCAACCACCTAACCATATCCTGGGGAACAGGCTGAGACATAAAACCAGTGCCTGTTATCGGATTTCGGACCAGATCGGGTTTTTCTCCTTTCGGGATTGCGGGTCGGAATCCAACAACGACAACTTTTTTTATTATTGGTTGAGGAGGGGTTTGAGATTGAACAGGGGCCCGGCCACTTTGACAGCCCCCGTTTGATATTAGGAAGAAAATGGCGAAAAGCCATAAGCAATATCGTCGAGATTTCTCTCGATTTTTCTCAGGCATGGGTGCCTCTTTTGCTACAAAACCCCTTTTGTGGAGGGTAAATTTCCGCTCAAACGAGCTTCAATACCGGTAGCCTGGTCTAAAGCTCTCCCGAATGCCTTGAAGATGGCCTCAGCAACATGGTGAGGTTCGTCCCCTGAGAGCAGGTCAATGTTTAACGTTATGCCCGCATTGGTTGCCAGGGCACGAAAAAACTCTTTTACCAAGCCGATGTCAAATGTCCCTGTAGTGCTTTTCTTGAGTGTTACACGGTAGACGAGGATCGGCCTATTTGAAATATCGATGACTATCCTTGCTAATGCTTCATCCATAGGGACAGTGGATTCGCCGTACCGTCTGATTCCGCCTTTGTTACCCAAGGACTCTTTCAAAGCCATTCCCAGGCAGATCCCCAGGTCTTCAACAGTGTGGTGGTCGTCAATCTCTCTGTCTCCCCGGGCTTTCAGATCAATTTCCATGAACCCATGAGTCGCCATCAGTTCTAACATGTGGTCCATAAAGGGGATACCGGTATCTACTCTGGAAGGTCCGACCCCGTCAAGATTGAGGGTCAGGGAGATATCCGTTTCCTTGGTTTTCCTCTCTATTTTGGCCTTTCGTGTCATTGACTGCCAAGCCTCATGCATGAGGACGGGAAAGTTATCTCGTCCTTATTCTTTATGATTGTATAACAAAGAAAAAATGGTGGAGATGAGGGGATTCGAACCCCTGACCTATACGTTGCGAACGTACCGCTCTCCCACCTGAGCTACACCCCCACTCTAACAGTTTTTCACTATTTCCTGATCCATCTAATGAAATATTATTTTGAATAAATCATATACATAAC
>JACNJD010000363.1:2054-14193 GCA_014382715.1 Candidatus Desulfacyla euxinica | reverse complement strand
GTTTTGCCTAAAAAAGTCAATTTTTTATGTTGATTTTTTCCTGGTGCTCTTTGACCGCCTCCAGCTTATGTGAAGGGCTTGGATGTTGATATCGCATTGCCACAGGGGTACCTTCCTGGAGATATCTATTATCCAGGATTTGCCGTGCAAAAACTCGCAAGATGTCAAGAACAACTACGCAAAAATAGCAGACCTTAAAGAGGCGATACCTTTGAAAAATGTTCAATCTTAGTCAAGATCAAGGAAGGCGAAAATGATATTTCTTGAAGGCTTTACCGGATATATTATGATCTTAAAGCGGCCGCCGTACCAATCAGCTCTGCCTGCATTTCATGCTCTAATTGCTCAATGGACAGAGGTTTTATATCCTTAATTTGAATTAGAAACTCCTGAACATCCCGTTCGGATTCATTGACATAAGCATCCTTGGCCACAACTTTGTCATCTCCGAATTCCTTGATCCATGGATGTGCGCCATGTGAAATTAAACGGTTCATGATTTCTCTTTCTTCCTCACTGCCAGGTGGTTTCCCCAACAATCCGGGCAGGCCGTTTTCATTTGACAGCCCCACATTAGCAAGGAAATATTTTACAGCACCACAGACATGCTCATGATCGGAAGCAACAACTTCTCTTAACTGATGAAACTGAGCCAGATACCCGGCAATGACTTCTATTGCTTTTCGCCTTTCCCGGTTTTGTACGACTCCCCCACCAATAGCCAAGAGAAAAACTTCGCCGCTTGCTCCATTTTCAGATTCCCAGATTTTGCGGGCAACTCGCTTATCCATACACGTTATAAGAATCTTTTTCATGCTGCCCATCTGTGATTCAAAATCCTTTTCTGTCATCAGGTCAGGGATCTGAGTCAATGAATATTTGCCATATTCCCGGGGCTCGTCAAAGGGAGAAACCGCCGGTTCTCCCGGATGCCCCACGATCTGATAGTCATTATGAAAGACCGCAAAGGCTTCCTTGAACTGATCCCATGTGGGAGTTACCGATCCTTTCGTTTGATTCCCTGCCTTCATTGTTCCTCCTGTTTATTCCCTGGTTTCCATGTTTATTTTCACATCCTCTTTCAAATGCACATCCAGCTGCGGGAAAGCAATATTAACTCCAGCAGCCCTCAGGGTGTCATTGAGTCCGTAGTTCACCTGGCTCTCAAAGATCCAGCTCTTCATCTTGTTCTTCACCTGTACAGCAAAATAAACGTCGAAGTTGAGCGTGCTCGCCCCATGTTCCTTAAAAAGTACGAAGGGAGCCGGTTCCTTGAGAACGCCCTTGACATTCGCAGCTGCCCCAACCATCAGTTCCGTCGATTTTTTGATGTCTGACTCGTACCCAATTCCGATAGAAACCTTGGTAAGGATCATGTGATCATCCTTTGTCCAGTTCACCAGTTTCTGATTCAGCACCACACTATTCGGCAGCATGATATCTATATTGTTCTCGGTGTGAATCTGAAAGCTCCGGAGACCGATATTGAAGACCCTGCCGACCTCGTTTTCCACCTCTACAATATCATCAATCTTGACAGGGCGTTCTATCATGAGAATGATACCGCTGATCAGGTTGCTGAAAAGTTCTCGTGCGCCAAAACCAAAACCAATCATCAGCCCCCCAACGGCAAAGTGGAAAACCGTAAGCGGGATTCTCAATATGGCCAGCGCTGTATAGAACACAGCAGTTAACATTATGGCAAAGGCCATTTTCTCCAGGGCCACCTTTCCGCTCGAATCTAAATTCTGTTTCGTTTCGAGCCGCCTGCGAAGACGCCTTTTCAGATTCCGCGCAACGTGGATGCCAACTAACACTACCAGGGCAGCGATTACGCAATGGCCAACTGTCACCTTGTCATGATCAACCGTCCAGAGAACATATTCCCAAACAGTGACAAATGTATCCCATATTTTATCATTACTCATCATATTACCTCTCTGCTATACTTTCGAAAAAGATAAATTTTTCATACACGGGTCTACGTTTTTCTGGAAAAATTGAGTTTGAAGGAAGGCAAATTCCCTTGTAGCCGCACTGCTCAAACGCACAGGTCTGGGAGTGAGGATAAACATTCAGCGGAACTCCTTTCTTACAAGAACTTTCCTTTTTGCACAAAAACTATAGCGAAATCCTCCCTGTGCGTCAAAGACAAAATGGACACAATATCATGAGGTTGATAAAGGCTTGACACACAATGACCAATCCCATACGGGCCTGATTCTGGAAAAGGGACTTCTTATCTCCCCATCTGATGCTCGGCATCATCGGCAATGAAGACCACAGGCAGGGCGCGGTTGTTTCGAATGCGGACAATCATAAGGCCCTCGGAAGAACCCTTCGAGTTTGGGGAAAGGGGGGATGAATCAACAAGAGAGTCAGGGAGGAGCCTTAACCTGAAACGTCACGGAAACTGAAATCTACGACCTTATGAATCTTCTCAAAGTCTGAAATATTCCTGGTTACAACTGTGGCTCCGATCTGTCTGGCCAGCAAAGCAATGGAAACGTCGTTGTAAATATGAGGATAGGACGGGTTAAGTTTACCGGAAAGTCGGAGTTTTTGACACACTTTACCGATCAGGATCTGCGTAGAAGCTGCCGGGACAACAAGCCTCCCTAATTCGATAAATCTTGCTCCAAAACTGATCAAATGATTGACTTCTTTTTTTCCCTTGGCGCCTATCCACAGTTCGTGGAGCACAGGATGGACCAGATACATGACCTTGTTGAATCCATTGATCTCATCCTGAAAAAGGCCGGCATTAAAAACCCCGATATACACGTGTGTGTCAAAGACTACTTTTTCCTGCACTCCGTTATACCTCATCAAACTCAAAACTACCTGCACCCCTCAGTGTCACCTCTGCCAATGCCAGATCTGTGTCAAATTGCTTGAGAACCGCATTTATTGCCTCTTTTTCCGATTTGGCTTTCAAGGCTGTTTTGATACGATTGATCTGGTCCTGATCCAATTCAATGGTTTTCTTTACAAGTGCCATTTTTGCCTCCATCTAATACAGTAAAAACAGATGTATCGTATGGTTTTATGGTAAGCGAGAGCATTCTGTTTGTCAAACTTTAAATTATGTCCGATGGAGAAGTATGGAGGGTATAAGTTCATCGCTGTCCCCCTTTTTACGCTTGCCTCTGAATACGTTACTGTAGTATCCATAGTACCTGACCATCAGATCTCCCTTGCTGGAGACATGGGAGGCCATGGTGGCAATCCATTCCAAGGCGTCAAAGATCTTGTTGTTGCTATACTTTTTACGCATCGAAAGTCTGACCGGTTAGATTTTATCCGGTTTTTATAGAAATTAAGGATTTAAGAGGTAGGCTCAATCGTTTCTTTTACCTGGGCCCTCGACCCCTTGAGTCCTGGAATCCTTTTCTCTCGGAGAGCGGAATGGATAGAATCTCGGCATATGTTATCGCCTACAATGAAGCGGAAAAAATTGAAGCTGCGATTAAAAGTCTGTTGTGGGCGGATGAAATTCTTTTAGCCGATTCTTTCAGTTCGGACGCGACCGCACAGATTGCACAAGATCTTGGAGCCAGAGTGATACAGGAACCGTTTGAGGGATTCGGCGCTTTGCGAAACAAGGCAATCGAGCAATGCCGTTATGAATGGATTTTCAGTCTTGACGCCGATGAACGCTGCACCCCTGAGGTGCGTGATGAAGTGCTCGAAATTATAGAAAAAGATACTGCTTCAAATGTGTTTTTTGTTCCAAGGCGAAATTTTTTCATGGGACGCTGGATCCGTTTTTCCGGTTATTATCCGGATTACCGGCAACCCCAGTTGTTTAAAAAGGATGCCATGCGTTATAAACTCGATTTTGTGCATGAAAGTTATGAGCTATTGACCGATCGCAAACCGGGGTATTTAAAAAACGCTATCTGGCAGACGCCATACGCCGGATTATCTGAACTGATTCAGAAAATTGATCGATACACCGATCTTGGCGCTAAAAAACTGATCGCGGCTGATAAAACACCCGGGATGGGAATCGCCCTCTCTCACGGCCTTTTTGCATTTATCAAACAATATATTCTCAAACTCGGGTTCATGGACGGTTGGACGGGGCTTTTGCTTGCTTTCAGCAATCTTGAAGCCACCTTTTATAAATATGCCAAACATGTTGAAAAAACTGCAGACTGGCATCTGCCGGATACCGAAGCAATTATGCGCGTGGATCAAAAGGAAAAAGGATCCGAGCCGATGAAAACCGAACCCTGAAATCGCGGGATTTTTGATGGAGGCCGCGAGGAGAACACCGGCCCCGCCGGGACATGGACTCTGGCAGCCGGAGAAACCATTTGTCGTCCTACAGGCTCAACTGAGTCAGCTTATCAGCGCCGGGAGTTCCATTCTCATCCCAACCCCGGGTCTGGTAATATTTGGCTCGGGCCGCAATGAACCTCTCCAGGGTAATGGCTTCGCCGTCCGGTTGACCGTCATCAAGGGACTCCTGGTAAAAACGCGCTGGCGGCAGGTCTTCTTCAACTCCTTCGCGCAGGTTGTACAGCCGCTCCAGATTCCAGATACGCTCGCCCACCAGGGACAGCTCTTTTTCAGTGTAGTCAAACCCGGTCAGGGCATTCATCAACTCGGTAAGTACAGGGAGAGTGTGCCCGGCATTCCTTCCGCCGAATTTACAGGAAAGGAACGCATCGTACAGGCAAAGCAGGTTCTCCTTGTCCAGCAAAGTCTGCATGTTGCTTTCGAAACCGCTCTCCTTGAATTCTCCGAGGAAGAGCTCATTTACATACAGCCCGGCCCTCAGATGGCAGGCTCCCCGGTTGCTGGTGACCAGGGAGAAGCCGGTGCCAAAGGAGCGGCGGAATTCGTATCCCGGATACTCCTGTTTTTTGGCGTGGATCACCCTGACCATAGCCTTCTCACCCCAGGTTACGGCGGCCCGATAAGAGCCTTCGGCCAGCAGGTCGCCCACGCCCTGGCGGTTGGCGATTTTGGGGATAAGGGCCACGATGTTTTCGTGCTCACCCCAGTTCATGGAGTAGCCGTCCAAGTCGGTCTCTTTGATGATACCCAGTTCGAACAGGTCCATCAAAAGCGCGAAAGTGTCGCCGCAGCTGATGGTATCCAGACCCAAGTCGTTGCACAGGTAGTTGGCCATGAGGATGGACTCGATATTTGAGTTGCCGCAGTTGGAGCCGAAGGCCATCAAGGTTTCATACTCCGGACCTTCTATTTCGTTCAGTTTGTATGGCCCATCCTTGATGGTGTGTATGTTGCCGCATTTCAAGGGGCATTTGGAGCAGCCCCGGTCCTTGACAAAGTATTTTTCCTTCAGGGTTTCTCCGTCGATCTTGCCGGCCTGCTCAAAACAGCCTGCACGGAAGTTCCTGGTGGGCAAGGTGTGGGCTTCGTTGAAGAAGTTGAAGGCCATGGATGATCCGTATTCGCCAAAAGCCTTACCCGTCTCCATGGCTTGATTACCGCCGTTGCGGGAAACTTCCTTCACTTTGGCAGGATCAGCATATTCAACCGAAAGCTTGCCTTTAACTGCGATGGCCTTGAGCTTCTTGGAGCCCATCACCGCACCGACCCCGCTTCTGCCGGCGGCGCGGTGGCCGTTCATCATGGCCGCGTATTTAACCAGGTTCTCGCCGGCCTGACCGATGGACAGAATCTCCACCTCGCCTTCAGCGTCCTTGATGAGCTTCTCGGTCTCAAAAACGCCCTTGCCCCAGAGATGGCCGGCATCCTTGATAGTGGCCTTGCCTTCTTCCACCAGAAGGTAAACGGGCTTGTCCGAAGCGCCTGTTACGGTCATGCAATCATAGCCGGTGCGCTTGAAGGCTGGTCCCCAAAAGCCTCCACAATGACTGCCCGCTGCCAGACCGGTGAGGGGACTCTTGGTGGTTACGTTGAAAAAGGCTGAGAACACGCCAGCCCCGGTATAAGGCCCTATGGCCAGGATCAGGGGATTTTCCGGGTCCAGAGGATCAATACCCTCCGGCGCCATCTCCCAAAGAAACTTGATGCCCAACCCCCGACCGCCGGCGAAGTTACTCAAAATTTCGGTGCTTATCTTTTGATCCGATGCCGCCCCAGTACTCAAATCTATTGCCAGTTGCCGATCATGAAAACCGTTGCCAGTCATCTGTTTTCCTCCAAAATGGATTTTTCTCCAAACCGAACCCCCAAAGATGAGGCGGGCTTGGTTCAGAGAGATTTATTCATGGGCCAAAATAACTACCTCAGGTAGCGGTATCATAATAGGGTTCTACCAGTTGAGTAATTACTTGGCCCATAAGTGATCTAAAGTGCCTAAAATGAGCTAAAATGCCTAAAGTTCAAGGTAATATTTAAGATTCTCAAATTGTCAAAAGTTCTCAATCATGGCCTTGTCTCAGCGACTTTTACTGAGCCTCTTGGAAAACAGAACGGTCGAATTCTTTGACCACATACCACCCGCACGTCTTATTCTGATTTGTCGCGCAAGCTGTGTGAAAACAATCTTTAGAGAAAATGTCACGAAGTTCCTTAACTTTAGGCACTCGCATTAGCGTACTTCTTGGACCAGCAAAAAAAAGCTACCTTATGGGGGGCAAATTTGACTACAGGTTACGGCCCGCTTCCACCCCAGTCTTTATGGCTTCCATGATACCGGCCGGGCCGGCGCAATCGCCGATGGTGTGCAACGGAATATCCAGGTCTTTGCCCACGGTGAGGTTGGCCTCGCTGCCCACGCAGACCAGAACCGTGTCCACGCCGCGTAAGGTGATGATATCGTCCATACGGTCCAGGGTGACAGTGTTGCCGGCGATTTCGGCAATTGTGGCGTTGTTGAATACGTTAATTGCACTTCTGATTAACCGGTTCATCAACACCGGACGTACCGTCAGCCCCAGGTCTGCCCCGATCCGCGCAGCAGCCTCTACCACCACCACCTCATGGCCCTGTTCCAGCAGAAATTCGGCCGTCTCCAGACCAACCCGGCCTCCGCCTACGATCACGACCTTGTGGCCGGGGGTCACCGCGTTAGATAAGACGTCCCAGGCATTGAACACGTTTTCGCCTTCTTCCCACGTCTCGCCCAGGGACTTAGGCTTGCCACCGGATGCGATCACGGCCACATCAGCACCGCATTCAATGATGGCTGCCACATCGGCCTCGGTTCCCAGTTTCAGATCCACACCGGTAATGGCGATTTGCTCGCTGTAATACTCCAAAATACTGCCCAGCTCCTGTTTGCCCGGTGCCCTGGCAGCCAGATTAAGCTGACCGCCGATCTGGTCACCGGCTTCGAACAAGGTGACTTGATGGCCACGGGCCGCGGCTACGGTGGCTGCCGCCAGGCCGGCAGGACCGGCCCCCACTACTGCCACCTTCTTTTTGGTATCTGCCGGGGCCAGGTGTTCATCCGCCTTGATGGTGCTGGGATTAACCGCACAGGTCAGCGGCAGTTTGTTAGCGAGAAGAATATCCAGGCACACATTGCAGGCGATACAGCGGCGGATTTCTTTTAAACGCCCCTCTTTTGCCTTGTTGGGCCAGTGGGCGTCAGCAATGAACTGGCGGCCGACCCCCACCAGGTCCGCCTTGCCGTCGTTCAGATAACTTGCGGCCTCTACCGGACAGTTGATACGCCCCACCCCGATCACCGGGATGCTGACCACCTTTTTCATGGCCGCCGCGGCATGCATGTGGAAGCCATGGGGCAGATAATAACAGGGGATCACTTTGGCCAGCTTGGGCGGGCCCTCGAGGGAAGAACCGGATACATCCAGCAGGTCCACCCCGGCCTTCTCCAGTTCCTGGGCTGCCAGGGTAGTTTCCTCTAAGGTGAGACCTCCCTGGAAGTATTCTTCTCCGCTGATGCGGTAGCCGATGATGAAATCGTTGCCGCAGACCTGCCGCACCCGGCGCACCACCTGCAGGGGCATGCGCATGCGGTTTTCCAGGGGACCGCCGTACTGGTCGGTGCGTTTGTTGGTAAAGGGAGAAAGGAACTGGGCCAGGAGATAGCCATGCGCACCGTGTATCTCCACCCCGTCGAAACCGGCCTCCCGAACCCGGAGAGCGGCCGCAGCGTATTTCCCCACCATTTCCTGCACTTCCTCGGTGGAGAACTCAAGCGACACTTCGGAGGTGGCCGGGTTTACAAAGGTGGATACGGCCACGGTCTGCAAACCGGTGGCGTCTTCGGAGAGCAGGCGGCCGTTGTGGTTGATCTGGGCCATAGCCAGGGCGCCATTTTCCTTGATCCCCCGGGCCACCTTGGCCAGGCCTGGAATGTATTTATCTTCAGAGACGCCCATACCGAAGGTGCGGTGCTTGGCAGCCCATTCCACGAACATGGCTTCCAGTATGACTATGCCGGCCCCTCCCCTGGCCCGCTCCGCGTAGTAGTCACGGTTGTCGTCAGATGCAAAGCCATCGCCATGGGCAAGGTTGGTGTTCATGGGCGGCATTACAATTCGGTTGCGCGCGGTGAGCCCGCCGATGTTGATAGGTCTGAAAAGGCTGTTTAAACGGTTGTCCATTATTACCTCCGCAAGGGTGCCGATTAAACGATTCTGCGGGTCCAGCCTACTCCTCAATCACTCTAAAGCCAGCAGTTTTCAAGGTCCATCTCTCTTGGAAAGATACTCATTCGGCCAAAACCACCTTCTCCACAGGATATTACGACATTTCCTTCCTACCATCCAAATACCTCAAGAACTTATCCAGATGGTTTTCAATGTGGTCTCGAATTACCTTTTCAATTTCCTTTTCATCTGAGTCCCTGTCTTCCAAGAGCCGCAATATGTTTTCATGCACCGCCAGCCCTTCAGAATAGTTTTCTCTATAATATTGATAGGACACATAGTACCATATTCTGTGCATCCTCAAAGTTCGCAATATGTTGATAAGGGTGTCATTTTGAGAAGCCTTGATGAAAATCTTATGGAATCTGTGGTGATGTTCCCTGTAAACCTCGGCAGCGTCTTTCTTTTGTCCCGCACTCTTCATCCCCTTGAAAGCCTCTCTGAGGTCTTTGAGCTCTTCTGCCGTTATCTTTGAACAGGCTTCTCTCGCAGCCAGCCCTTCGAGAGTTGCCCGAACAGGAAAATTTTCCCGGATGTCCTTTTCGGTGATGGCTTTAACAAATGTACCTTTGCGGGGCACGATAACCACCAGGCCAATTTTCTCAAGATTCCTAAAGGCCTCTCGCAACGGAGAACGGCTGATCCTGAATTGCTTTTGCAGCTCGACTTCAAGGAGCTGGTCACCCTGTTTGAGGATGCCCTCCAATATGGCGTCCTTAAGAATCTGAGAAACCTTCTCTCCCAAAACAGCGGGTTGAAAGTCGTGCTCTTTGATTTTAACCCTTAGGTTATCCATGGAAAAACGCCTTAGAATCAGATCTTAGTGATCGCATCTCACCACACCTCATTTACTCCACACCCATTGCATTTGCATTGCTGAGCCAGTGTGAATTATGGCTGCTAAGCAAACAGCCTCAGGTCATAAATTGTTTTCATAAAGTTTTTTGATGGCGATGGCGTCAGGGTTGCAGGCCTCCACGCATAGATCACATAGAGTGCACTCATCCTGGTTTTTTTGAATAATAACAGGGTGGTCGCCTTTCTTTCCGAAAATATTCACGGGGCAAGCCCCAATGCATTCGCCGCATTCTTTGATCCCGACACATTTTCGGGAATCAATTTCCACTCTAATGAATTCGCTCATGATTACCCATCTTTCTGATTTTATAAATCAAGTTGTATTGATTTTAGCCAGACTGATAATGCGTCTGGCTTTTTCAACAACCGGATAATCGATAAATTTACCATCTAATTGTAGCGCTGCAACGCCTTCTGCCTCTGCTTTATCGAACGCGCTAATCACCCGTCCCGCATAAATGATTTCGTCCTTGGTGGGAGAAAAGACCTCGTGGCATGGTTTAATCTGATTCGGATGAATGCAGAGTTTGCCCTGAAACCCCAGTTGTTTGGCCCTTCTGACATCCGCTTTCAACGCGTCGAGGTCCTTGAGATCTATCATATATGGCGTATCCAGGGGGGGGGCTATGCCGGCCGCCCGGCATGCGATCGGTATACGAGAACGGGGATATATGAGTTCGGTACCTTCCATCGTAATTTCCGTACCCATGTCCAGCGTAAAATCCGCAGCCCCAAATGCGACAGTGTAGACCCTCGGTGGGTCGGTTCTTTCAGATACAATTCTAAAGACGTTTTCAACGGCTTTGGCCGATTCGATCAAAGGGATAACCGCAATGGTCCCCGGCTCCATCCCCTTTTCCTTCTCTAATTCCAGAAGCAATCGGTGTATTTCCCTGATACGGCCCGGGTCATCCACTTTTGGGATCATGACGCATTCAAGATCTTCCACGATCACTTCGGCCAGGTCTCCGTGCAATAAACCGGAATCGAATCCGTTCACTCGGACGATTATCCTTTTATCACGATGAGCCACAACTTTTTCCCGGACTATTGGTCGCGTTTCCGCCTTCTCCCTTAATGCCACCGCATCTTCAAGATCAATGATAACCGCATCTGCGCCAACATTTACGGCCTTGTCCACACGATCGGGCCGGTTACCGGGGACAAAGAGGGCGGTCCTTATGGGTCCAAAGTCCATGATGTCATTCCTCCATGTCCAGTTCTTTTTCAATACGTTTCAGGATGGGTACGATATCCGAGAACTTGTCGGCCACATGGATGCCGGCTTTGAGGAAGGTCTCGCGCTTGATTCGGGCGCTGCCTTTGTCGCCTTCCACGATGGTGGCCGCATGCCCGAAGCGAACCCCGGGCATGCCGTCCACAAAGCGGCCGGCCAGAAAGGCCACGATGGGCAGTTTGATGTTTCGCTCCACCACCATGGCGGCCAGGCTTTCCTCTATCACTCCGCCCGGCTCGCAGAACAGCACTACCGCCTTGGTATGGGGATCGGCGTCAAACATGGGAATAAGCTCCAGGAAGTTGGAGCCCACTATGGGGTCACCGCCGATGGCTACGCAGGTGCTCTGCCCGATACCGTTGGTGGTGAGCAGGTTGGCGATCTCGGTAGTCATGCCGCCGCTGCGGCTGGCGATGCCCACCGGGCCTGGCATATATGATTTCTTCACATCTTCCACCGGCCCTCCTGCCATACCCAGTTTGATCTCATGGGGGCAGATCAGCCCCAGGGTGTTGGGCCCGATCACCCGGGCGTCATTTTGTCGGGCCATTTCCAGAATTTCAACCACATCCCGGCGAGGTACCCGCTCAGTGACAATGATTATGAGTTCCAGACCGTTGTCCAGTGCTTCGAACGCAGCGCCTTTCACCAGGGCCGGGGGTACCGAGATCACCGAGGCACTGGCGGGGTTATCGGCAACCGCCTGACGCACGGTGTCATAAACGGGTACCCCGTGCACCTTTTGGCCCTGTTTGCCCGGTGTACACCCGGCTACCACCTGGGTGCCGTAGTCCAGCATATCCTTTGTGAAAGAGGCGGCTTCGCGCCCGGTGATGCCCTGGATGATAACCTTCAGATTTTTGTCTGCCACTATTGCCATTTCTTTTAACCTACCCTTGGGTTCTTTCAACGGCAAACTTGGCCGCCTGATCGATGGATACAGTGCGGTCCACGTAGGGCACTCCATATTTTTTAAGGATCTTAAAGCCCTCTTCCTCCCAGGCTCCGGGCACCCTGAATACGGCGATTGCCTTGGCCGGGTCCTTGCCCGCGTCCAGCACGCCTGCAATAATGCCCCGGGCTATTAAATCCACCCGGGTATTACTGACCACGTTCATGATCACCGAAACGTTCTCTACCCCGGGTTTGGAGAGGATGTGGCTGGTGAGGTGACGCACCTTGCTCACAGAGGGGTTGCCGCCGATCTCGCAGTAGTTGGCCGGCTCACCGCCGTGCTGTTTTATCGCGTCAAAGGCGGTTAGAGAGGCTCCGCCGCCGCCGATGATCAGGCCCAGATCTCCGCCGAACTCGATTACCCGGCCGGCTACGCCCCTGTGGTCGGCGCTGTCTATCTCGGCCGCCTTGGCTTCGAACTCGGTAGTCTTCTTCTCGGACTCAAAACGCCCCTCCTCTTTTTCCAGACCCGCTATCTCCGGGTGGCGGAACAGGGCGTCGTCTTCGATGTCGGCATGGCAATCCA
>JACNJD010000363.1:0-1511 GCA_014382715.1 Candidatus Desulfacyla euxinica | reverse complement strand
GGGAATTTTAAATCTATTTGATCAGAGCCTGACAGTAGCTGGCTTTTAGGCACGGCGATCTGGTGCCTGGCAAGTATCTCTTTGGCTTCGAATTCCAGTAAGCGCATGTTTTCCCTGCTCGTTGTCGTTTGTCGTTTGTCGACAATACAAACAGTCAAGCATAGCTGTCAAGCAAAAAAACACCGCATCCGGAAAAAACAAGGTTGAGGAGCTGACTGGCAGCCAATTGCAAACTGACTCAACCTCTTTCAATCTACTCTACGGGAAATTATACCATTCCCCGGGCACCAGTTCCATGAAATCGATATCTGTTTTTTCTTCCATAATCCTTTTTAGCCCGGATAAGTCTGTTTTTATGGCTCCGGGTAATAGGGGATCGTGATGTTGCGGTATGGCTATCTTGCATTCTGAGGCAATCGCCAGTTGAGCGACCTGATCTTCAATCCCCGCGAGGCTCTTACCGGGCAATACCTGCAACAGGGTGATATGAGCCTTCGCCTTCTTAGCCTCTTCGATGACTTCCGGGTCAGGGTAAGACCCTGCCATGTAGATCCGTTTTCCACCCACAGGCTCGAACACAAAGTTGAGTTGCTCTCCCTGGGGGTATTTGCCTATCCATTCCGGAAACTGTCCCGGTATTTGGTCAGTTTCCATCATTGCCATCAAGGCCTTCTTGATAATAACCTTGGGATCCGGTCCCTCGTCCGCCAGTTCGCGTCCGGTCAGTCTCAGGTATTCACGGCCAAAATCCACATGCACACCATGTAGAACCTCGACAGTCAGGCCTTCCACCCGGATCGTATCCCCAGGTCTCACTCTGTTGATCAGAGAATCGGTCACTCCCTGGTGCGTTGTCAAAGATTCAGCAGTGACCTCGCTGCAGAAAATTTTTGGCCTGAAACGATGGGCCAGTTTGCCAACATCGAGCACGTGGTCGTAATGACCGTGTGTGATGAATATGTAGTTGCAGCCCTCGAAATGGTCACTCATAATTGGAGAGCTGTTCGAGTCATCAACGTAAGGGTCAATAATAATTGTCTGTTTATCGGGCAACACAATCTCAAAACATGCCGTTCCCAGCCATCTCATCTTGATTGTCATCTCAATATCTCCTTAAATTTAGGGGAATCTCATTCGTCTTAAGCAGCCTAAAAGGGTAGTCCAATCGCATTGCAAAGAAATTTGACAAGAGACGTTCCCGCCCTGCATATCTCTGCAAACTCCCGTGGAAACCCGGGACTCCAGACAACATTCTGAGTCAGGGCGGTTGTTCCTATAAAATCCTTTCTTTTAAGATCTGCAATTAACGGGTGACTGGGGTCATAACCCTTTGGACCCCTACGAAGGGAGTCCCCGGACAGGTCAAACCTGCTCTCAAAAGGTTTTCTATTCACAGCCCTTTTCCAGCCGGACGGATCTTCAATGATCGCATCGCGGATCTTACCAAGTGTTTTAGAATCAGGGTGCCATATGCCAACAGCGGCAAATACATTGCGCGGTTCCAGATGAAG
>JACNJD010000009.1 GCA_014382715.1 Candidatus Desulfacyla euxinica | reverse complement strand
CTGGAACGTAAGTACTTGGATGTAATTTCGCTCGCTCTATATTCCATTTACCATGCCTCCAATTCCCAACCCTTTCGACTAAGGGGTTCATTTTTAAGAAGTTTTTCAAAAGTTTCGATCAAATCCGAAATAGTGGGAAGGTCTCCGCAGCTTCCCAAAAAATGGACTTCGGAATCCTTGGGTACTGCTCGCTGGACCTCACGGACAAGCTCTCCATCCCAGTTAAGCTCCACGGACAAGTACTTGGTCGCTCTGTTGAAGTGCTCATCCGGGAAAGGCCACAGATTGATTAACCGAAGGGCGCCCACTTTTAGGCCCTGCTCCCGCGCTTTTGTGACCGCCGTGTTCACTACACGGGACGGAGTCCCGTAAGACACCACAATTAGATCAGGGTCATCATCCATGAATTTCTTTTCATAGTGATGGTTGAACAGATCCCTGTGATTGCGCACCTTGTAGATCAAACGGTAGGCGTGCTTATGGTGAGCCTCAACTTCTTCAATATCGTACCCCTCTAACGTCGGAGTCCAATCAGAGCAGAGGGCCCCTGTGTTATGGCCCAAGACCACGGGCGGGATATCAAGGTCATCAGTAAAAGGATAGAATTCAGGACCCTGACACACCTTCCTTGGATAAGTACGGAAGCCCAGTTCTTTCATCTCATCGTCATTTTCAGGAACGCTGATGTCTTCGAAACCGTCGGTAATGAGCTGATCCGCCAAGACCGTCACCGGCATGCGGAATCTCTCGGATAAATAAAAGGCCTCAACCGTCATGGCCATGCACTCCTGAGCGGAGTTGGGTGCTAGACAGATGGCCTCAAAATTCCCTCCTTGCGTGGGATAGCGCATTAGATAAAATTCACCCTGTCCCGGGGCACCTGTGATGCCGCTCACCGGGCCCACGCGGCCTGAATTAAGGACAACTACCGGTGTTTCACAGCCAAGGGCCCATCCATAGGGATCCGCATAAAGGATAAATCCCGGTCCGGATGTGGCTGTCATGGCCTTCATTCCGCCAAGGGAGGCTCCAATACACATGTGCATGGCCGCGCATTCGTCTTCGGCCTGGAGATAAAAACCTCCCATCTGAGGCAAGCGCAGACTCATGGCCTCGGCTAATTCCGTGGCCGGGGTTATGGGGTAGCCTGAAAAGAACCGGCACCCGGCCAGGAGCGCCCCCTCAGTGATTGCAAAATTTCCTGTTTCCAAAAACCTTTTCATATCAGAAACCTCCTCTGTTTCATGCAGTTACTTCTCTTACGTCAATGGCGAAATCAGGACAGGCAAAATAGCACTTGAAACAACCGACACACCGGTCTGAGGATTTGACCTCTTCGGGTCTATAGCCCTTTGCATTAAAGGATTCTGCCGGCCCAAAGGTGTCCACCCCGCAGACCTCTGCGCAATAGCCACACTCTTTGCAGTATTCAACGTTCAGAATAACTTCAAATTTCCTGGCATCACAGTCCAAGCAGCGACTCGATTCAGCCGCAATCTGCTCGTCTGTCAGCCCCAATTCAACCTGACCAAACCCGGAAGTTCTTTCCCACGGCCTCAAAAGCGCCATATCTTCACGGGGCTTTACTTCCACAACGAAATCCGTAAGGGCCACCTCTTCTTCAGGGGTTGCCAATACTTCATCTATATTTCCATCGCCACCCAAATACTGATCAATGGCAGATGCCGCTTTTCTACCGTGAGCCATGGCATTGATGATTGAATCAGGGCCACTCACCACGTCCCCTCCGGCGTAAACACCGTTTTCCCCTGTAGCAAGGCCTGTCTCTTCAACTGCAATGCGCCCTCCTGTGGCATTTATGCCTTTCAGCTTATTCACGAATTCAAGATCTGCGGACTGGCCTATGGCCAAAATGATATGATTCGCGTCCACCTTAGAGGTGACCCCTTCCTCGTATGTAGGATTGAAGTTTCCCGCTTTATCAAACACGGAAGTGCATTTGATCAGCCCGAGACCGGTAGCCTTTTTCTCACCCAGGACCTTTTTTGGCCCCCAGGAGTTGTTAACCAGAACACCTTCCTCTTCAGCCCTGGCAATCTCCCACTCATGGGCAGGCATTTCATCTCTCTTTTCCAGGCAAAAAAGATGGACATTTTTTGCTCCCATCCTCTTGGCGGTAAGAGCTACGTCAATGGCAACGTTGCCGCCACCAACCACGATAACATCTCCCTTGAAATCAAAGGACTGCCCCATTCCAATGTCACGCAGGAAATCCCAGCCCCAGAGGACACCCTCTTTTTCAGACCCTTCAAGGGGAATCTTTGCGCTTCCGTTAGCCCCGCTCGCCACAAAGACCGCATCAAAATCCTTTTTGAGCTGATCTAATGTGAGGTCATTGCCAATAACGGTATTCCCCTTAAATGTCACACCCCATTCCAGGATGTCATCAATATCTTTATCCAGTCTTTCTTCAGGCAATCTGTAATTGGGTATCCCGTAACGCATGGTGCCGCCCGGTTTGGGAAAGGAATCAAAAATCGTCACGTCATGCCCTTTGCCTGCGAGATAATATGCCGCAGTGAGGCCTCCAGGACCTGCCCCTACAATGCCCACTTTTTTGCCGGTTTTGTCCGCCACCTTTTTCTTTTTCTTCCAGGTGTCGCCTCCCTTGTCCACAGCAGCACGCTTGATGGCACGAATGGCGATGGGGTCACCAAACTGCTTGTAGGCACAAACATCTTCACAAGGAGCGAAACAGGCATCCGCACAAACTGTCGGAAGCGGTAGCTTCTCTCGCAATACAGCTACTGCCTCGTCATATTTCTGATCCTTGACAGCACGGATATACCTCGGTACATCCACGCCGGCCGGACATGCCTCTGTGCAGCGTGGAACAATAAAA
>JACNJD010000010.1 GCA_014382715.1 Candidatus Desulfacyla euxinica | reverse complement strand
AGGCCAATCACCAGTATCGCCTCTGGGCGCTTTTGATGTGGGAGATGTGGAGAGAGCGATGGCTTGAGTGATAGATGAAATTGTAAAAAGTCGAATTCATTCCCGCCCTGCGGGCCTAAACACAAAACACTAAATACAGTAGCGAAGCGACGAAATACTCTCGTAAAAAGGTCTATTTTTTGCCTTTTTACGGAACCATCAAAACAGGGCATAAATAAATGGGGCAACCGAACTGCTTTCGGTAAAAACAATTAGGGCGCCAAAGAGTCCTAACGTAATCAGGATGGGGAGTAACCAATATCGTTTCCTGAGTCTCAAAAACTCCCAGAATTCTTTAATAATAGATTGATTCGCCATTTAGGTCTCCTAATATCGTTTTAAAAAGCGCTCTTTCGGTTGCACCGGTTCAGTGCGGGCTACCCAGTAGGACGAAACCTCTTTGTCTGGTTTGAGAGGGAGAGGCCTTCCGCCAAAAACGCGCTTAATCAGGGCCGACGGGGTGATTACGAGGTAATAGGCCAATGTGAGCATCAAGGTGGTTATGATTTTTCCAACAAAGTGCGCGATCTTCATCCATCCGGAATATAGAGGACTAAGCCGCAATGGGCTTAGAATGAATCCTAACCCCATGAGGGACAAGAAACCAAAAAGATATGTGGGGATGGGCCTTTTAAACCAGAACCCCAATGTACACAAGATTCCGAAAAAAATGAGGGCAATCATCCCGAATTTTCGTATCTCTCGGATATCAGTCGAGTTCAAGCTTGCTTCTCCATTCATCCTCTTTCCATAAGGGTTGTTTATCCTTGAAGAGTATACAATTTTCCATGACAAGGACATCCATCTCTGTCCGCATAAAACAGCGATAGGCGTCTTCCGGCGTACAGACGATCGGCTCGCCCCGGACATTAAAACTAGTATTGACTAATACAGCACATCCGGTCAGTTTGTCAAACTCCGAGATAACCGCATGATAGTCCCGGTTGTCCTCTTGACTCACTGTTTGAAGACGGGCCGAGTAGTCTAAGTGTGTAACGGCAGGGATGTCGCTTCTTTTCACCATTAGACGTTTTAACATCGGCATTTCATCTGCTGAAGGTTGAGGCAGGCATCTTTCTTCTTTGACATTGGCAACCAGGAGCATGTAGGGGCTCGGTACACCCGTCTCAAAGTATGATGCGGCCTTTTCTTCAAGCACTGATGGGGCAAAGGGCCTGAATGACTCGCGGTACTTTATCTTCAGGTTCATCACTTTCTGGGTTTCCTCACGTCTCGGATCACCGAGGATACTTCTGGCCCCTAAAGCCCTTGGCCCGAACTCCATACGCCCTGCCATATATCCGACGATTTTTCCTTCAGCTATTTGCGAGGCGATTGCCTGAGGCCTTTTTTCCGAATCAAGTTCATGGTAGGGGTACTTATTGCGCTCAAGGTAGGCCTTGACTTCTTCATTGGTAAAAGAGGGCCCAAGATATGATCCATGCTGGTTGTCGTGGCCTTTCGGGTCAGGTCTCTCGTTTCCAAGATAGCGGTGCCAGACAGACAAGGCGGCTCCTAAAGCACCTCCGGCGTCGCCTGCAGCAGGCTGTATCCAGATTTCTTCAAAATCACTTTCCCGCAATATACGACCGTTTGCAACACAGTTCAGGGCTACGCCACCGGCAAGACAGAGTCTCTTCTGTCCTGTTTCTTTGTGAACCCACTTCACCATCTTGAGTATGATCTCTTCGGTAACGGACTGGATACTTGCTGCAATGTCCATTTCTCTCTCTGTAATTTCTGTCTCAGGCCTTCTCGGAGGTCCGCCAAAGAGTCTGGAAAAATGTCTGTTGGTCATACGCAGACCTCCCAGAAAATCAAAATAGGTCAGGTTCAAACGGAGGGAGCCGTCATCTTTTACGTTTATAAGTCTTGAGAGGATGAGGTCTTTATAACGTGGCCGGCCATAGGGGGCCAGCCCCATGAGCTTGTATTCGCCGGAGTTGACTCTAAATCCTGTAAAATAGGTAAAGGCGGAGTATAACAGACCCAAGGAATCGGGGAAATGTAACTCCTTGAGCAGTGTAATCTCATTTCCCTGGCCAAACCCGTAGCTTGCTGTAGCCCATTCTCCCACCCCGTCCACAGTGAGGATGGCAGCTTCTTCAAAGGGGGAGGGGTAAAAGGCAGATGCCACATGGGCTTCGTGGTGTTCAGTAAATAAAACATCTCCGTCGTAACCTATCTCCTGTCGAAGAACCTTATGGATATGTAGTTTTTTCCCCAACCAGAGGGGCATGGCCTCCAGCCACGATCGGAGGCCTTTAGGAGCTACTGTCAGGTAACTCATGAGGAGTCGTTCAAATGTCTGGATCGGTTTGTCATAAAAGACAATGTAGTCCAAGTCTTGAACTAAGATGCTCCCCTCTTTGAAACAGTACTTTATGGCGTTGGTTGGAAACCTCGGATCGTGTTTTTTCCTTGAAAATCGCTCTTCCTGTGCTGCTGCTACAATCTTCCCGTTTCGGAGCAGGCAGGAGGCGCTGTCATGATAAAAACAAGATATGCCCAAAATATCCAATAGCTAATCCTCTTTCGAGAGTAGGGTTATCGGCCCATTACCAATATCGCTTTTGGACCCTTATGTTGTGGGAGATGTGGCGGGAGTGTTGGCTTGAGTGATCTTTTCAAGCCTCGCCCTGTTCTGCCATTTTCTTTACTGTTTTTTTCAGGGATTCGGTATCTTCCAAATTAAGTCTTAGTACGGATGGATCAATATCTTTGATCATATTGCTCAAGACCTGTTTAGGCCCGACTTCTATAAAAGTATTTTCGCCTTTACTGATAATTCTTTCGATTACTCCCCGCCAGTCAACGATATTGAACATCT
>JACNJD010000164.1:10685-14407 GCA_014382715.1 Candidatus Desulfacyla euxinica | reverse complement strand
GGAACCGGCGCTGCAGCCATATAACCCGGTTTGGTCCTTGAGAAGCCATAGGATATGACCTGTATGGGAATGGATGGATCTGCACTCAGATCCCTGGCCTTTTCCTCGGTGGTTACCACGAGTGCGCAGTTGCCGTCAGCTGGAAAAGTCTGGGCGCCAAAAGAGAGGACACCGCCCGGGGTAACCGGTCTTAGCCTGGCTAACCCCTCTTCTGTACAGGGTGTAACCCCCTCGTCCTCTTCCACAAGCATGGTTTTTTTCCTCGAAATCTTCACCTCTGCAGGGAACATATACCTCTTCTGAAATGCCCTGTCGTCTGCCAGCGCATCCAGATATTGCCCGTAACGCCTCAGAGTCAATTCATCACACTGCTCTTTTGAGATTTGTCCTTCCTTGGCAACGTTCTCGGCAGTCTCGATCATCTTCAGACCCACGTTAGGATCACCGTTAAAATTATCCATCAGCCAGTTCTCAGAGATGACTTCAGCCCCCGGTCCCTTGGGGTTTGGCCAGATGGTGTGGGGACCGTTCGAGCACCTGTCGGTCATTAAGGTGAAGCAGGTATCGTAAAGCCCGGTGTCCACACCCATAGCGGCCTGGTAAATGCAGGTTGCGGAGGTGGTACATGCCTGGCTGAGGGCTACACCGGGTATTTCTCCCGCACCGATCAGAGCGGCGGCCCAAGGGCTTGAATAAAACTGATGAAGCTGGCCGATGGTAATACCGAGGATGAGATAATTAAATATCCCGGGGTCCCAGTTTTTCTCCGCTAACCATCTCTTGGATGTATTTCCGGCCAAAACGATCGAGTTCTCATTGGCCATACTTCCCTGCCATCTGCTGAAAGGGGTCGAGTAATAACCTTTGTAAGGTATGAAAGCTTTTGTCAACATGTTGTTAGTCCTCCAGTTTAATTAAATTAAAAAAAATACCTAAAATGCCTAAAATTGGAAGTGCCTATTTATCCCGCTTTCAGCGGGGAAATGCCTAAAGTTGGAAGTGCCTAAAATGAGCAAAGACGATGTTTGCTGTTCTTTCGATACCGGACATTTCCCATCCAGTCATCCAGCATCCAGTATTGAAGGCATAAGGCTTAAGGCGTAAGGCACAAGGAATACAGCCAAGAATCAATTAACCAAGCATCCAGAACCCTGCATCTTGCATCCTGCATCGTGTATCCAGCATCGTGTATCGTGTATCCAGCATCAAGTATCCAGTACCTTTACTCCCCCCATTTCCCGTACTGTTCTCTCAGAATACGGTGCAGGATCTTTCCTGTGGGTGTTCTGGGCATCTCTTCATCACTAACAAAATCAACGCTCTTCGGTCGTTTAAATCCTGCTATCTTCCCCCGGGTAAAATCCATAATATCTTTTGCTGTTTCCTCACTCTCTTCATAACCTTCGTTGAGCACCACAATAGCCTTAATGGCCTCACCCCATTTGTCGTCAGGGATACCGATTACCGCAATATCTCTAACCGCCTCATGCTCCCCCGTAGCACTTTCCACCTCCGAAGGGTAGACATTCTCGCCACCCGTGATAATCATATTGGCCTTCCGGTCCACAAGCGTATAATAGCCATCCTCATCGCGTTTTACCATATCCCCTGCCGATGACCATTCTCCCTCAAAGGCCTCTTTGCTCTTCTCCGGCTCTTTCAGATACTCTTTAAAGAGCATGGGGGTACGGTAAAAAAGCTCTCCAACCTCACCATCCGGGACCTCATTCCTCCCCTCGTCAAGAATCCTGATCCGGTCGGTTCCGAATATCTCCTTTCCTATGGACCCCAGTTTTTTGAACTGATCTTCCGGCCTGAGCAGTGTCACCAATCCCCCTTCGGTGCTCCCGTATGCCTCCCAGAGTTCCGCATTCTTGAAGTAGTCCATAATGGCCACTTTCAGGTCTTTCCTGGCCGGCGCGGAAGATATGAGGAGCTGCCTGATGGACGAGACATCGAGGTTGTTCTTGATATCATCCGGCAGGGCAAGCAGCATAATATAATGGGTAGGAACAAGTGAAGTAAATGTGATTTTGTAATTTGCAATAGTTCTGAGTAAATCCTCAGGATCAAAGCTCACCATGTTGTAAATAAATACCGGTGCTGACACCAAGGTGTATGCAAATGAGTAGTATATGGAGTTAATATGGCACATGGGCATAACCAGCATAACTTTGTCATCGGGTCTGACCCCCATGTTAATGTTATTCAGGTAATACTGGGCCACAGTGCTTTCATGGGTCCTCATTACCCCTTTTGGTCGGCCTGTTGTCCCCGATGTGTACATTATTACCCATATATCGGCAGAATCCACCATAATATCCGGCTCATCAGGAGAGGATTTGGCCAAGAGATCCTCATATCCCACATACCCGTCAGGCACCGGACCGTCTCCTATATAAATATAGTTGCCCTCAGGGATTGGCAGCTTATCCTTAATGCTGTCTATCAATTCCACAAAAGGGGCCTCCACTACAATGGCTTTACATTCGGAATGGTTGGTGATGTATTCTATGTCAGGGCCTGCCAGCCTGAACATGATCGGCACAACCAACTGCCCTCCCTTGGCACAGCCTGCATATATATCCATCCATTCGCCCCTGTTAAAGGCGAGAACCGCAAACGAGTCCCTGTGCCCCACACCGAGGTCTTTGAGCCCATTGGCAAAGCGGCATGATCTTTCATCCCACTCCTTAAAGCTGAATTCCTGGTTTTTGTCCTGCCACCCCAACTTGTCCGGATAGTTAAGGGCATTCATCTTTAAGATGGTGCCTGCATGCGTCCATTTGCTTATGTTCATTTCAATCCCTCCCACTTTTGTCATTTGTCACTTGTCATTTGTTGCCCTGCATCCTGCATCTTGAATCTGACAAAGGCGTAAGGCTCAAGGCGTAAGGCGCAAGAAACACAGCCAGGATTAACCATCCATCCTGCATCGTTCATCCTTCATCCTGCATCGACTTTAGTCTCTTCTATCTTTCCCCTCTTTCCATGGCAAAGAGAGCTGCACCCACGGCCCCGGTTAACTGTGGGTGCTCGGGAATCAATATTTCACGGGCGGTTCTCGCTTCCACCATCTCCACGAGGATCAGATTATGCGCCACAACCCCGCCTGTCATTACCACCCGGTCTGTAAGGGAATCCATCTCAAGGACCCTCTTTATTACCGACAAAAAAAGTCCTTTCACAATATCTGCAACCTTTTTACCCTGTCTGATCTTCTCCAGGACCTCTGTCCCTGAAAAAACAGTGCAGTAACTCCCCAACTCCACAATCTCCTCGGATTTCCGGGCCAGGGAATCCATCTCTTCAAGCGGTATCCCCAGGCGCATGGACATCTCTTCTAAAAATGCGCCTGTACCGGCAGCACATTTCCTGTTCATCTTAAAATTCAGACGCCGGCCTTGGTCGTCCAACTTGATAACCTTATTATCCTGGCCCCCGATATCGATAATGGTCATGGCCATGGGGAAATAATGATAACAGCCCTTAGCGTGGCATCCGATCTCTGTCTTTGTTTCGTCGCTGAAAAGGACATTCTTCCTCCCGTAGCCGGTAGAAACACAGGTTGCCACGTCTTCCCTCGAAGCACCGGCCATATTTAGAGAGGTTTTCAGACAGATCTCGGCCGTCTCAGTGAAATCTATCCCGGATTTCCTTACCGCATGTCCGAGCAATCTCCTCTCCGCATCAAGGATGGCCACCTTGGTACGGGATGCCCC
>JACNJD010000164.1:0-10174 GCA_014382715.1 Candidatus Desulfacyla euxinica | reverse complement strand
TCTTTATAGGGCTCGTCCCGGACAATAAAAAGCTCTGTATAGGCCCTTGCCATGCTTTCAAAGGGTTCATCCGGGTCAAGCTGGTCGAATATCCAGCTATTGCAGTAGGTAGAGGCCACGACACAACTCTTTAATGAAAAAAACTGCTCTGACAGGTCCCTCAACTTGCCCCATATGGGCATACCCTCCCAGTAAAGGCGATGCTTTTCCCCCTCTACCGCTGCCACGCCATCCTTGATCCTTTGCTCGAGTTCGGGCAGGAGCAGTTCGTAATAATCATTGGCCGCCTTAGTGCCCCGTGAAACCACCGCCGGGGCCATATGAATGGTTGCATCAAAAAAGGTCCATGGAGAAGGGATCGCCGCGGACGCCTCAAGACAGGCCTTCCAGAGTTCGGAGGTACGCCTTGAATGCCCCAATGCCTCCTTGAAACGATCCATGTCGAATTTCTCACCGGTCACTTTTTCCAGTTCGGGCACCAGATCTTCTATCTGAGAGGCAATATCTTTTATCTGGGGCTCGCCGATATCGCCGATATCTCGATGGGTGTGTACTCCCACGAGCGGCACGTTGAGTTCCCGTGAATACCAGGCGAACCAGTCCTGCACGTCTCTGCACTGGTTGGTATTGAAAACGAGAACGTCGGGTCTGGGGACCGACTCGATGTTATAGGCCATGGTCAGAGGTGTCTTTTTCTGGAGATAAGAACCCACATCACAGGTTAGGTAGGAACAGATATCGGGCGAATATCCCATGGCATTGGCGTATGGGATCAGATCTGTTGCCATTCGGGTGGCCCCTAACATGGCCCCGTGATTTTCAGGATAATAGACCAGAAAACCCATACCCCTTAGAAGTTCGGCAGGCCCCACGCTGGTACACCAGGCAATCTTCCGGGAACCCGTTTTTGCCGCATCATCCATTTCATAAAAATAGTCAGCCATAAGCTTTTTCAAGGGCTTGGCTGCCGCAATCCCTCTTCTTGTCGTCTTCTTTTCCTCTGACATCTCTTTCCCCATCTTAAGGATTGATGATTGTTGATTGTCGATTGAAAAACCCGGGGGCTCCCAGTTTCCCCGCTTAAAACGGGATTTCCGCTTCGCTACAACAAGTATCAAGTTTCCAGTGTCAAGTTTTCAGTTCTCAGTTTTCAGTTTTCAGCCCCGCCAGTATCGAGTATCCAGCAACTCGCAACCCGTCTCAACCATCAATCTGTTTCGCCACCATCTCCGTAATATCCATAACCTTTATCTTACCCCTCTCCTTTTTCGGTATGGCGTTTGCCCCCTTTTTCAGATTGTCTTTACAGGCGGCACAACCGGAAACAATGATTTCGGCTCCCACGGCTAAGGCGTCCCTTACTCTCTCTGCCGCCATTTCGATTGCCAGCTCCGGGTTGTTGGCCTGCACACCCCCGCCACCCCCACAGCAGCGTGCCTGGAGCCGGTTGCGGCCCATCTCCACATACTCCAGACCCGGGATCTTTTGCAGGATATTGCGGGGTTCATCAAAAATCTTGAATGCCCTGCCAAGATCGCATGGATCATGGTACGTCACCTTTTTCCCCAGGTCTCCTTTCAGTTTGATTCGGCCCTCATTAATCAGCTTTTCTAAGTAGTGCACCGAATGATAAACCTGGAGACCCAAATCACCTACTTCCGGATAGATCTTGGTAAAGGTTTTATAGCACCCGGCGCAGGGGGTTACGAGTTCATTAGCGCCAGTGGTTTTAATCCTTTCAATAAGTTTCTCGGCACCGGCCTTGAATTCGTCCTCTGCTCCCATGAGAAACAGGGGAAAACCGCAACAGCTTTCTTCAACGGAAAGTGTCGTATAATCCACGTCCGCTGCATCTAAGGGTTTTATCAGACTTGGGACCATCTTCATGTCCAGGTAGCTCGGCACACATCCCATGAAAAGCAGGGTTTCCGCCTCGGTTTTGAGCTGGGCATTTACGGCCTTTTCTTTAAGGGCTGGAGGATAGATATCGATCCTCTCTTCTCTGGCGCTGGCATACACATTCCCGGTTTTGGTGATATTGTCTCGCACGGCAAGCACCGGCTCAGGAGCATACCCTTCCCTGTATAATTTTTCGCGGACCCCTTCCACGATTTCATCTACCTTCACCCGGGCCGGACAAAAATAGGTACACGCCTGGCAGGTGGTGCAACTATACATGGCTTCTGCTAACTCGCTTGATGGTTCTATGGTTCCGTTCAGCAAATTGAAGGCTAAGACACTCCTTCCCCGCGCGTTTCTCGATTCCCTGTGGGTAACGCTGAAGGTGGGACATCCGAGGCGGCAAAATCCGCAATAGATACATGCCAGGAGTTCATTATCTGTCTCTTCACCGAAGGAATTGACCCCTTCCGGATGGTCAATGAGAGGCTGATAGGCAAAATAGTCGTAGATGTCATATTTTTTCTTTTCGAGCCCCATTTTGCCGGGGTTAAGGATATTGTTGGGATCAAGGGCTTTCTTTATGGACCGCATGACGTCCAGAGCCGGACCTAATTGTTTTTCCATGTAGGGATTTCTGGCAAGACCGGTGCCGTGCTCGGCCGTTATGGTTCCCCCCATCTCAAGGGCAAGTTCAGCGAGTTCATCAGCAGCCGGTCTAACCCTTTCCCACTCCGCCTTACTCCTCATATCGGTGACCATGGTAGTATGGACATTACCGTCTCCGATATGCCCGAATGTGGTGAGAAGAAGATCGTATTTTTCCGATATCTCCTGTGCCCTTTTGATCACTTCCGGGATCTTGGTGGGAGGAATCCCCAGATCCTCTGATATGGAAACCAATCTGTTGCCCGGCTTGATCCTTGAGAGTGTCGGCACTAATTTCCCCCGTGCCTCCATAATTTCGGCTGCCCTGGCCGAGTCATCAGACCATGTGAATTCCTTTACCCCATGTTTTTTGCATATGTCGCCGATTTTCCCCATATCCTTGACGACTGTCTCTTTTGCACCATCAGATTCAATGATCAGCATGGCCTCTATCCCGGTGATATCCCTTTCAATGGCCTTTTCCACAACTTTCAGACTGTATTTATCCATGATTTCGCAAGCGGTAAGCTGGATACCGGACCCTATTATATCGGTGACCGCGGCCCCAGCCGCGAAAAGATCGTTAAAGATCGCCAGGGCAAGGGCGTTACTTTCCGGACAAACCTGGATCTTGACCGTAATCTCGGCAATAACCCCGAGAGTCCCCTCAGAACTGGCAAAGACACGGTTCAGATCATATCCGAAGGCAGATTTAGGAGTCTTGAAACCGGTTTCAATGATCGTCCCGTCCGCCAGGACTACCTTAAGCGCCTTCACATAATCCCTTGCCGTGCCGTACTTGACGGCCCGGTGGCCGCTTGCGTTGGTGGACATCATACCGCCAATGGTGGCGATGGCCTCACTGCCGGGATTCGGGGGAAACATAAGATTCTGCTTGCCTAATTCGGCATTAAGCTGGTTGCAAATAACACCCGGCTCTACCCTTGCGTAAAAGTTGTCTTTATCAATCTCTAAGATTTTGTTCATTCTGTGAACATCTAACAATATCCCCCCCTCAACGGGGAGAGATGCCCCGGTCGTAGCCGTCCCTGAACCCTGGACCGTCACAGGGACTTTTTCCTGATTGGCTAATCGCATAATCCCGGAAATCTGCTCCGTTGTATAAGCAAAGACCACCACGTCCGGGATCCCTTCATGAACGGAAAGGTCGCGAGAATAGCTCACACATTCAACACGGTCATCAAAGACGTTTTCTTTGCCAACAATGTCGATAATTTTGGTTATGATATCCATAGGTTGACCTCCTGCAATTAGGGCATGAACCACGCCAAGATGTGGTCCAGCCACGATTTCGGATCCGGTGTCTCAGGTCAAGAAAACAATGCGATATTTTCTAAGTCTTGGGCAAGACAGAAATCAGAGAACTTTAGTTCAAAATCGACGCTCAATATGGCTATAATTTAGCTATAAAGTAACTATTATCAAGGGCTCCAAATCTTGTCAAGGCAAAAGGAAATCTGGTAACGGCAACAACAAAGTAGAACCGGTGTTGAATTAGAATCCTGGGAAACCAATCCCGCCGCGGGACATTCCCGCATTCGCAGGAGTGACGGCCTTGGAGATTTTTTACGAGACCAGCAAATTTATTGTATACAAAACATCCTCTTCTTGACAAGATATTTCAATGTAGAGTATTTTTTTTGCATTTTTTATCCTGAACCTGTGAACGTTTATTAATTCCAGAGGGTACATTCTTATGGCGAACAAATTCAAGTCTTCCGCAACCCCCATTCCCATCGATCAGGCCGTGGGAACCATTCTATCTCATGATATCACGGAAATCAGACCGGGACAGTTTAAGGGAGCGGCATTTAAGAAAGGACACATTATATCAGAAGAGGACCTGCCACACTTAAGGAGAGTGGGGAAGGAGCATCTGTTTGTATTACATCTTGAGGCCGGAGAGGTACACGAAGACGACGCTGCGATCAGGCTCTGTGCTGCATTAACAGGATCCGGCGTTATTTTTGAACCCAATCCCTCGGAAGGGAAGATCTCCCTTAGAGCAGCCCACAGCGGCCTTCTGAAGGTGGACGTAGAATCCCTTATGGCGATCAACCTTGTTCCAGATATTTGCTGCTCGTCCAGACACACCAATAGTATAGTGGAAAAGGGGGATATCATAGCCGCGGCAAGGGCCATCCCTTTGATTATTGATGAAAAGACCCTTGTTAAAGCCGTGGGGGTCGCTGAAAAAGCAGGTGGGATTTTTTCGATCAAACCCCTGTCACAGCCCAAATCAGGGCTAATTATCACCGGGAATGAGGTCTACAGCGGGCTCATTGATGATAAATTCGCACCTATCGTCAGAAAAAAACTCCAGTCATTCGGCTGCGAAATCATAGGGACTTTATTTTCACCCGATGATAAGACAGTGATCATAGGGGAAATCAAAGATCTGCTTGAAAAGGGAGCGGAACTGGTCATAGTGGCCGGGGGCATGAGTGTTGATCCGGACGACATAACCCGCGTGGCCATAGCAGAAGCCGGAGCCGAAGACGTGGTCTATGGCACACCTGTCCTTCCCGGCGCCATGTTTTTGTATGGACGTTTCGGGGATATCCCTGTTCTGGGTCTGCCTGCCTGCGTCCTTTTCCACAGGGCCACCATCCTTGACCTGGTTTTGCCTAAGGTATTGGCAGGAGAAAAGATCACGAGAAAAGATTTTGCAGCAATGGCACACGGCGGTCTCTGCCTCGATTGTGATGAGTGCCGCTTTCCCGTATGTCCCTTCGGGAAATAGAAAGCAAATATGGGAAAATTTAAGTGGTCAGTCAGCTACCACCCCTACTCTTGTGCATATTTCAACAGTTAGAGCGAAAATGATATCAAGGGCCAGATGTTCAACAATGGTTCTATCGAATAATATCTTAGATTCAGCCGGAAATTCATCATCTCCTTCCCATAGTAGAACTCCAACAGGAATGCGGGGTGCTATTCTAAAAGAATATGCTTGATCCGCCATTTGTAGTGTAATGCCATCAAGCTGCTCGCATCTCTTAGAGAATCCGGCAATATTATTTCCATATGATTTTACGATTAAATGGGTGGGTACTGCGTGTGGACCGCGAAAAAAGGCTACACCTCCGGGTATGTCTTTTTCCGATATCCATTCTTTGCTTATGGGTATCGCCTTTGATGTCAAGAGATAATAAAGGATGAAAAGACCCAAAAATGTATTGATATCGGAATTGCCATCCCGAATACGTATTATCTTAGACTCGCCACGATATATATTATAATCTTCCCCCCATACGGACAAAGTATAACAACCTTTATTGCTGTCATAGCTGCATAAGGCACGTCTGCAGACATCTTCCGGATCTTTTCCTGCCAGATCCTGAAAATGACAGGTATCGATTGAGTTTGTCATTTTGATCTATTATCTCCCTTTTCTTGGGACGGCCTGAACTTTGAGCATGACTTCTCTGTACCCCATACATTCAACACCAGTATCCAGACACCTCACATATCTCATAAAGTGGAAATCATTGGGTTCATGACCTTCACTCAGTCTTTCGTTTATAAGCGAAAAAAGAATAACAGGAAAATCCTCACCAGTAAAGGATTTCAAGCAAACCGTACAAAGAGCAGGAAAATAAATGCCTTTACTGGGTCAAGGCTACTCTTGACCCATTTTGCTGTAGGTCTCCGTGCCATTGAAAAAGACCTTTTGGCCCGCATGAAGCACAAAAGCCTTTCACGGAGGCCCAAAAAATAATAGGAGCAAAAAATAAAATAATGATTATAATGAAAGATAAAATAAAATGGCTTGCAAGCAGGCAGGCGAGTGCCGGTATTTTTCTGACAATGACTTTTCCCCCCTGAATTATTGTAAGGATTGATAGTTCTTCTGAAGCTCCATCGCCTCCCTGCGAACCCCACATTGTGAATCCTGCCGTCGCTCTGAATCTTGAGCAAAGCACTTTTCGTATTGTGAATCCTGATGGTGTTTTAAGAAGTCCGAATTGCTGCGGCTTCGGAAAAAGCGCCAGGTCCAAGGCGCTGCCGCCCGGGACCCGTCCCGAGGAAATGAATTCTAAGCGCAACTTGGGGGCCTAAAAGATCCTAAGGCATGGGACTGTCATAGAAGAACATCGCCGAAACGAAGGATGGCGTGCAACGCCATCCAACCGAAGGCGGGATGACGGTGCCGTCAATCATAAACAGACAAATCTTTTGCGTAGACAGGGGGTATTATGGGCCCGATTACCGAATTTGAATTTTCCGTTGATGAACAATACGAAAATGAAAAAGGTGTTTTCACCGTTATTTCCATCGACAACGACGAAATGTTGATCCGGTGGGAACATGGCGAAGAGATCCGGACCGAAATCGACCTGCAGCGTCGCATTCAAACGCGCCGCCAACGGGAAAAGGCCGAAAGTGAAGCGCAAGCCGAAGCTGCTCAAAGCCGTGCCGGTAAACGGACTGGGTCTAAGACGCCCAAAGTATTTGAAGGGTTTCAACCCGGTGATTTCAAAAACAGCGCTGCCCAAACAAACTGGCGGGGACGTAACCAGCTGGGGCGGGCGGTTATCAGAAACCTGCCCAAAACGAGATTCGATTTTAGTTCCTGGGCCTATGCCCAAAAGCCCGAAATGCACGTATCCGACAAGGAACACCACACCCGGAACGGGAGCGGAGATCAGGCCCGATTTTTTGTAAGACTTGATCCTTTGTCGCTGGTCTATGGATTCTGCGCCAGCCGACCGGACGGCAGTAGCGGGGCCTCAAAGGACTGGGACGCTCTTGCCGCCTGGTTGATGCAGCATGAGAACGATCACATGCTCCAAGAACTTGCCGCTACTCACAACCTGGCGGTTTGCGATCGTATGCGATCCGCGTCCGGCACGCTGCTACCCTTTGAGGACGGGTGGAAAATTGACGGAGGGGAAAAGTCCCAAAAAATGGATATACTGGCGGGTTTCATTGATCTCTTGCCTGCAACGGGCGGTGTCTCCATGGAAATTGCCAGAAGGGTTGAAAAGAACGATGTTGTAGCACGCGGAAAAGACATCGCTGACGACATCGCTGAATTGTTCGCTCGGTTAATGCCGCTGTATGAGGCTGCGGTTAAATGATCTGCTCGCCCGGCAGGGAGCTGCGGTCATTGTACCCATATAAGCATAAGCAATCCCGATGACTTCTGAAATCTAACGTCATCGGGATTTTTTTAACTTGATAGCGTCAATAAATGTCCTTTCTGAATCGTCAGGATTTTAAATGCCTTTGAATGGATTTACTGAAACGTGCGTCCATTGAACAACCAGCAAGAGGATTTGAGAGTGAAATCGGATAGGTGGTGGGCCGTCACAAAAGATCCGCTCAAATATCGCTGGCTCATGTTCTGGGTCATAGGGGCTATTTACTTCCTGGCTTGTCTTCACCGCATCTCGCCGACGGTCATTGCCCTGGATCTTGTCCTTGAATTTGGTGCCGGCGCAACCGCCCTGGGATTGATGTCTTCCTCATATTTTTATCTTTATGCCGCGGTTCAGCCACCGGTGGGGGTCCTCTCCGACACCTTGGGACCGAGACGGGTGATCACCATATTTACGCTCATTGCCTGCATTGGAACCGTAATTTTCGGAGGCGCTTGTAACATGACGATGGCAACCGTGGGAAGGGCCCTCATCGGTCTGGGTGTGGGCGGTATCTTTGTTCCCGGTATGAAAATCCTGTCCAAATGGTATCGGCAAAGGGAGTTCGCAGGTGCTGCAGGAATCTTCTTAGCCGCCGGAAACGCGGGAAATCTGGCGGCCTCGCTCCCCCTGACCTATCTGGTCCTACTTTTGGGATGGCGCATGTCATCCTTTGCCATAGGAGCTTTCACCCTTCTGCTGGCAGTCATATCCTGGAGTATTCTGCGCGACAACCCTGAAGACAAGGGATGGAAAAGAATCGAAGAAGGGCCTAATCCGTCATCGCCGGCCGAAGATGATCTCCCTGAAACCGTTAAGCCCCACACACGCTTTCGGATCATCCTCAGCAAGCCTGGCTTCTGGATGATAACCATATCTACATTTTTCTTTGGAGGCCCGGGACTTACATTTCAGGGCCTGTGGGCAGTACCCTATCTGATGGATGTCTACGGCTACAGCCGGATTCAGGCCGGTGGATTGCTTATGATGCTGCCCCTCGGTTTTGTCATCGGAGCACCTGCCTTCGGGTTTCTATCCGATAGAGTTTCTCTCGGACGTAAGGGCATCCTTCTTTGCTCCCTTGGTCTCAGCCTGGCCTGCTCGACGGTTTTTCTTCTCAGAGGGGGAAAACCCGGCTCTCTTATTTTAGGCCCCCTGTTCCTGATCATGGGCTCCTGCGGGGGAGGTTCACTTTCGCTTTATATGACCATCACAAAAGAACTCTTCCCTCCCTGGCTCACGGGAACGGCTTTAGGACTCATGAATCCTGCGGCCTTTTTGAGTACGGCCGTGTTTCAACCCTTCACCGGTTTTCTCATGGACGTAGTGGGGAGATCAGGACCCGCTTATCCATTGGCGGCTTATTATAATGTCTTTATTGTCATGTTTATCTGCATGGTCATCGGATTTGTCAGCATAATCCCGTTGAAGATTCAAAGGACGCGTCTTTATAGTGACCATCCATAAATTCCATTGTGGGTTCTGTGGGTTTCCCGGAGGGATTCTGTAAAATATTCCGGTGCAGCGGGAGTAACTTTATTATTTACGAGGAGGTTGTGCGATGAATAGTTCTAATAAAAGTAAGGTTGCACTGTTAAGCACAGAGGACCGTAAATCAGCAGTCGCTTCTTCCATCCAGGCAGTGGATATCAACCCGGTTAAGAACAAGGATGTGCTGATCAAGCCCAATTTCAACACGGCCGATCATGCTCCGGGATCCACCCACAATGATACCCTGGTAGCCCTGGTCGAAGAAACCTGGAAAATGGGTGCCAAAACCGTGAGCCTTGGTGAACGCAGCTTTCCCCCCACCCGGGAGGTCATGGATAAGAAAGGTGTCATCCCGCTCATGGAAAAGCTGGATGTCAGAATCATTGATTTTGATATGCTGACTGAAAAAGACTGGGTTAAAGTCGATTCCAGCAGCTCCCACTGGCAGGACGGATTCCGGGTGGCCAGACCCATATTGGAGAGTGAATATCTGATTTCCACCGGCTGTCTTAAAACCCACCAATACGGCGGCGTTTTTACCATGTCGCTGAAACTGCATGTGGGGGTGGTTCCTACCACGCGCCACGGCTATAACTATATGAGTGAACTCCACTCGTCTCCACACCAGCGCAGATTGATTGCCGAGATAAACGCGCCCTTCAAACCTGAACTCATCGTATTGGATGGCATCAACGTATTTGTTGACGGGGGACCGGCGGAGGGAAAGCGGGTAAAGGGGAATGTTTTTCTTGCCTCAACGGATCGGGTAGCAATTGATGCCGTCGGTCTGGCCGTTATAAAATTTCTGGGCAGCAACGATCAGATTATGAAAACAAAGATTTTCGAACAGGAGCAAATTGCGCGTGCCGTGGAATTGGGGCTGGGGGCATCTTCTGCGTCTGAAATCGAGGTGACGCCCGCTGACAATCAAAGTCGAGATTACAGGGATAAGGTTTCAGAAATATTGAATA
>JACNJD010000249.1 GCA_014382715.1 Candidatus Desulfacyla euxinica | reverse complement strand
TGTTGGCTGGAGCCCAAAGGTGGCATCCCGTTTCGATAGGTACGGGATCACCCTCGGTATATAACTGCCCGCTTCCCTGAATGATAATCATGCAGTCATCAACCGGATGTGTGTGGGGCGGGATTTCGCTGCCGGGTTGCAGGGTAAGTTTCCCCAGGGTAACTGTCCGGGACCCGCTGTCATACTCAACTGCCTGGGCAAGCGTGACACCGGGAAATATCTCTCTAACTTTGATGTCTTTTTCTCGAAAAACTGGCATTAGCTGATATCCTCCCTTAAAATGTTTGAGACTTGGGTTCCCGCAGACGTGTCCGAGTTCGTGAGCCCTTATTCAAAAAGGTCCTTCTATTCAGTGTTATCAGGATAGCTATCATATGCTTCACATGGATACTGTCAACAATAATTATTTTCCTGTTCCCTTTTTCAATGTGCTGTTTGCCCTTATGGCTGGCCGCCTGTTGAAATAAGATGCTATCTTCGTCGTTTTTTGTTAGATGTACCCTGTCGGGCTAAATGTTTAAAAAGTTCAAATTTCCGGTGAACACCCCTAACCATATAATCAGGGATTGCAATGCGAAAACATAATGGCAAACAGTTATACGGGTTTCAGAAAATCCTGACAACATTGAAGATGGGCAGGAATAAAAAGATTAAAAAATTATCGATCAGGCAAAAACTGGCAATGAATTATGTTTCAAAAGAAAGCAAGCTTACCAGGATCGGAGATAAAATCTATACGAATACGTTTACACCCTATTTTCCGTCTCTGGCTTATGACCGTTTTCTCAAAGGTGTTATTTCCATAACTTCCGGAAATCCTCTGCCGGTTGTAACCAATTTTGCAGTGACCCCCCGGTGTCCCTGCAACTGCTGGCATTGTTCATTTTCAGACCGTTCGAAAAAAGATATCCTGTCCCTTGATCAACTGAAAAAGGCGATTTATGATGTCCAGGACCTGGGGACAAGCGTGATTGGCCTTACCGGAGGAGAGCCCTTATTGCGGGATGATCTTGAAGACATCATCGCATCCATTGATAAAAGATCCATGCCGGTCATTTTTACAACCGGATATAAACTGACCCGGGATCGGGTAAAAAGCCTGAAAAAGGTGGGGTTGGAAATCCCGGTTATCAGCCTCGATCATTACAAAGCTGAAATCCACGATAGAGGCCGTCGAAAGGAGGGGATTTTTGATGCTGCCCTGAACGCCATAAAACTGTTTCAGGATGAAGGCTTTTACGTCGCCGTCTCGTTTGTGCCGGATAAACCCCTTGTCAGCAACCGCCGGGAGATTTTCAAGGTCATTGATTTTTTCAAAGAGATCGGCATTAACGACATGAGGCTGACCTCTCCGATCCTGAGCGGAAAGCTCACCAGCAAACCGGAAGAGCGGCTGTCCGCTGAAAATGTAAACACAATTTTTGAAATCCAGAAAAAATGCACCCGAACCAGAGGCTACCCCGGTGTATTTGCCTATGATTTTTTTGAAAGTGAGAAATATTACGGATGCGGCGCCGGTTTCAACTATATGTTCATAGATTCCCAGGGAAATGTCTGCCCCTGTGATTTTACGATGCTGTCATTTGGCAACATGCTTGAAAGGCCGATCCGGGAGATATGGGAGGAAACCAGTAAACATTTCTGTGCTCCGGGCCCGGCGTGCTATGCCAATATCAGCAACGATGTGATCTTTTCAAAACGGGAAGCACAATGGCCCCTGAAAAAAGAGGCAACCCTTGAAATTTTGGAAGAATGCCCTTCTTATCATGAGGAAAGACTGCCTGAATTTTATAAAAAAATGGGGTTCCCGTTTCAGAAGTCTGTGGAATGGAGGGGCGGTTCTTGATTTATTGACCCCCAGCTGAATCAATTTTGCTAATCTGTTCTTGCGGTTCTCTGTGAACTGTGTAGGCCTGACACCCATGTCTTTTCATTCCCCCCCTGCTAAAACCAATACCTCTGGATGTCCAGACGCGTGAGCCCGGCCTCTCTGGCCCACCTCACGGCGTCTTTATATTCTTGCCTCGTGATACTCCTGGCAATGTCCGGATAGTCGGAGGCCTTGTACATTGGCCGATACTGGGACATGACATTGACGTAAGTGTCTTTCGAAAGGCTTTCGGCGATCCAACGGAGCACCTCCCGGGTCCCGCCTACGTTGTTGGGCATTACCAGGTGACGGATCATGAGCCCCCGGTACATGAGGCCGTCTGCCGCAGGCCTTGCGACGCCCACCTGGCGGTGCATCTCCAGCAGGGCCTGCTTCGTGATCTCCGGGTAGGTGTCGGCATCCGAGGAGTACTTGGAGGCCATGCGGTCGTCCGTATACTTGAAGTCGGGGAGGTAAATGTCAACGATCCCATCCAGGAGCCGGAGGATTTCGATGCGTTCCCACCCGCAGGTGTTGTAAACCAGAGGGATCCGCAGCCCCTTTGAAGCGGCGATATCCACGGCGAGGACGATGTGGGCGGCGTAATGGGTGGGTGTGACCACGTTGATGTTAGAGCATCCCATCTCCTGGAGGCGAAGCATCATCTCCGCCAGATTCTTGATCCCCACCTCGTTTCCCTCTCCTTCCTGGCTGATCTCCCAGTTGATGCAGAAGACGCACCTGAGCCCGCAGTTGGTGAGAAAGATGGTTCCCGACCCCCCCTTGCCCACAAGGGGTTTTTCCTCCCCGAAGTGGGGATGAAAGGCGGAGACCTCAAGATGGGCGGAGGCCTGGCAGAATCCCTCTTCCCCTTCGATTCGGTTTACACCGCACGTCCTCGGGCATAGTTCGCAGCTTGCCATCATACGCCAGAGGACTTGTCCCCGCCGCTTCAACTCGCCGGTCTTTTGCAGTTCAAGATAAGCGGCTTCAAAGGCCGATTCGGTACCAGGCTTGACACTTCCTGTCGAAGCCGTCTTGTCCCTCTCCTCACACCCTGCCGGGGCGGTGAAGAGGGCTGTGGCGCCGCCGGATGCGGCAAGGCACAAACAGCAGTGCAAAAACTGTCTTCTCGATTGCTCCTTCATGGTCAGTCCCTCCAAGATGACAAAAGGATAGCCTTGACATGTTTACTCAGATAATTCGCTTCTGTCCCTGGCTTTGAGGAAAATATCAGCAGTGTATGATATACCCGAGCCGGAGATTCCCAATTCTGCTTTGACCTTGTTCAGTTGTTTTTGCCATTTTTCATGGTCAGTCGGCGAATGGGGATCATTGAGAAAATTGATGTTGACGAGCCGGGCGGGCACACCGTCCCCCATGCCCCAGCCTAATCAAGATGTACCCACTTGTCCACGCTTCTTAGTTCTGTTTTTTAAATAGAGATAAACGCACACTCCCAAACCAACAGTTCCCAATCCTGAAAAGGCGGCAATAGGTCTGCTCTTGATTGAAAAATAGATAATCCATAAGTTACCTAAGATAAAAAGCAGTGGGGTTATAGGGTATCCGAATGTTTTATACTTTCGTACTAAGTCAGGTTCTCTGATCCTGAGCACCATCATACCCAGCACAGTCAGCATCGCAAATAATGATAGAGTAAAGCCTATATATAAAAGGAGTTTATCAAAAGTCGCAGTGATAACCATAACAATGGCAATGCCTGCCTGCAGGAAGATGGAATATGCAGGTGTTCTGCGAATCTTGTTCACCTTCCCAAAAAGCTCAAAGAACACACCATCTTTGGACATGGCATAATAGACCCTTGGCCCTGTCATAATCATGGCGCTTAAAACGGACAAAAGGCCTATGGCAATAGCCCCACTGAAATATTTGCCCATATGGTTACCGAAAAGAGAAACAGCGGATTTTGCACCCACTTCAAGGACCCCGCTCATCTCTTTTGCACTAAGCGCGTAAACATACACAACGTTTATAAGCAGATAAAGACCCATTACTAAAACCGTGCCTATGAAAAGAGCAAGCGGGATATTGCTGCTCGGCTTCTTGATCTCACCTCCCAGATAAGCAGCAGCATTCCATCCACTATAAGCAAATGTAACAAATATTAGCGAGACAGCAAATTTGTCCTGGAACACAGATCTCATGTCCGGCCCTTCTGAGAAGTTGGACATTGAGCCATTACCTAAGAATAGTCCGGCGGCAACAAAGACAACGATAATACCTATTTTGAATAAGGTCAGTACATTTTGAACTCTGCTGCCAACCAAAAGGCTATGATAATGAACAAGCGAAAAAGTAATAATGGTTCCGATTGCCACCATACCCCGGGGTGACAGGGTAACGATATCGAAACCTAAGAAAGGGATAGAAATGCTGGGACCGAGGGGAAGTGAAAACGACTGAAATAGATAAGTGGCAAAGGCAATTGAAGCTGCTGCAATAGGAGCGGAAAAACCAACGATCAAAGAGACCCAGCCGGAAAGAAAACCCATCCATTTTCCAAAGCTTTCCCGTAAATAGACATATTCACCACCGGCCTTAGGAAATGCGGCGCCAAGTTCTCCATAACAAAGGGCACCACATAAGGCAAATACACCTCCGACAAGCCAGCAAAGAAGCATGGTTTGAGGATTGCCAAGCTCTTCCATGATGAAACCGGAAGTGGTAAATATTCCGGTTCCTATCATGTTGGCAACCACTAAGATAGTTGCGGAAAAGAAACCGATTTCCCTTTTCAGATCGTTGTTATTCGGGTGGTTTTTCATTTTAAGAACACCGAACGACTTAAGGATTGTCCCCTAAGAGCACTGGCCTTAGGAAGAAAAAGTATCGAAGCAGGAGAATCCTATCAACTTCGAGAGCCTTTTATTCCTTATAGTGCCCATTTTGGGGTCAAAAAGGGCGATATAGGGCCTGAGAACACCTATTTTTGGAACGGTAAGCGTTAATTTTTAATAAGTTAGCGTGGCCCGGCCCCAATTGAATAACCCGCTACTATTCATATCAGTTTCGGCATTGTCAACTTATTTAATTAGCCCCGTCCCGCATCACGCAAAAAGAACGAGCAGGACGAGCTGATACCTTCAATCCTGGAACCTGATGGCTCATCCGGGGAATACAAACGAAACTGGGCCCGTTTGATACAAAAGATTTACGAAGTGGACCCCTTGACGTGCCCGAAGTGCTCCGGAAAGATGAAAGTAATCAGTGTGATAGAAGACGAGGACGTGATCAAGAAGATCCTAAAACACCTGGGACTTTGGGATCAGAAAGCCAGACCACCACCCAAAGCGAATTCGCCACCAATGACTCCAGAATATCATATCGACTATACGAATTCTCAACTTCCGGTGTCTGATAATCATCTATATGTGGACCCCCAATATCCGGAGACCTTCAGTGCTTGATTTTTGAAAGAACAGATGGGTCCAAGGGACAGCTGTACCCAGTTTTCCTCAATTTTCCTCTCTCCCGGCATGATCAAGCCCCCGATTCACTGTCATGGCATTCACACCTTCCCCAACCCCAACCTTCATTTTTGGTCAGACAACTGCCTCCACAACATCCTGCGGTCGGATTTTGCTTGACACACAAGGTCGGACCACCTATAGTTTGCCCTCAAAAAAGGGACTTCTTATCACCAATACCAATAATAACCATCATTAATAACCATCATTACTGTTGACATTGGCTACGGAAGTGAAAACAATCCAGTCCATCCTGTTGATCCTGTCAAGAAAAAGATCGCTTTTCCGGATATTTTTAGCGAGTTATCACATAGGAGATAGATGATGAAAAAGACAAATGGCTTTTTTAACGGTTTGACATATATTGGCCTGTCGTTCCTCATTTTTTCTTATTTTCTCTTTTTTGGGACTGCAGCAGTCGAAAGCAGTGGCGATAAAATGCCTCCGGTACTTTCTGAAAATGGCCATGCTTTACACTCAGGTGTCTTGAAAGAAGGGGTCGCTTCTTCCGACGACTTTATCGACGACCTGCCGATCCGTCCCACAGCAGCGGGGGACCCTATCAAGGTTTCAAACTCCTTTTTTGAAGTAAGTCTGACTTCTGACAAATATGTATATTTCACGGATTTTCAAATCGTTTACCTGTGGGCAACCGTAAAAAACCTTGGGGACACGGAGGACAGGTTTGGTTTTACGTTGACCTCAGATGCCCCCGAGGGATGGAGCGATGTGAAGGAGAACGCCGGATTTATCCACATCGGGTCCGGGGAGCAGGGTGATCTGAAGTACATGTGGTCAACGGTGTATTCATCAAGCGCCGCAACAGAGGTGGAGGCTTCTTTTACCTATAAGGTTACATCGGAGCAGCATAGTTCTTCCGAGACATTCACAGTCAATGTTGTCGCTTATCCCAAAATATCAGAAAGCGGTTATAGCGAGGGTAGCGCCAGGGTTACAGGCACGATCACTGATGCTGTCACCGGAGATCCGATCTCAGACGCCGATGTGATGCTCTGGCTGGGATATACAATCAGAATCACGCCCTATGATATGCTTGAGATGTCTGATTCCCAGGGCGCATACGAAGTGGGATGCTGGGATATCGACACCCTGAACACCCACTACGGCTCATACTTTACACTGCCGGGTTATACACTGATTGTGCAGAAAGCGGGGTATGAGACCTATGTGCATAACCAATATGTCTTGCCTCGAAACGGTAGCCCGGCAACAGTCAACATAAGCCTGACACCCTTAACAAACCCGCCGGATTATACCCTCACATGGGAGACCGCCCTTGCATCGCCCGGTGTCTGGGAGATCGCTGTAACAGATGCATGGGACAGGTTTGCGGTTGCAATGGGGAAACATCCCGATTCGGATGACCCCGATACTCTCCCCGCGACAATCCCCTTCATAGATGGCGAAGGAAATATTCTATGGTCAAAGTCGCTTTCTGATGAAAGCTGGTCCATTGATGTTACAGGTGACGGCTCTTATGTAGCTTGTAACTCACATTCAATAAATGAGCCCCTTAACTATAGTTACCTCTGGGATGCCGGGGGCAACGAAGTCTGGAAGAAATCCTTAGGAAGAGGGCTGGGAGGAGATATAAATTTTTCACCCGGATATCAATATATTGCAACAGGACCGTCTGAAGATGGGACACGCCTGGTCCTGTATAATACCCTTGCCGGTACCGAGAAATGGAAAAATGACATGGGCGGCAATTTTGTTCGTGTAACGGTCTTTTCCCGGGATGGTCAGAATGTCTTTGCTGGGGGTCTTCCTTACCTCTTCACATTGGACGGCGATCTGGTCTGGCGTAGCTACATAAGTTATACACCCTGGGTGATAAGCCTGAACACAGATGAATCCCGGATCTTCATTCCCGACAAAGGTGACTGCCTCTCCATGTTTGACGGTGACGGGAAATTGTTGTGGAGAAAGGAGCAAAAGGTCATAACTTACGGGGGCATGTCCGCGGATGGGTCGGTTGTGGTTATCCTGACTACCTACGGATATGTTTTCTGCTATAACGGGGAAGGGGAATTCCAGTGGTGCAGCTATTTGCGGGGTAAGGGAGCCAGCCTCACTGCCGGGGCGGGGGGGCATAATGCCGTTGACGTAACTCCCGACGGGAAGTACATCGTCGTTGGAGGGACAAATTACAGCACAGTTTTATACGATTCAGATGGAAACTTGCTGTGGCGCCACATGGGTTCCAAGGAATATACTCCCGGGTTGATAGGGGGTGGCATGAAACAGAGTGTGATGGCCGTTCGAATCTCTGATAATGCCAGAAAAATCGTGGCTGGTTACGGCTATTCAGACCCGAAGTTATGTTATTTCACCTCAACCTCCGGTTCGTCGCCGACCGTGACAACCGGTTCGGCCACATCTCTGAACTCTACATCTGCCACGCTGAACGGGACAGTCAACCCAAAAGGGGTAAGCACTACCTATTACTTCGAATATGGCACGACTACGAGCTATGGAACAAGCACGACAAGCACGAGTGCCGGGTCTGGAACAAGCGCTGTCTCGGTAAGCGCCTCCATAAGTGGCCTCACCTCCGATACAACTTACCATTATCGACTTGCGGCTGTTAACAGCATGGGGACCTCCTACGGTGATGACAAGACTTTCAGCACGACCATTATTTATGTTGAATCTACTGGTTCATGTGGGGGGAATATACCATGCTATACCACGATACAGGAGGCAATAGATGCCGTAAACTCCGGGGCCATCATCAGGATAGCAGAAGAGATCTATGATGAGGGCCTTATTATAGATACAGCTAATGACTTAATTCTCCAGGGTGGATGGGATTCCACATTCACGACCCAGTCGTCCGACACGGTCGCCAACTCCCTAACCATTACCGGCACGGGTGGACCCGTTGAATTGGATAATGTAGTCCTGCAAGAGGCCGACTAAATGCATTAAAAGATTGACTAATATTGCTGGATTAATAAACAAAAGGAGGATACATCATGGAAAAGGCAAGAGAGAGTTTGTTGGCCATTTTACTGGCGGTTTTTATTTCAATCGCCATACCCGTTTCTGCCCTGGGTGCTGACAAGCTGTTAATAAAAGATGGAGACGGAGAAACAGTCTTTAAGGTGACCGATACTGGTGGTACCACAATTGCTTCCAGGCTTTATACCAATGGCGCATCAGCAGTGGGTGCTGCACCGTATGTCCTTGGGCAGGATACTGAGAACAGGGGAATTGTCATCACAGACAAGGCCGCGACTAATCCAAAGAGGATCTATTTCGGGTGGAATGTGGGCACAGTTCACGAATATGCAGAGATATTTGGACTTCAAGAAGGCGTGGGTTACAAAAACCTCGTTCTAAACCCGAATGGTGGCAGAGTAGGCATCGGTACCAGCAGTCCTTCATACCCGCTACAAATGGGAAGCGGAGCTTATGTCTCATCAGGTGGTGTGTGGACAAACGCATCCAGCAGAGAATACAAGACAGACATAAGAAAACTTTCCACACAAAAGGCCATAGATGCCTTAAAACAGCTCGACCCGGTTGAATTTGCCTATAAGACTGACGCACAAGATAAGCATGTAGGCTTTATCGCTGAAGATGCACCTGAGCTTGTGGCATCGAAGGATAAGAAAGGGATGAGTTCAATGGATGTTGTTGCGGTCTTGACTAAGGTAGTGCAGGAACAGCAAAGGGTAATAAGTGAAATGAATGAAAAAATTGTCCAACTTCAAGCCGAAGTAAGATTGAACAAGACGCCTTAGGGTGAGCCCTAAGCCTTGCCAATGCGTTGCGGCGAGTCTCACGTCGTAAGTGACAATAGTGAAGCTGAATCCTTGCACTCTTGGTGATCTCCCCGTGGCCTGTAGATCAAACTTGGCGCAGTTGACGCTCCTACTGGGAGATATGGCCCGTATGTTGTAGATGTTGACCGCATAATTGGAGGTAATCAAGATGTGGAAATCGTATTGGAACAAGGTATGCAGACTCTTTATAATAGTTATTGGAACAAGGTATGCAGACTCTTTATAATAGTAAGTGCTGCCAGTTTGGTGACGATCCATGTAGCCTCTGCCGATGGTTCTGGAAACATTGAGTCTGATCCTGACTGGATCTCCGAGGCGGCCGATGCCACCACCCGCGTTGGATATGTGCCAAAGACCTGGTCTGTAGATGACCGCGAAATTCTGAAATTCCCTGTTGGGAACACGATGACTGGAAGTGTCTATGTGGAATCGTCCGGATCATGTGGAGACAACACCCCCTGCTATTCCACAATACAGACAGCTATTGATGCCGCAAGCTCCGGAAATGCCATAAAGATTGCTGAGGGCAGCTATGATGAAGCTCTCACTCTGAGTTCATCCATAGATTTAACCTTACAAGGTGGATGGGATTCTACCTTCACATCCCAATCATCAAATACAACTGTAAATTCTCTGACAATCAGTAATGGGTCCATTGAGGTTGACAAACTTATATTGCACCACAGTAATTTAGGGTGGACCTTTACTGAAGACAACGTCTCATTGGGGATTACTGGTGTATCTCCAGAGGCAATTCTTTTAAGCGATGATTCTGTGCGCCTTTATGTCACGGGAGGAAGTCAGGGAATGACGCTGTATAGAGCAAGTGACGGGCTGACCTTCACGGAGGAAACGGCCTCCCTGCCGCTGGGCGGATCGGATCCCACCCTGATCCGGCTGGGCGACGGCACCTACAGGATGTACTACAATGATCGCGACACGATAAAGACGGCGACATCCCCCGATGGACTTGCATGGACAGAGGAATCCAGCACCGGGATCAGTAACACGAACGGCAATGAGGCCTGGGGGGTCCCCGACAGTGTCGAGCTCCCGGACGGCCGGATTCGCCTGTACTGGGTCGACACCCCCATATACGTGAGTCCTCCTAACGGATATGAGGTTGTCAAGAGCGCTGTTTCCGAGGACGGCCTGACCTTTACCGAGGAGAGCGGATACCGCACGGAGAACACCAATGGCGAAGGCGGCTGGGCGGATCCGCATGTTCTGCTTGCCGAGGAGAGAAACTGGGTCGGTCTTTTTTCATTCATACCTCCCTTCACAGAAGAGAATCCCAACGAGCCTATGACAATACATGTCGGCACGTCCACCGATGGGCTCACGTGGTCGATTGAAAGCGAACCGATCATAACAGTATCCGGCGGCCATGTCGGCGATCCCGCTTCTTATCCCTTGGGAGACGGCTCTTACCGCATTTACCACGTTGCAACTTCTGAGCTTAATCCGCCTCATGATTATTTTATAACGAGCGGCATTTTGAAGCCCAATTAGTTCAAAGGATCTATCCATTATTTGCTGGAGACAAGACAAAAGGGGAATAAGATGAGATCACTGTTGCTGAAATTTTCGTTTGTCCTTGCAATATTCGCCCAAATATTCACCTCACCCTGATTCCGTATTTCGATGCCTGATCCTGTCGGATTGGCTCTTGACTTCAACTTTGAAGCTGTTTGATGAAATATTGGTTACTGCATATTGGGGATATCCCTTGAGTCTTTTCCCTGTGTGCGGATTCAGAAACGGATAAAAAGGTGTGTGAACAATAATTGGGGAGCATATCTCTCTGATGCTTTTTGAAATCAATGGGTCTCTCTTGCTGCTACGCTTTTCCTCAGCTGAAAGATATTTCCTTTAAGCGGTTTCAAGATCACTCTCTCTTTTTTCTGTTAGAATTTTTCCTTCATACTGACTGACCATCACTTCTGCCTCTGCCCTGATCTGCTCCCTCAAAGATGCCGGTTCGAGGACCTCTGCCTGTGACCCCCAGGTCATGATCCAGAACCTTATATCCTCAGTGCCCGCAACATCAGCCTCAAAGATGATGGAGCCGTCATCCTGCGGATGGATCTCCTGGGATTCATGCCAGATCTTCTCTTTGATGTAACCGGCCACATCCGGGTGAAACCAGACCTTTATATGAACAGGCTCGCCCTGATATACCCCGAAGCTCGGCCCCACAAAATCTTCCAGACTGAAATCCTCCGGCACCTCGAAGGTCTCCTTTGTCTGGTGGAGCATCTTGATCCGGTCCAGGGCGAATATCCTGACCTCGTTTCGTGTGTGGCAGAAACCGATCAGATAAAAGGTCCCGTTGAAGAACCAGATCCGGTAAGGGTTCACCCTGCGCCTGCTCTCTTTTTTCCTGCTCATGGTGTAATAGACAATCTCTATAGATCGCTTGCTGATGGCTGCGTCATTGACCCGGTTGAGGATCTCCTTGAATTTGCCGTATTCCTTATATGGCTTTACACCAAGGTGAAGGGTCTGCTCGACATTTTCCAAATATTTGATGGATTCCGGGGGGAGGGTTGTCTTGACCTTCTGAAATAGCGACTCCAGAGAATCGTAAAAGGGGGTATCTTTGAAGACCTTCAGCATGTCCCTGCCGAAATATAGAGCCATCAGCTCCGTAAGACTGAAAGGGACAGGCATCTGGTGCTTGACCGTATCCAGCAGGGACCAGAGGTTCTTCCCTCCCGATCTTTCTGTATAGATGGGAAAGCCTGCCACTTGGAGGGCCTCCAGGTCCCGGTAAACGGTTCTGGGGTGGCACTCCATCTCCTCAGCCAGATCAGCAGCCGATTTTCCAATTCTGGACGATATCAGGGTCTGGATGATCTTCCACTGCCTGCCTAACTGGTCTCCTCTGGCCATGTCAATCCTCCTGAAAATTCTGTCTGTCCCGCGAGCCCTGCCTGTCGAAGATGCCGTTGTGCGGCGCCCCGTAGCTCCAGAAGACGGTACTGAGGTGAGAGATATCTTTTGAACTTCAAAGCAGTTAAACATAAATTAAACAATTTTATCAACAAAAATAATAATCTCCTTTCCCTGGATTTTCGAAAATAACGTAATTTTTTTGAAAAAAGTTCTCCTCTTGTGACCGTATATGTCAAAACCGTCTGTTATAATGCCCCAAAACAAACATGAAATCCGCAATCTAAAATCCAAAATGGGGAGGGACATCATGAAGGGGTTGATCTTTGCACTATTACTAATCGCAGCCCCGGCACTGGCAGATGACACGCAGGGGCTTAACTACCATTTCAGCCATCAGGACTCGACAGGGACACAGGCGTCAGCGTCTTATAACCCTGATGCCCCTGGTACAGGCTGGTCTTACACCTACGATTCAGGTAACACCCAAAACAGTGATGGTAGCTGGACATTAAACTTTGGAGGGGAGAATGGAATATCCTACCGGACTCCCCCGGTGTATGATGAATGATTCTCGATAGCGGGAAAGGAGGGTATGGAAAATGAAATGGATAGAGATACTCATAATTGCCCTGGCCCTGGCAACCTGGGCAGCGGTTAGCTACTCGGACACAGCTACGGTGCTAAGGGGAACAAAAGTTGAGAACTGGCTGGTTTACGAGAATGATGGAGACATCCAGGTTATAGGACCTCAAGGACAGGCAGGGTTCGGACAGACTGACGGTGACCAGACCTGGATATATGTTCCTGATGGTCAGGACTCTACTTATACCGTCATACAACACGATAATGATGAATAGAGGGCGCTTTTCTTACCCGGTTTCCGGGTCGGATGTCACATTTTTTTAACCCGCAATCTTCAATCCACCACACTGTCGGCGGACAAGTCCGCAATGGAAAGTCTTATCACAATCCCATTTTTCTCTCTGCGGTCTCTGCGTACTCTGCGAGAGATATATTGAAAGGAGGACAAATCCATGAAAAAAGTCATAATTGCAGTCTGTACTATCTGTTTGTTCGCAACCTGCTCTTTCGCAGGGGATTTCATTTTTTCACCTGTTATAGAGAAACCGGCACCGGGAGAAATGGATACCTACATTGTAACCAGTGATGATGGACCTACAAAGGTCCTGCATGTTATCAGCTATGATTTTCTCGATGATGACACTTACGCTATAATCGACAATAAAGGTAAGACCACCATTATTATGAAGATGGACGATTAGGGCGTTATAAAATCACCGGGAAGATGTCCGTGGATGGGTCCTGCTTGCAGCTAAGCAACTGCGGGGCAACCAGCAACTTGTTGTAGCGAAGCGGCCTCCGGCTCTTGCAGCCTACGCCTCAGAGAAAAATTCCGCTTCAAGGGGATAACCAATATCGATAAACCGGCAATGGGAATAGACGCCGTACGCAAGCCAATAAGCCTTGAGTGCGGAAGGTACCATAGACGACTATGGTTTAACTAAGAAAGAGTTTTCGAATCAACTACCAACAAAAGAAAGGAGATTAATTATGACCCAGCTAGTTGCGTATGGTGGAAAAGGGACAGGCCACTGGGGACAAGTTCAATGCGAGAAATGTACCGCATGGCTTCGTGAAATGCCGGATAGCTATGAAGAAGAAATCTGTGAGGATGAGGATCAAGATCAGGAATACCTTTATTGCTGGACTTGTCTAGCGTGTGGCCATGTAAGGAAATTCAGCTCACTTACATCACCTGAAGGCTTTATACCAAATCCCGAGGCCGAGCTGCATGAACCAGGGACGCTCCCGCCACCCGAAGTACGTGATCCTGAGAAATGGGATAACACAAAACTTCTTTCACCCGGCAAAAAAGAACTCATCCGTTACTGCTGGGAAATGTCTGACTCACTTCGGAATGCATTCACAATTCATAAGATAAATCATATATGGAATATTCATGGTGCGCTAAAAAAGCAGGACATTGAAGAGCTCATCCATTCTGCCCAGGAATATGTGGATTTACTTGATCATGAGGCAATCCACGGTACAGAGAGCGGTTCATATCATGGTGCAGAAGGGGATGTAACAAAAATGCGCTCAGCTCTTTCGAAAATTGAGAAAGAAAAGGATATAAAATAAGGCATTGGGATTCCGGGGGCATCTTGCCTGATTATTGAAAAAACCCAGCCCATTTGAAGTTTACCCGGCACAGTTGATGGTCTCGTAAAAAGTCAAAAAATGGTCTTTTTCGTCATTCCGGCGAAAGCCGGAATCCAGTAACATCAACCACTTATAAAGACCCTGGACCCCGTTTTTCAACGGAGTGACGACTTTTTACGAATGAATCACAGTTGAAATGCTTATAAATCCCCTTCCTGTAATACTCGCCCAAAACCGTTTTTTTCCAGATACCAATATGTGAAATGTTTAGAAAGCCAACTTGCAGCCTTTTCTTCAGCCAAAGGTCGAAATTGCGATGTATAAATAACTGGAATGCCGAATTTGGCTTCGAGAGCATCAAGTGAACCTGAAACAGCATTGGGATGTGCCTCTGTATATCCGTCATCGTATG
>JACNJD010000142.1 GCA_014382715.1 Candidatus Desulfacyla euxinica | reverse complement strand
CGCGTGGCCCTCGGTATAGACATCGCGGGCAGCCAAGGCATGGGCCATGGCCGAAACCGTATTGACAGTGCCCTGTCTGATTTCCTCGTTCAACTCCTCGAGTTCCTTGACCATCAACTCTAACCGGTATTCTCTGGCCTCGACCTTAACCATCATCAGGCCCATGGCCTCTGCAATGGCCCGTACTGATTCTGGTTGATCATCGCGGGTCAGTTCCATAATATCGTTAGAGTATTTGCCTGCCGCGACCTCTTCAATGATCTCTAATAGACGCTTAATCACCATAAAAACCCCAATCCGCAGATTCCTAAATTCCTAAATTCCCAAATCCCTCAATTCACATTTCTCTTCCTCGTCAGATAGATGAGGAATTCACGATTCCCCTTTGGACCTAACAGTGGAGAGGGGATATGCCCTTCGACCAACCAGGCCGAAGTTTCAAAAAAACTGGTCAGATTCTCTATAACTTTTCTGTGGAGAGCAGGGTCCCGCACCACACCCCCCTTGCCCACTTGACCCTTTCCCACCTCAAACTGGGGCTTGATCAGGGCAATTATGAAGGCATCATCTGACAGGAGATCGGAAACAGGAGGGACAACCAGTTTGAGGGAAATAAATGAGACATCAATAACCGCTCCCTGAGCAGGCCTCTTCAGGGCTTCCGGTTTGAGATAGCGTATATTCGTTCTTTCGAGGACCTCTACCCGTGGGTCCTGACGAAGACTCCAGTCTAATTGGCCATATCCCACATCTACGGCAATGACTTGACTGGCGCCGTACTTGAGCAGACAATCGGTGAAGCCGCCTGTGGAGGCGCCTATATCTAACAACACCAGCGACTTCACATCTACTGAAAAGTGCTTGAGAGCCGCCTCTATCTTTATCCCTCCCCGACTCACGTAAGGAGGGGCAGATTCTTTAAGAGAAATGGACGCTGACGCCGGGACAAGATGTCCGGCCTTGTCAACCCTTACCCCGTCCACTTCAACAAGGCCGGCCATGATTACGGCCTTTGCCTTTTCACGGCTCCCGACCAGGCCTCTCAGAACCAGGAGACGATCCAGTCTCGGCTTCTCTTTTTTTTGTGACATTCAAGAATGATGGTCTTGTAAAAAGTCAGGAATCATCCGTTTTCGTCATTCCCGCGAACGCGGGAATCCAGGGAAATCAGTCACTTCTGGACTCCCGCTTTCGCGGGAGTGACGGCCTTGGAGACTTTTTGCGAGGCCATCAATAATAATGTTTTCGTAAAAAGTCCGGTTGCACATTTTTTCTTGCTTATAACTTGCGGGTATTACTACATTTCAACTTCATTTTTTGTGAATTTTGCGCCTTTTTGTGGCTTAATCAATATTCAATCCTGAAAGAAGATCTCTCGCCTCCTTTATGATCCCGGCGCTGTCGAGTCCATACTTCTCCCTCAGGATATCCTGTGGGCCATGCTCCACGAATTTGTCCGGCAACCCGATCCGTTTGACTGAAATGTTTTTTGGACCCATATCATTAAAAAGCTCCAGTATGGCCCCGCCAAAGCCCCCCTGCCTGATATTTTCTTCTACCACCAAGACCCGGCCAGAGGGTGCTACAATATCCACTAACCCCTTATCTAAGGGTTTTACGAAACGACAGTTCACAACGCCCACAGACCGCCCCTCCTTTGCCAGGGTCGCGGCAGCATTCAGGGAGGGCTGAACCATGTTTCCAATGGCCAGAATCTGCAGGTCGTTACCCTCTTGGAGGATTTCAGCCTTACCGATCGGGAGAGTCCTGTACTCCGGGTCCATTGGAACCCCAATCCCCTTTCCCCTCGGATATCTGATCGCCACAGGACCATTATGCTGGAGGGCAGTGTAGAGCATATGCCTCAGTTCGTTTTCATCCTTTGGCGCCATCAAGACCATATTGGGGAGGCTCCGCAGGTAAGTAATATCGAAATGACCGTGATGGGTGGGCCCGTCATCACCCACGAGCCCTCCCCGGTCAATGGCAAAAATAACCGGCAGATTGGGAAGACAGACATCATGTATGATCTGATCAAAGGCCCTCTGAAGAAAGGTAGAATATATTGTCACTACCGGCCTGAATCCTTCGGTGGCAAGGCCGGCGGCAAAAGTTACCGCGTGTTGTTCGGCTATCCCCACATCTAAGAATCTTTTGGGAAAGGCTTTGGAAAACGCAGCCAACCCAGTCCCTTCGGGCATAGCCGCTGTAATGGCAAACAGCTTCTCATTCTTCCGCCCAAGTTCTACCATGGTCTTACCAAATATGCCGGTATAGGATGGCGGGGGCTTGGGCTCGTCCTTTGGAGGTGAACCAGTGGGGATCTCAAATGAACCGACCCCGTGGTAGTGGGCCGGATCCTTTTCAGCAAACTCATACCCCTTACCCTTTACAGTAAGGGCATGAACCAGGACAGGACCCTCTAAATGGGAGGCATTTGTAAAGGCCTCAATGAGCCGGTCAATGCGATGCCCTTGAATAGGCCCGATATATTTGAACTTAAAGGCCTCGAACATCATACCCGGTGTAAAAAATGTGATAAAGGAATCCTCGCTCTTGCGGACGAACTTCAAGATGTTCTCCCCTACGCCGGGCAGGGATTTGATAAAGTTTTCCAGATCTCTCCTCAGATTGACGAACCTTTTGCCGGTCATCTTTCTACTTATAAAAGACGAGAAGGCCCCCACATTCGGTGCTATGGACATGGCATTGTCGTTTAAGACAACGATAAGATCTTTCTCAGTCTCACCAGCCTGATTAAGCCCTTCAAAGGCCATACCGGCAGTCATAGAGCCATCTCCGATCACCGATACGACCTTCCTCTTTTCTCCTTTTAGACATTTTGCAGTTGAGATACCGAGACCCGCTGAGATAGAGGTGCTGCTGTGTCCGGTGTCAAAGGCGTCGTAGGGACTTTCCGACCTTTTAGGGAACCCGCTGATCCCCCCGTAGGTCCTGAGGGTGTGAAACTGATCCCTGCGCCCCGTAATCAGCTTGTGCGCATAGGCCTGGTGCCCCACGTCCCAGATGATCTTGTCTTCGGGAGCGTCAAAGACGAAGTGGAGGGCAAGGGTCAGTTCTACAGTCCCTAAACTCGGGGCCAAATGCCCCCCGGTCTTGGATGTTGTCTCAATAATCTTTTGGCGAAGCTCTTTTGCCAGCTGCTGAAGTTTCTCAAGGGAGAGGTCTTTAAGGTCTCTAGGGCTGTTGATCTTGTCCAACAAGCTTTCTCTTGTGTCAGGTGTATTCATTTTTTTCTCTTAATAATATATCGGGCAATCTGGCGGAGGGGCTCAGCCCTGCTGCCGAATTCCCGCAGGTCAAGGACAGCTGTTTGAACCAGTTCCGACTGGATTCGCTTAGATTCATTTAGACCGAGGACCGCAGGATAGGTCATTTTCCCTTTTTGTTCATCTGCCCCGGCTTTCTTGCCCATGGTCTTGCTGTCACCTTCAATATCTAAGATATCATCAGAGATCTGAAAGGCCAACCCGATCTTTTCGCCATAGGAGGTAATGGCCTCGATCTGGGATTCGTCAGCGCCTCCTAAGATAGCGCCGGAGGCCACGGACGCGGTGATCAGGGCGCCTGTCTTGTGGATGTGCATAAACTTCACAACCGTAAAATCAGCCTTCTTTCCTTCCCATTGAATATCTACGGCCTGGCCACCCACCATCCCATCATATCCGGCAGCACGGGAAATCAGGCTTATGGCCCTGAGAAGAATCTGAGGAGATATTTTGCCTGAAATATGTACTGAAGTCATCAGGTTGAAGGCCTCGGTGAGCAGGCCATCCCCGGCCAGGAGCGCGATCGGTTCTCCAAATACCTTATGATTGGTCGGTTTCCCCCTCCTGAGATCGTCATCATCCATCAGGGGGAGATCATCATGTATCAGCGAGTAGGTGTGTATCAATTCCAAAGCGCATGCCACCGGGAGGATCTGTCGTCCAGAGCCCTCCACTGTCTCGGCCCCTGCGATGCAGAGGATCGGCCTCAGTCTCTTACCTCCTGCAAACAGGCTGTACCTCATGGCATTTATCAGATCAGATGTCAGACCTTCAGGTTCAGGAAAATAACCCTGGAGGGCAGCCTCCACCGTTTTCTTTTTTTCAGCGAGATAGATTTTTAAATTCGGAACAGCTTCATCAGGCATCTTTCGCTCCATCCAGTTCAAATGGGACTTCGCTGTATTTCCCGCCGCTTTCCTTGACAAGGAGGGATACTTTTTTCTCTGCAGATTCAAGTTCCTTGGAGCAGAATTTGGCCAACTCCATCCCTTCCTCAAACACTTTAAGGGAATCTCCCAACGGCAGATCCCCCTGCTCAAGACCCTGAACAATCTCTTCTAATCGCTGCATCGCATCTTCAAATTTCTTTTCGGCCACAGTTCCTCCGTATCTGGTGTCTCAGACAGTAGTCGTCTTCATAGCCCAGCGTCGTATTCTATGTCAACCCTCTTAGATTTCCAAAAGGACACCCGGTTGCCGGCATCCCTTTCTACTTCAGACCTCTCAATTATTTGACGATCCGTCCAATATATTATAACTATGCAGTCATACTGTCAAACAAGAATCATGTCATCCCATCATCGAACAGGGGCGAAATTTGATCAGAGTGTAAGTTTGACAAACTCGTAAAAAGTAAGAAATGACCAATTTTCGTCATTCCCGCGAAAGCGGGAATCCAGGAAAATCTACCACTTCTGGACTCCCGCGTTCGCGGGAGTGACGGCCTCGGAGACTTTTTACGAGACCATCAAGCTTTGAACCCGTAATCGGGTATAAATAAAGATTGACAAACCCCCCGGTTGAATGGTATTTTTCAATCAAACGTTTGTTTGGCAATAATTGAGATTGAATATGCCCAGCCCAAAGAACCTGAAGAAAAGCCTGGAAATCCAGCGCGTTATAGCTCACCTTTTTGCCCATAAGGGCTATCATTCCACCTCCATGCGGGAGATTGCCAGGGAACTCGGTATGAACCAGTCATCCCTGTATCATTATTTCAAGACTAAAGAGGATATCCTGTTTAAGCTGATGAATGAAGCCATGGACAGTGCCCTGGCGACCATGGAGGAGATTTGTGCAACTGATCTCCAGCCGCAGGAAAAATTAAACAGGATACTCAGGTTTTATACCCGCTATTATGCTGGGGATCAGGAGCGCCTTATACTGCTGGTCAATGAGCAAAACTCCTTAAATAGCGAACACCGACGTATATTGGTGGATAAGGAGAGAAGGTATATTCAACTCTTTAAAGGGGTCTTTGAAGAATTGGGAGGCCATCAGATGACAAAGGAGATCCCACACAGTTTTGCGATATTTGCCTTCCTTGGAATGGTGCACTACACCATCAAATGGTACCATAAGGATGGGGCTGTGGATTTAGACAGGCTGGCTGAAATATTTACTGAAATATTTACAAGGGGCGTTTTGAAGTAGGGCCTAACCAGAATGAACCTCTGAACCTTGAACGGTTATTATTATGCTTCCAATACATCCGGTTAATGATACATACTTCGGTTTGCCAGGTTATGTTTTTGCCTGGGCAATCTTCATTGCAGGGCTTTCCCTGTTTTTCTATATCATCTACAAGAGATCCCTCCTGATCCGTTCAGGAGAAGCCGACCCCCGTCTTGCCTCTCTTGCAAGAAGGCTTTCAGGTCTCTTTTTCTACGGGATTATTCAAAAGCGGCAGCCGCGCTATCTGTGGGCGGGTGTGATCCACATCATGATATTTTGGGGATTTGTAGTATTGGGGCTCCGTTCCATTGACTTAGTGACACAAGGGCTAAACATCCCCATTTTTTATCCCCTTATGCAGACCGCTTTTGGTTCCTTTTATGATACCTTTAAAGACCTGTTTGAATTGATCGTGCTCGGCGCGTGTGTCTGGGCTATTTTGCGACGGGCCCTGATCCGGCCCGAAAGATACAGGGGAAGTCATCAGTTGGAGGCCTATTTCGTCCTCGGTCTCATCTCTTTTCTGATGCTCACGGACATGTTTTATGAGGGCAGCGCTCTTCTCATGGATCAGTCAGGTCATGTGAAATGGCTCCCTGCCTCTGAATTGGCAGCATTAATCCTGGAGGGCTCTGAGCCCCGGTTTCTTGCCTGCACTCATGCTGTGAGCTACTGGCTGCATATCCTGGCCTTTTTCTTTTTCCTGAACTTTCTCCCCCTTGGTAAACACTTCCATATTATTACCGCATTGCCAAACGTGTTTTTCAAAAAACTCTCAAGAGGGTCCATAAAGCCGGCGCGCTGGGATGTGGAGGATATCGATGAATTGGAGAGCATAGGGGTTGAAAAGATAGAAGATTTTACCTGGAAGCATATCCTGGATTTCTACACCTGTACGGAGTGCGGTCGATGCTCTGATAACTGCCCGGCAAATACCATCGGGAGACCCCTTTCACCAAAGATGCTCACCATCAAGTTGCGGGATCATTGTTTTGACAGGGCGCCCCTAATCAGAGGAAAACACGGGGGTGCTCCTAAAGAAGATTCCCAGGCAATGGTAGGTGGCATTATATCAAACGATGAAATCTGGTCATGCACCACTTGCGGGGCATGCGAAGAGGAATGTCCGGTCTTCGTAGAATATATAGACAAGATCATAGATATGAGACGCCACCTGATCGAGACATCGCAGAATCCAAAGACCTTCAACAAGGTGTTAATGCATTTTGAAAAAACAGGAAATCCGTTCGGCAAACCAGCCCAAAAACGGGCGGACTGGATTAAGGAAATGGAGGGTACGCCGGTAAGGGTCTTGAGAGAGGGCGATGAGGTAGATGTACTCTTTTTTGTTGACAGCTATGGTTCCTATGATCCGGCTGCCCAGGCAATCGCTTCTAACATCGCCGCTGGATTTCATATTGCCGGGATTGACTTCGGCATCCTGGGGGCCCTTGAGAAGGATTCAGGCCATCAGATACGCCGGATGGGTGAGGAGGGCCTCTTCCAGCTCTTGCTTGAGGAAAATATGGAGACTTTGAACGAGATCCGTTTCAACAGAATCGTCACCACCGATCCCCACGCCTTTAACACACTCAAGAATGATTATCCCGGATCACTCCAGGTGGTTCACTATACCCAGTTTTTTGCAGATCTGATCGATAACGGCAGCTTGAAACCCTTGAGACCATTAGAAAAAGGAAATATATACACGTACCACGACCCCTGCTATTTAGGGCGTCATAACGGGATATACGATGCCCCGAGAAAACTGCTCCGGGCGATTCCGGACCTTAAACTAGTAGAAATGGAGCGGTCCCGTGACAGGAGTTTTTGCTGCGGCGGGGGAGATGTGATGCTGTGGCATGAGATTGATCAAGAGGAGATGCGGATGGCCGAAAAAAGGATGCAGATGGCCAAAGAGGCAGGCGCAAATGTCATTGTCACGGCGTGTCCCTTCTGCTACATACACTTTGAAGATGCCATCAAGACCGGCGGAATGGAAGATGAGATGCGAGTGGTTGATCTGATGGGACTTCTTGTCTCAACATTGAGGGATTGATGATTGTTGATTTGATGGAAGTACCAGAGGCTGGGAAAACCATATATCTTGGTGGTTACCATAACTTTGGGCATTTTAGGCACTTTAGCTCACTTTAGGCACTTTTCCGGCTTGTCCGCCTATGGCGGGTTCATCCGGATTCAGGAGGTACGACATGAATATCATTGTCTGCATAAAGAGGGTCCCCCTGACCCAGGAGGTGGACCTTGAGATTGATGAACTCAGGAAGGGCGTTAAAAAGGATGCCCTGGCATATGTGATTAATGACTGGGACAACTATGCCATAGAAGAAGCGGTTCTCCTCCAGGAGAAGTTCGGCGGAACCGTGACCGCCATAACCATTGGTGATGAGGATGATGAAGAGATCTTGAGGAGGGCCCTGGCAATGGGTGCGGATAAGTCCATCAGGATTGAGGCGGGAGAACGTGAATTGGACGGATTTACCATCTCCAAGATCCTTGCAAAAACAATCAGAGACCTGGACTACGACCTTATAATGACGGGGGTTCAGGCGGACGATGATAATGCCGCAATGGTGGGAATCATGCTGGCGGAAGAGTTGGGTCTGAGCCATGCGGCTGTGGTAACCGGCATGGAACCAGAAGGAAATGCCGCCACCATAAGGGTGGAGCTGGAAGGCGGGATGGATGAGATTTCTAAAATAAAACTCCCCTCCCTTCTGACCATCCAGACCGGCATCAATGATCCGAGATACGTCTCTATCATGGGGATAAGAAAGGCCAGGAAAAAGGAACTTGTTGTCATCAATGTAGAAGATTTAGGTCTTTCAGAGGATGATCTTGCACAGCGAACCATGATCGAGGAGGTCTTTCTCCCACCGGAGACCGAAGGGGCTGAAATGATAGAGGGTGACCCCTCTTCGGTTGCGGGCCAGATTATACAGATCATGAAAGAAAAGGGGGTGAGCATCTAAATGGGTGAGATATTTGTTGTTGTAGAACATAGAAAAGGTGAAATAAGAGAGATTACCTTTGAGATGCTCTTTAAGGCCAGAGAGTTATGCCGGACCTCTTCCCACAACCTGACCGCTTTACTCCTCGGTGGAAAAGACCAGGGATTTGTGAATAATCTGGCAAAATGGGCAGATCGGGTCATCGCCTTTGAGGATAACCGTCTTGAAGTTTTTAACGCCGATCTCTACAAAGAGATCCTTAACAGGCTTATTCTTGAGCATACTCCCTTTCTCACGTTTATCGGTCATACCTCGTGGGGGATGGACCTTGCGCCTGCCCTTTCCATAAAGACAGGCTTTCCCCTTGCCACTGACTGTGTGGATATTCAGACAGAGGACGGTCGTCCCATAGTCACCCGACAGATTTACAGCGGGAAGCTCTTTTCTAAGGTCTCATTCAAGGAATCCCCAGGCTATTTAGTCACCGTAAGGCCAGGGGCCTTTCTGCCCCCAGATGGTGTAGAGAAAAACCCGGGAGAGATAATGATGCAGGAGCTCCCCTCTGACCTGACCGAACCTGAGAAAGAGTTTATCGAATTTGTTGATACCGGAGCCGGTGAAATAGATATCACCCAGGCCGAACTTCTGGTATCCATAGGGAGAGGTGTCGGTGAAGAGGAGAATATTGCCACAATCAAGGAATTAGCCGACCTTATGGGCGCCACCCTCTCCTGCTCCCGGCCCGTGGTGGACAAGAACTGGCTGCCGAAATACCACCAGGTAGGCACCTCCGGAAAATCTGTTAAACCCAAGGTCTATCTTGCCTTGGGTATCAGCGGGGCATTTCAGCATGTGGCAGGGATTACAGGCGCAGGGACTGTGATTGCCATCAACAAAGACAGGAAGGCCCCCATCTTCAGGGTTGCGGATTACGGTATTTCGGATGATCTATTCAAGGTTGCGGATGCCTTGAAAGCGGAATTTTAGGAAGGAGCAAGGAATGGATTTCACACTCACAAAAGAGCAGCAGGATATCATAAAGGCGGCCCGGGAGTTTGCAGCGGGGGAATTTCCTGACAGGGCACTGGAGTTTGATCGAAACGAGTCTTTTGATCTGGACCTGTGGCGGAAGGCATGCGAATTAGGTTTTGTTGGCGTATTTATTGATGAAGAATTTGACGGAGCCGGATACGGTTTTTTTGAACATTGTCTCATAGCGGAGGAGTTTTGGGCCGTAGATCCCGGGATCGGCCAGGCCATCCTTTCCACCACCTTTGGCTCAGAGCTACTCGGTCTGTTCGGGTCGGAAGATCAGAAGCGTCTGATCCTTCCCCAATTGGTGGCAGGGGAGGCGATTATGGGCACTGCCATTACAGAGCCTGACGCCGGATGTGATGTCACAAGCGCTACCACCACCGCTATCAAGGATAGCGATGAGTGGGTGATCAACGGCACCAAGATGTTTGCCACAAATGGCAACGTAGCCAAGTATATGCTCATTTTTTGCCAAACTGATCCGGACAATCCATCGCAGCATAAGCGACACAGCTTTATCCTGGTCCCGGCAGAGACACCCGGTTACGAATCGACCAAGATCAGGGGGAAATTAGGTATCCGGGCTTCTGATACAGCAGAGCTGGCCTTTAATGATGTCCGGGTACCTATTGACAACCTGGTAGGCAAGGAGGGTGAAGGCTTCCATGAGTTAATGGCTTTTTTTAACCGCACAAGGCTTCATATCTCTGCCCAGGCAGTTGGATTAGCCAGGGCCGCACTCGAGGAATCTGTCCGCCACACCAAGCAGAGACACCAGTTCGGCGCTTCAATAGCCTCTTTCCAGGTGACCCAGTTCAAGATCGCCGAGATGGCTACCTGGATTAAGGCGGCAAAAAATCTCTACTATGAGGCGGCCTGGTCCGTGGATCAGGGCAAAATCGATCACGGGCTCATTGCCATGGCTAAATGGTATTCCGCTGAAATGGCAGTCCGTTGCGCCGACGAGGCACTACAAATGCATGGAGGCTATGGATACATTGACGAGTACAAGGTCCAGCGACTATACAGGGATGCCAAGATATTGGAGATTTACGAAGGCACCAAGGAGATGGAAAAAACTATTGTCTCGAGATCTATTTTGGGTTAGAGGATTGAGGAATTAAGAAGAGGGTATTTCATTCAATCCTTGAATTCCTAAATTGTTAGTCAGGAGGTAAAACAGTGGTTGCAGAAGTGCATAAGATTGAAGATTTGACTGAATTTGCCATGCAGGCGATTCGCGATGCCGGAGAGAAAGCACTTTCTTTCTATGGAACGGGAAACCGCGATTTGCGATTTGATGAGGAATTAGTTACTGAAGCGGAGCTCCATCTGACCGATTTTTTTCAAGACCGGCTTGCCGCCCATTTTCCCGATCATCTCATATTTGCCAACAACCAGGAGGACAAAGGCTATCGTCACGATAGCACAAGATACCTATGGGTCTTTGACCCCTTAGACGGTGTTGCTAATTTCCAGGGAGGCATCCCTGTCTGGGGAATCTCTCTGGCGTTGCTTGAAAATGCCTGGCCCGTTTTTGGCCTATTTTATATGCCTGCGACAGGAGACCTCTTTCATGCCCGTGCAGGCCAGAAAGCCTATCGGGGAAACGACGAAATCTGCGCCTTGAACCAGTCCGAAGTCAATGATGAGAGCGTCCTCCTCACCTATTCACGATTTCACACCGAGTACCGTACCTCTTTTCCGGGGAAGATCCGCAGTCTCGGGTGCACGGCCGCTCATCTATGTTACGTTGCCGGAGGGCAGGCAGAGGCGGCGGTTATCACCCATGAAACATATCAGGACCTGGCCGCTACCCGGGTCATTGTTGAGGCGGCAGGGGCAAAATTTTACAGGATGAACGGGGATGGGTTTTTCCTCAATGAATATTTGGGCGGAAAAAAGATTGAAGAACACCTTCTGGTAGCGACTCCCGGGAATCTGACCCGGATCCGTGACTGCCTTCAGCCGGTTTCTTGAGACGTAGGCACCTACGGTGTATTGGAGTACAGGAGTATCGGAGTGATGTGGTAGCTGAAGATACATCGTGGATTTGTGTTTTGAATTGAAAAGGAGTGAATGCTCGCCATGAAGAAAATAATAAAGATGCGGGAGATGTCAAATAATCAGGAGGGGATCATAAAAAAGGTTTCTGCAACCGGTGATATGGGCAGAAGGATAAGGGAAATGGGTATGGTCCCTGAAACCAGCATCCAGATCCAGGGGCGAGCACCCCTCAAAGATCCTGTAGCTGTCAAGCTCAGGGATTTTGTCCTGACATTAAGGAATAACGAGGCAAACAATATCTTTGTGGAGGTGGATGTGCCGGAAACCAAATAGGCTCTTAGGAATAAGGACAGTTGATGAACCAACTTCAACGAACATTATTTTACGACCGGCATGTGGCCGCGGGCGCCAAGATGGTGGAATTCGGCGGCTGGGAGATGCCCGTAATGTATCCAGCGGGCATTATAAGAGAGCATCTATCCACCAGAAAAGGGGCAGGGCTTTTTGACGTATCCCATATGGGCCGGTTCATAGTCAGAGGAAAAGGCGCATTAAAGTTCCTCCAGCATACCCTGACCAATAATGCGGCAGCACTCGACATCAGGACAACGGGCGCCCAGTACACCCTCATCCCGAATGAAACCGGTGGGGCTGTTGATGATGCATATCTCTATCGTTTTAAAGAGGATGAGTACCTGTTAGTTGTTAACGCGGCCAACAGGGATAAGGACTGGAAGCACCTTCAAACCTTCCTGCCAGAAACCAACGAGATCGAACTCCTTGACCGAACCAGAGAGATCTCCATGCTCTCTCTACAGGGTCCACGGTCACGACAGATACTGCAACGTGTTATCACAACCGGGGAACTCCCGGAACCGAAACGAAACAGCGTGGCTACCGTCTCCATCTCAGGTGCGGACGTTATGATTGCCCGGACCGGCTATACCGGCGAACCGCTCTGTTTCGAGTTATTTATCGGGCAGGATAACGCCCTGATGCTCTGGGACCGGCTCATTGAAGAAGGGGCTTCACCTGTGGGTCTTGGAGCCCGCGACACTCTTCGCTTAGAGGCAGGACTGCCGCTTTACGGGCATGAACTTGGCGTAGACAGTGATGGCAACGAGATTCCCATATTGGCCTGCCAGGTGGCAAAATCTGCTGTGAGTTTTTCACCCCTCAAGGGTGAGTTCTTAGGCCGTGCGCCTCTTTTAAGACAGTTTGAGGCCCTGAAGGGAATTATTTCCCGTGATTACTCTCTTATGGCGGATCTGCCTCGCATGATCCGGCCGATCGCGATAGTTGAGAGAGGGATAGCCCGTGCAGGCTCAAAAATCTTTAAGGGAGAGAGGCACGTGGGCTATGTCACCAGCGGGACCATGGTTCCCATGTGGTCTGTAGAAGGAGAAGGCCTGGAATCGGTGCAGACCGACCAACAGGAGCTTCGTTCCATCTGCTTAGGCTATATCGATAGTGATATAGTTGAGGATGAAAGGCTCGGGATAGAGATCCGCGGCAAGGCAGTAGAGGCCGTGGTAGTTCCTTTTCACATGCGCTCCGATGCCCCCCCCTATGCCCGGTCGATCTTATTCGACCACGAAACTCTTTCAGAGAAATTGCCCGCCGGAGATACAACAGACAAGATCCGCCACCTTCTGAAAAAAACTGTGGAGAATACCATCTGGCGACAACAGGAGTGCATCAACCTTATCCCCTCAGAGATGACGCTCTCCCCCATGGCCCGCCTCCTGTCAGTAATGGATCCGGCCTTTCGCTACGCCGAGCATAAACAGTCGGAGGCGTTCTACGACGCGGGTATCTTCTACTACCAGGGCACCGACTTTATCGCCGAGGTCGAACATCTGCTCGAAGATGAGATGCGGAAATACTTAGGCTGCCCTGAGGTGGAAACCCGTCTTATCAGCGGGCAGATGGCCAATATGGCCCTGTTCAGCGCGATGATCGACTATCTCAACCGAGTCGACCGTAAGTGCGAACCGCGCCGGATAAGACAGGCCATGTGCAATCATATCGGCAAGGGCGGCCACCTCAGCGCTCAGCCCATGGGCGCTCTCAGGGACTTCATAGCTCATGACCCGCACACTGAACGGCCGGCAGTGGTAAATTTCCCAGTACTGCCCGGGAACCCATACAAGATCGACGTGCCGGCCACGCTTCAATTGATTGATGAATTTCGGCCGGAACTGATCATCTTTGGAAAAAGCATGGTCCTTCATAAAGAGCCCGTTGCAGAGATCCGCCAGTTCCTCGATACCCAAAGGATTGATGCGGTGGTGATGTATGACATGGCCCATGTCTTAGGGCTGATCGGCCCTCACTTCCAACAGCCATTTGACGAGGGTGCTGACCTGGTAACCGGATCAACCCACAAAACTTATTTCGGCACCCAGCGAGGCATTGTTGGATGCAGCTATTTAAAGGATGAAGAACGCTACGATCTCTGGGAGGCCCTGGTCCGGAGGACATTCCCAGGGTCTGTCTCCAACCACCATCTCGGGACCCTGCTGGGGCTGCTGGCAGCTGCCTACGAAATGAACCACTTCAAAGATAGATACCAGCCAAAAGTAATTGCCAATGCCAAGGCCTTTGCTCGAGCCCTCAGAGAGCGCGGCATGGATGTCGCGGGCGACCCCTCCATCGACTATACCGAGACACACCAGGTAGTGGTAAAGGTGGGTTACGGTCTTGGCCCGGAGATAGCCAGTCGATTGGAGGCCAGCAATATCATCTGCAATTACCAGGCTATCCCTTCAGAAGAAGGCTTTACTGCCGCAGGAGCCCTGCGCCTCGGCGTTTCCGAAATGACGCGTTTTGGCATGGAAGAAGACGACTTCAGGGAATTAGCGGGTCTGGTCCACGACGTTGTGAAAAAAGAGATCAATGTTCAGACCCGGGTCAAGGCCTTTAGACAAAGATTTCGCGAACTGCATTTCTGCTTTAAGAGAGACGAATTCTCTGATCTACTTCAAACCCTCCACGGACTTCTTTAGGACTAATCCGGATAAACCGGAATTGCGTCCCGCGGACCGCGGGATTAGGGATTGAGGAATTGAGGAATTAAAAAAATCTCCTTAATGTAATCCATGAATCCCAAACTCTGAGCGGAACCTAAGCAGGTTGTAAAAAATTTGTTGCACTTTTTTCATAAAACTCAATTGGTAACTGTCTAAACCTATGAACCTCTGAACCCTGGTGCTCTTTGAACCTCTGCCATGTTTCTAATAGAGACAAAAAGCTTGAGAT
>JACNJD010000062.1 GCA_014382715.1 Candidatus Desulfacyla euxinica | reverse complement strand
TTGCTGTTCCTGGATGAAAAGATGAAAAAGGCGGTATCGTAAGCCCCGGAATAAGTTCGGGGCTTTTTTATTTTAACACATAGCCGATCTCAACACCTCCTTAATCTATCCTATTATTTTGCTCCTCTAAAAGGGTGCTTGAACCTGCTGCTCTCCCACAACCGGTGGCGCCAGAGAAAGTACAGGTTCCCAGTTTCAGACCATCGCCCTTGGAATATTCACCAAGTGAAATGCAAGATTGTTTCAGAATGCTTAGGTATATTCCTGAGGTGCGAAACAAGATCCCCATGACAGAATCCACTTATCTGTAGTGTGATCCCTAAAGGGAAGTGTAATCAAACAATGCGTTTGAGATCGGTTCAACATAGAAAAGGAATTTATGGAATTTAAAGCATTTAAGTTAGACCCCAGAGTTGAGGCAGGAGTAGTTGCTGCGGGGTTTGTTACACCGACCCCTATACAGACCAAGGCTATCCCGTCGGTCATGAACGGCCGAGACATTATGGGCCTGGCCCAGACTGGTACCGGTAAAACGGCAGTCTTTGCACTGCCGATTTTACACCGTTTAATGCAGGGTAAACGCGGTCATGTCCGTTCACTGATCATCGCTCCCACTCGCGAATTGGCTGAACAGATTCACGATGCCATCAACAGCCTGGGAAAAGAGACCCGCATGAGAAGCATTACAGTCTACGGCGGGGTGAACATCAACACTCAAATTCAAAAACTGAAGCGGGGCGCAGAGATTGTTGTTGCCTGCCCCGGTCGGCTCCTTGACCACATGGGCCGTGGAACGATCGATCTCAGCCGGGTAGAAGTGCTGGTCCTTGACGAGGCCGATCATATGCTTGATATGGGATTTCTTCCGGACATCCGGCGAATACTGAAACACGTCCCGGCGCAGCGGCAAACACTTTTGTTTTCAGCTACCATGTCCAATGAAATCCACCGCCTGGCGAAAGATATTCTTATGGACCCGATCACAATAAAGGCAGGGGAAACCGCACCGGCGGACACCGTCAGCCACGCCCACTATCCGGTGGCACAGCATTTGAAAACGGCGTTTCTGCTGAAACTTCTCGGTCATATCAACTCTCAATCCGTGCTTGTGTTCACACGTACCAAACACCGTGCCAAACGCCTTGGCGAAAAACTGTCAAAGGCCGGTTTCCGTTCCACGTCGCTTCAAGGGAATCTTTCCCAGGGCCGCCGACAGGCGGCGCTTGACGGCTTTCGCAACGGGACATTTCAGGTGCTGGTAGCCACCGACATCGCTGCACGCGGTATTGATATCTGTCAGATCTCTCACGTTATCAATTATGATATGCCCAACACCCCGGATGCGTACATACATCGTATCGGCCGAACCGGACGAGCCGACCAATACGGGGATGCATTCACGTTGATTACCCGTGATGACAATCAAATGGTCAATGCTATTGATCGTGTCATCGGCTCAAAGGTTGAGCGCCGAACCTTGGCGGATTTCAACTACAATGCGCCGGCCCCAAAAAAGCATATGCGGGCAATTCCCAGTCCTCAGCGACATGGGGGCAAGGGGATATTTGGCTTAAAAAGGACGAAGCATATGGCCCAGGGTCGAATTGGGGTGGGTGCACGTTAACTGGTTGAATATCAGACCTTAATGTTCCGGAAATCTGTGCTTTAGGTCTTGTTAGGGTTATTCCTTTTTCATGCTCTCCTTCATGCAGAGAGAGGAGATGAAAGCGACTACGGCGGAGCCAAAGAGCAAGAGAAAGGCCTGCTGATAGCCGGCAACAGTAAAAGCGCCACCTACCCTTCCATGGCTCTCCAGGATATATCCCAGGAGAGGCTGAAAAATAGCGCCTCCCAGAAAGGGAGAGAGATTGGCCAGGCCCACGGCCGTGCCCGCAATCCGGACCGGAAAATACTCCTTGGCTGCGGTAAATCCCACCACTACGATCGCACCGCCGAAGATGCCCATACCCAGGACGAGCCCGTATAGACCCGCAGGTGGAATCCTGTCCGTCATGAAGGCCAGCAAGGCCGTGAGAACCAGGAGACAGGCGGTGCCAGCAATCAGGACGGGCTTTCGGCCGTGAAAGACGTTGTTGGACAGATAGCTCAGCAAAGGACTGCCCAGGACCATGCCTATTGCGATCATGGACAGTATATGCCCTGCCTGGGCCTTGCTTAAGCCGTATAAGTGCATGAGATATGGCCCGCCCCAGAGTCCCCCGAAGGAGAAAAAGACCGCACAGTTAAAGAAAAACCAGATTGCCAGAGGCCAGAAGGAGCGGGACGAAAGCACCATGCGGACACCCTCCCACAGCTCGATGGGCTCCTCTTCGTCATTTTTGGGACCCGTAGGTGAAGGCCATCCCAGGTCGGCCGGCCGGTCGCGGACCACCGTCCAGACCAGAATAGCGAGTAAGAGGGTGAAGATACCCACCGCCACAAAAGACAATCGCCAGCCGATCCACGAGCTTAGGAGCGCCAGAGGGGTGGCCGCAGTCAGGGAGCCAATCCCGCCCATTGCCATGAGGATGCCCATCATCATGGCGAACTCACGGACCCGGAACCACTCCGCAAGGACCTTCATGGTGGGTACAAAGAGCATGGCCACGCCGATGCCCACCAATGTCCTTCCCAAAATGGCCCAGAGGGTCGTGGTGGCCATTCCCAAGAGGAGCGACCCTACAAAAGCGATGCAGAAAAAGACGGTGATGGTCTTACGCGCACCCCATGAATCGGAAAGGAGACCTGCCGGCAGCTGCATAAGCGCATAGGGGTAGAAATAGGCGGCCCCCAGGAACCCCAGAAGCGCTCCCCCGGCATTCAGGTCCCGCATCATGTCCAGGGCGACTACCGCCGGGCAAAGCCGGTGGAAATAGACCAGGACGTAGCCCAGGGCCAGAATCCAGAAGATGAACCATCGATACCGCA
>JACNJD010000011.1 GCA_014382715.1 Candidatus Desulfacyla euxinica | reverse complement strand
CCTTTCCGGCCTTAATGGCTTCATAAGTGGGTATCAGGCCTGCTGCGCCGGTCATTGCTGAAATAACGGTATCCACGCTTTTCAAGGTTGCCAGATGTACAAATCCCTCGACGCCAAAGAAAACCTCGGGAGCGTTGCCTGCGGGTAGGCGGCTCTTCAACTCGGTTGCTAAGGATTTTTCCAAGACGGCGACGGCTTTGGGTCTGAAAACTTCTATCTGGTGTAAAAGAAGATCCTTGTTTGTGCCGGCTGAAAGGCCTACGATTTTGTACTTTTCAGGATTGGAGCTAATTAGTTCGAGGGCACTGACTCCGATTGACCCTGTAGATCCTAAGATGGTTATATTTTTCATTTTGACTTATTATGCGCTTTCGCTACTATATAAATATTGATGGTCTCGTAAGTGTCGAAAATTGCAGGGTTTGAAACAATACCACTATTTATAACTGTTGAAAATAATTCGCAATTTCTATCCCGCGATGCGCGGGACTGAATTCCTAAATCCATGTAAAAAGGACTTTTTACATGGGCGTCAATATTACATCGTATAAAAGAAAAGATAAACAAAAAGAACAGGGATGGCAAAGAGAAGACCGTCTATTCTGTCGAGTATGCCCCCATGCCCGGGAAGAATATGCCCCGAATCTTTTATGCCGTGGTCCCGCTTTAACATTGATTGAGATAGGTCGCCGATCTGGCCTGCTGCGGACAAGGCTATCACAAGAATCACAATGCTCAGATTTAAGGGATGGAGTGCGATCAAGCGAAGAAATATGGATGCAACAATCACACTGGTAATGAGTCCTCCAATGGCGCCTTCCCAGGTTTTTTTTGGGCTGACGGCCTCATAAAGCTTGTGTTTTCCAAGAAGTTTTCCAAAATAAAAAGCCCCGGTGTCGTTAGCAAAGATTACGGCAAGGAGGAAAAATATCCATGCCTGTCCTCCTGGACGTAGGTCAATAAGCACAAGGAGCGCAAGTGGTAATGTCACGTAAATGGGGCCAAGGACTGCCTTGCCAAGCTTTTCCGTAAGTCCCGGTTTGTGTGAAGAATGAGCCAGCATGAATGAAGCCATGGGGATGAAGGCCCACAGGAGAATGATGACCGGCACTATTAAAATCTGTCTTATGTATAGGGCAGCAAACAGCAGAAACGTCAATAGATAGTTGGTCCAGCAGACGAAACGAGGCAGGTGGGCTGCAGTTATGGCATAGAATTCCATGAGACCAGCCAAAGAAGCCGCACAAAGCAAAGAATAGAACATCCACCTTGGTCCAAAGCCTACAAGAAGAACCAGTATAGGTATGGCAATTATTGCTGTGAGCCATCGTTTAAGATGCATAATTATCTGTCCCTACCCCCGAACCTCCTATCCCTCATCTGATAATCCCTCAGGGCCTTTTCGTATTCATTTTCCCCAAAATCAGGCCACAGGGTCTGTGTGATATAAATCTCACTGTATGAAATCTGCCAGAGAAGGAAGTTGCTGATACGGTATTCGCCGCTGGTTCGTATTAGCAGATCAGGGTCGGGCATCCCTGATGTATAGAGAGAGTTTGAGACAAGTTTTTCGGTTATATCGCTGGCAGAGATCTTGTTTTCTTGTACTTGGCTGACAATTTTCAGGATGGCATCTAAGATTTCTTGTCTACCACCATAGCTGAGGGCTAGTGTCAGTGTCATGTCACTGTTCGAAGAGGTCTTCTCGATAGTGTCCTGAAGGATTTGTCTGGTACTTTTTGGAAGTCTTTCGGTCCTGCCAATTGTTCTTAGTTGTATCCCATTTTTCTGCATCTCCTTCAGCTCGTTTTTCAAAAATCGATTCAGCAGCGTCATCAGCCCCTGCACTTCACTGGAAGGTCTTTTCCAGTTTTCTTCGGAAAAGGCATAGAGTGTAAGCCATCGAATACCGATTTCGCGGCTGAAGGTCACAATTTTTCTTACAGTGTCGGCGCCCTTTCGATGTCCACGGATGCGGTTGAGACCTTTCCTTTCTGCCCACCTTCCGTTGCCGTCCATGATAATGGCCACGTGCTCAGGTAGTTGTTTGGAGTTAATTTGGGTCATCTAATTAGAATGCTGCTTTGAAGAATTTGTAAAGAATAGAGGGATAATGGGGCGGAATGTTAAAATTCTGTAATCTCCTTTTCTTTCTGGGAGGTTATCTCATCGATTTTCTTGATAAATTCATCTGTAATTTTTTGTACTTCGTCCTGTGATCTGTAAAGCTCATCTTCTGAGATCTCTTTTTCGGTCTTCAGCTCTTTGAACATTTCATTGGCTTCTCGTCTTAGATTGCGGATTGATATTTTGCTTTCTTCGGCCATTTTTTTTGCTAATTTTGCTAATTCCTTTCTCCTTTCCTCTGTTAACGGAGGGATTGAGATCCTGATGATTTTGCCATCATTTATGGGGGTCAGACCCAATTCAGATTTGAGAATCCCTTTTTCAATATCGCCGATAATGGATTGGTCCCAGGGTTGAATGGTCATGAGACGACTCTCCGGGACAGACATAGAGGCGACCTGTTCAAGAGGCATTTGGGTATCATAACATTCTACCTTGATCCCCTCTAAAAGGGAAGTCGAGGCCCGCCCCGTCCGGATTCTCTTGAATTCCTTTTCAAGGGCCTCGGTAGACTTGGTCATTTTCTGGCGCAGTTCTGAAAGAATTTCGTCCTTCATTCTGTTTCTCCTAACCCGGATAAACCTAACCCCGATAAACCGGAATTGCGAATTGAGGAATTTAGGAATTGGGGAATTGAAAACAATGTCCTCAATCCCTCAATTAATTGTCTGTTCTATTTTGAACATCTCTTAGGCTGCGAATCAGTTGTCGGATTCTCCGAGCTGAAACCTGACAAATCGTTTGACTACCATATTCTCTCCTGTCTTTGCTATCAAATCATTCAACAGATTCTGGATTGTAATGT
>JACNJD010000206.1 GCA_014382715.1 Candidatus Desulfacyla euxinica | reverse complement strand
TTTGGATTAGGGTAAAGACCTGGTGGAGGACCTTTCCTCTTTAACGCTCTAATAAAGATGGGTACAATATGGATTTCCTATCCCTTGAAAAGCTGACAATCAGCTTTGGCGGAGTCGTGGCCCTTGATGGCGTGAGCCTGGACGTCAATGAAGGGGAAATTCTGTCAATTATCGGCCCAAATGGTGCGGGAAAGACAACCATATTTAATTGTATTAGTCGGCTGTACAAACCCGATAAAGGGGAGATAATCTTTGAAGAACGGGACATTCTGAAACTTAAGGCCCATCAGATTGGCAGCCTCGGGATTGCCAGGACATTTCAGAACATAGAGCTTTTCACCAACATGACCGTCATTGAGAACATTCTTCTCGGAAGGCATATCTTCAGAAGTACCGGTCCTCTCTCTCAGGCGATCTTCTATGGAAAGGCCCGGAGAGAAGAGATGGATCATAGAAGAAAGGCAGAAGAGATCATTGATTTCCTCGACCTTCAGGCGCACAGGAACAAACGGATTGGGAGGCTGCCTTACGGGGTGCAAAAACTCGTAGAGCTTGGACGAGCTTTGGCTCTCCAACCAAAACTTTTGTTGATGGATGAGGTTTCTTCGGGCATGAACCTAGAGGAGACTCAGGATCTGATGGTATGGATCACGGACATCCGGGAGGACCTCGGCGTTACCTTGATCCTTGTTGAGCACGACATTCGGCTCGTAATGGGGGTATCAGACCGAATTGCCGTACTTGATTACGGGAGGAAAATCGCTGAAGGTCGACCTGAGGAGATCCAGTCCAACGAAGAGGTCATTAAGGCATATCTTGGAGATGGTGATGGCGCTTTTAGAGGTTAACAACATAGAAACATACTATGACAATGTCATAGAGGCTATCAGGGGAATATCCATCAAAGTGTTGCGCGACCAGATTGTGACGGTCCTGGGTTCAAATGGGGCCGGTAAAACCACACTTTTGCACACCATTTCCAGAATTCTTGACGACGAAGACCAGCCGGAAAAAGGGACCATGGAATTCATGGAAAAGCGGATTGAGAGGGAAGATCCTGAAAAGATTGTTGCCCTCGGTCTCGCTCACGTTCCCGAGGGGCGACAGCTTTTTCCAAAACTAAATGTTCACGAAAATCTCAGGATGGGAACCTATATAAGGAGAAGAGATCATGATCTTGACAAAGATTATGCTCGGGTCTTTGATCATTTTCCGGTCTTGAAAAGGAGAAAAAGCCAGCGTGCAGAGACTTTGAGTGGTGGCGAACAACAGATGGTGGCCATAGGCAGGGCTCTCATGTCGAGGCCAAAGCTACTGTTGCTGGATGAACCCTCTCTCGGTTTATCTCCCCTCATCGTTGACCAGATTTTCCAGATCATCGAGAAAATCAATAAGGAAGGAACTGCAATCCTGTTAGTGGAACAAAACGCTCATAGGGCATTTAGCGTCGCAGAGTTTGGTTATATTCTTGAAAACGGCAGGATCGTCCTTGCTGATACGACTGAATGGCTGGTGGAACAGGAAGATGTCAAGGAATTCTATCTTGGTATCACAAAGGATATATCTGTAAAGGGGTATAAACGCTATAAGAGAAAAAAGAGGTGGAGATGACTTCCTCCAAAGAAGGAATGGCCCAATTTGTTCAAGATATAATGGAAAGAAGGTTTGCATTGCCCTATGAGGAAGGCAGATCAAAAGTCATACCTCTGGCCGAGGCCATCCAGCAGAACGTTGAAGAGGGGATGCGCATTCACCTTTTGAGTCTTCACTATCGCTCTCACGCCGCAATTTACGAACTGTTAAGGCAGTTTTGGAACGGGCAACCGGATTTCACCATTGTGGCAGGGACTCTGCACGGACCGATTATGACACTGTTCCACGCCGGAATAGTTAAGAAAGCCGTCACCGCATTTGTGGGCGAGGCCTATCCGACCATGGGACCCAACCCGGTTTATAATCGAATCTTTAAGGAAGGACATGTCTCCTTCGAGAATTGGAGCTTTCTCACCTTTACACTGAGGCTACTTGCAGGCGCCATGGGGGTGGGATTTCTGCCCACACGATCCCTGGTAGGGAGTGACATGGCTGTTGCCAACGAAAAAGACTGCCGGCTCATAGATGACCCCTTCGGAGAAGTCCCAGGTCTGGCAGCGGTGCGGGCGCTCAATCCCGATATCACTTTACTGCACGGGCATGCCGCCGATAAATTCGGAAACACCATTCTTATGCCTCCGAGGGGAGAGGACATCTACGGTGTTTTTGCCAGCAGGGAAGGTGCCATCGTAACCGTAGAAAAGATCGTCTCCACGGATTTCATACGGCAGAATTCTCATCTGGTGAGACTGCCGGGGAGTTTAGTAAGAAGCGTATCCGAAGTGCCTTTGGGCGCCCATCCCAGCGGGTTGAACAGCCAGGGCCTTTCTGGGGTAGACAGCTATTCCGAGGATATCCCATTTTATGTCGAACTTAGGAAGGCAGCAAAGGATACAGATGCCCTGGATGCCTGGATCAAGGAATGGATTCTAAGTTGTAAAAACCGTAAGGACTATTTTGCAAAATTGGGAAACAAAAGAGTGCATCTTCTGAAGGGTCGTTCTCATCAGAATGCGTGGTTCTACGACCTTAACAGCAAAGTTCCTGATATCAGCGCAAGACCCACTATGCCCTCCCCCTTGGAGAGGGCAGTGCTGGCCAGTGCTGAAGTCATCAGAAACAAAATCCGAAGCGGCCCGTGCAAACTGATTCTCGCCGGTGCAGGTCTGGCAAGCCTGGCAGCCTGGGTGGCAATATACGGGCTGAAAGAAGAAGAGACAGAGGCGGAACTTATGTCAGAACTAGGTTTTTTTGGGTTTTCTCCCAGGCCTGGCGAGCCTTTTCTATTCAATCTCTCGAATATTCCTACCTGCAAAGAACTGGACGGTATTCTGACTATACTCGGGATTATGATGTCGAACC
>JACNJD010000012.1 GCA_014382715.1 Candidatus Desulfacyla euxinica | reverse complement strand
CCAGGTTCAAGGTCAATCCTCCTGAAGTTCTTTTAAATTCTGATAGAAGTCGAGGGATTCCGGATTGCCTAAGGCATCTTTATTAAGGACGGCCTGACCCTCGATAACCTTCTTGACAGCCAATTCGACCTTCTTCATGTTCAGGGTATAGGGTACATCTGGAGTTTCAATGATCTTGGCCGGTACATGCCTCGGGGATGCGTTCTTTCTCAAAATTCCCTTGATCCTGCCTTTCAGCTCATCAGTTAAATCGCATCCTTCAGCCATCTTGACAAAGAGAATGACGCGGACGTCGCCTTTCCAGCTCTGGCCGACAACCAGACTGTCCTCGATCTCGTCCATACCTTCCACTAACCGGTAGATTTCGGCGGTTCCGATCCTTACACCGCCGGGATTGAGTGTGGCATCGGACCGGCCATAGATCACCACACCCCCCCGGTCGTTGACCTCTATAAAGTCCCCATGTCGCCATATATTGGGATACACATCAAAATAAGCGGCATGATATTTTTCCCCTTCGGGATCATCCCAGAAATAGATCGGCATGGATGGAGAAGGCGCGGTGCACACCAGTTCCCCCTGCTGGTTGATGACCGGCTTCCCGTTTTCGTCAAAGGCCTCCACCTTCATGGCCAGCTGTCTGCATTGAAGTTCACCCGCATAGACCGGGCCCATGGGATTGCCCCCGGCAAAACATCCATTGATGTCTGATCCACCCGAGATGGAAGCCAACTGGAGATCCTCCTTAACCTCATTATAAATATATTCAAATCCTTCAACAGAAAGAGGGGATCCCGTTGACAAAACGGCCTTCAACGGTATGAGGTCGTACTCCTGGCCTGGTTTGACACCTGCGTTCTGGAGCGCTGCAATATACCCGGCGCTCGTCCCAAAGATCGTTATCTTTTCGTCCTGGGCCATTTTCCATAGCGCCCCCGGGTTCGGGTGAAAGGGGTTGCCGTCAAAGAGAACCAGTGTTGCTCCTACACTCAATGAACTGGTCAGCCAGTTCCACATCATCCACCCGCACGTTGTAAAGTAAAAGATGGTGTCTTCCCGCTTCAGATCGGCATGCAGCATAAGCTCTTTCATGTGGTGCACTAAAATACCGCCGGCGCTCTGCACCATGCACTTTGGAAGACCTGTGGTACCGGAGGTAAACATGATATAGAGGGGATGATCAGAGGGGAGCTGCTCGAATTCAATCTCCGGAGATTTATCTGTTGATTTGAACTCCCTGTAGTCCACTGCCTTTGGTAACTGGGTGATGTCTGGGTTTTGTTCTGTATAAGGGACCACAACAACATGCTCAATGGACGTGATCTTCTTTAAGATATCAGAGACTCTCGCGAGGGAATCGAAGCTCTTCCCTTTAAAAAAATAGCCGTTGGCCGTAAACAGTATCTTAGGTTTTATCTGGCCGAAACGATCAAGCACACCCTTTATTCCAAAATCAGGGGAGCAGGAAGACCAGGTCGCCCCGAGACTCGTGGCAGCCAACATGGCTATAATAGTTTCCGGCATGTTGGGCATGAAACCCGCAACCCTGTCTCCCACCTGAACCCCGGCCTCTTTCAGGGATTTGGCAACACGTGCCACCTCATCATACAGCTCCGAATATGTTATCTTGATGGAATCCTGGAACTCCCCTTTAAAGATAAGGGCTACCTGGTCATCCCGGTAACGAAGAAGGTTTTCTGCAAAATTTAGATGCGCTCCTTCAAACCATTTGGCCCCGGGCATTTTTGTTACGTCATCTACTACCTGCGTATAGGGTTTCGAGGTTTTTATTTCGGCAAATTTCCACATGGATCCCCAAAAATCAGAGATATTTTCAATGGACCACTGGTAGAGCGAACCATATTCATCAAAATCTTTATTGTACTTCTCATTAATGAACGTCATGAATCGGTACATGTTGGTACCTTTAATTCTATCTTCCGACGGCTGCCATAACAGTTTAGCCATTTTTATCTCCTGCTTTCGATTAAGGTTTAGTTAAGACGTAAAAGACGCAAAACCCACAAAGGTTAATTCCTATGCCTCGCCGTTCAGCGCCTGCAGGGCGAGAAACAGCGCCTGGGTCCCTGACCGGCCATGACCCTGTGCCTTGACCGCTATGTACAGCTGCCACACCAGAGCGAGTCCGGGAAGAGAAAGACCGATAGCAGCGGCCTCATCCAAAGCGATTCCCATATCCTTGATAAAGTGTTCCACAAAGAAACCTGGATCGTAATTTCCTTTAACGATCCGCGGCCCCAGGTTATTGATGGCCCATGAACTGGCCGCTCCTTTTCCGACGATATCTATTACCTGTTGTTTGTCAAGACCTTGTTTGGCCGCATAGAGAAGAGATTCACATGTCCCTATCATATTTCCGGCCACAACGATCTGATTACACACCTTTGTGTGTTGACCGGCACCGGGTCCGCCCATATAAGAGATGGTGGGGCCCATGAGTTGAAAGAGGGGAAATACTTTATCGAAAATCTCCTTTTTCCCGCCGACCATAATAGCCAATTTAGCATCTCTTGCACCCACATCGCCCCCTGAAACAGGGGCGTCAAGGGATTCGACACCTATTTTTGCCGATTCCTCATAGATCATTTTGGCGAGGCTGGGCTGACTCGTTGTCATATCAACCACAATGCTGCAGGGGCTTTCTGCCTTGAGGATGCCACTGTCTCCCATGTAGACTTCCCGGACGTCCGCGGGATGTCCAACAATCGTGAAGACTATCTCAGAGTTTGCCGCCACTTCCACCGGTGAACTGCACCATTTGGCCCCATTCCTTATCAGAGCCTCTGCTTTCTCTCTGGAGCGATTAAAAACCGAGAGATTATGACCGGCCTTCTGAAGATGACCTGCCATGGAAGCACCCATTACGCCAGTGCCAACCCATCCGATATTCATCATCTTAAACTCCTTTTCTTTTATGTTGTTTATGCTGGTTTGCGGCCCGAGATATTATAA
>JACNJD010000135.1 GCA_014382715.1 Candidatus Desulfacyla euxinica | reverse complement strand
TAAAAATCGGCTTGAGCCGCAATGGAGGAGTTTTGCCTAAAAAAGTCAATTTTTTTATGTTGATTTTTTCCTGGTGCTCTTTGAACCGGTAAACGCCTACTTCATTTCTTTCTCTCACGCGATAACATCCCCACGATCGTAGCGATTTCAGTGCAGCCCAAGGCACGGGCAGCGCCAAAGAAGATTATTATCCCGATTATTATAAGAGCAGCTAAGTTTGTAACCATGCCCGGGAGACTCGTAGCCTCACCGACGATTAGCCATTTGGCCTGAAAATAATAAACACCAAGAGCCATTAACGAGGCTGCCAGGGCTGACCTGGAAATAGATATCAAGACCGGTTTTAGATTGATCGTGGAGGTTTTTTTCTTTAGGAAAAAAACCAGGAGTAAAAACTGGACAGAGGAAGCAAGAGAAAGGGCAAGCGCGAGCCCCCCGTGTTTCAGTGGTCCCATGAGCGCCAGGCTCAAAGTTAAATTGATTACCAAGGTGATTACCGCTATTTTTACAGGGGTTCTGGTGTCCTGGAGTGCATAGAATGCTGAAACCATAATCCGGACTCCGGCAAATGCCCATAGACCCAAAGTGTAATAGAAAAGGGCATAAGCCGTCATCGCAGATGAGTGTACATTGAAGGCGCCCCTTTCAAAAAGGATCTGAATAATCGGTTTGCCAAGGATAATTAACCCCGCCATGGATGGCAGGGTGATAAAAAAAACAAGGCATAATGCATGATTCAGGGTGCTCTGAAACTGGGCAAGGTCCTTTCTCGCTGCCTCAGTTGCAAGGGAAGGAAGCGCCGCAGTACTTATGGCTATGGCGAAAATACCGAGAGGAAACTGGACAAGACGGTCGGCGTAGTAGAGCCATGAAACACTCCCTTCCGGGAGGAATGTTGCAAGTAACGTTCCCATAAACTGGTTGAACTGATATACGGCAGACCCGAGAATCGCAGGGAGCATGAGGAGACCTATCCTCTTCAAGGCAGGATGATTTAATTGCCATTTCGGGTACAGTCTGAGGCCTTCTCTTAGAGCCCAGGGGATCTGTAAAGCTACCTGCAGGGCTCCGCCTATGAGGACCCCTATTGCTACACCAACAATAGGGGCTTCGCAATGAGGGGAGATCAGATATGCAGCGCCGATAATGCCTACATTCAGAAAAATGGGGGCGGCTGCCGGTGCTGCAAAACGCCTCAGAGAATTGAGAACCCCCATGAAAAAGGCTACAATGCTGATGAAAAATATGTATGGGAACGTTATACGGGTAAGCAGAACGGTTAGATCATATTTGACACCTGAACCCCCGAAGCCAAATGCCTGAATCCTTACTATCCAGGGAGAAAAAAGAATTCCTAAGAGGGTTGTTATAACTAAGATAATGGAGAGTGTCGTCAGCACGACCCTTGCTAAGTCAAATGCATCCTTTTTGGTCTTGAGGGTCAGATATTCAGTAAACACAGGGATAAAGGCAATAGTGAGAGATCCTTCGGCAAAAAGCCGTCGCAGGAGATTAGGGATGCGGAATGCCACGAAAAAGGCGTCAGCAGCCATCCCGGAACCGAAAAGCGCTGCCAGAACCATATCGCGAACCAGGCCGAGGATCCGACTCTGGAAGGTGAAAAAACTGACTACCCCTGCCGCACGACCAAGGTTTCTTTTTTCAGGGTTGCTCTCTCTATTTGGCACAAAAAACCCTTGACACAGTAGATCTTGTTTTATATATAGAAAAGTTGACTATTATTTGAGTTGCAAGAGTGTCCAGTTTAACTCCAACAATAGTCAATCGTCAATCCCACGCATCGCGGGATCAATATTTACTGCCATAAGGAGGCTCGGATTTGGCAAACCATAAATCAGCCCTTAAGAGGGCAAGGCAAAGCGAAGTCAAGAGAATTAATAATAAAGGTTACAAGACAAGGGTCAAGAAGGCGGTCAAAGAAGTCCGAACCGCCATATCAGACAATTCAGTAGACCAGGCCAAAAAGAGCTTTGTTAAAACCGTTTCTATTGTTCAAAAGGCCGCTTCTAAAGGTGTAATCCACAAAAAACAGGCATCTCGAAAGATTTCCCGTTTGGCCACCCAGATTAACCAGCTCACAGCATCTAAAGGCTGATCTGCCCCACAGCGCTCCACGCAGACAGGCTATAAAGACAAGACCAGGTTTTCGAGAATAAGTCGTGGCTGAGAGCCCGATTTCAGGTACCCGTCGGCCTGATATAGCAGATACAAGGCGTTTTCAAGATTTTCTATGCTCCAATGCTTAGACTGTTGAAGAATCTTATTCGCTAAAAATGGTGGGACACGAAGCCTCTTAGTCACATCGGGAGCCCGCCCACCCTGGTCGGTGATGGACTTGGCCTGGATAATCAGGCGGATTTGCCTGTTAAGCATCCCAATAATTCCGAATGCTGCATCCCTACCCTCCTCTTCAATATACCTGCTTAATATGGACATTGATTCTGATCGCCGTCTGAGCGATATCTGATCCATTAACTCGAAAATTGTATAGATGCGGCTATAAATGGCGAGTTCCTTGATCTCATCTACCCCAACAGCTCCTTTTCCATGGCGGAGATATAGTTTCTCAAGCTCGGAGTTAAGATCCCTCAACCGGTTTCCAATGATACCCTGAAGATAGACACAGGCCTCTTCGGTGATGGTTAACCCGAGATCTTTTGCCATCCTCTTTATCCATGGCAGGACCTGCCTGTCATATAGTTGTTTAAAATTGACCGCTCCACCAGCACTCCTGATTTTCTTGTAGAATTTTTTCTTGAAGTCAGTCTTGGATGATACAAATATCAGGCAGGTAGATTCTGATGGTTTGTCAATATACGGGATAAACCCTTCAAGATCTGGTGTCAAAATGTTTTCGGTACGCCTGACAATAATAAGACGATTTGAAGACAAAAAGGGGATAGATCGGGCAGCATCAACGATATCTGCGGGGTTTGTGTTCTTGTCCCCGTAAAAGATCTGAAGATTAAAATCCCTTGCAGCCTCAGGAATAAAAACTTCACGAACCTGACTCAGTGTTCTCTCTATTCGAAAATCCCCGGGACCATAGAAGAGATAGACCTTGCCTAACTGGCCGCGTTTTAGCAGGTCTAAGACATGTTCAGGGGAGAGATCTGCCGGCATCAAAACCTTTCCATGGTCTTCAGATAGATTCTTTCGGCGAGTAATTTGGCAATCATTTTTGTCGCCCTTCTCTGGTTGTATGATGTCTTCAAAGGATCCGGGCTGACAGCGAAGGATGCCTTCTCCTCCATCTTGTCATCGTTCCATATTACCTTCCCGGTGGCCCGGTCTAATAACTTGGCTGCCAATTTGATCTTCAACCAGCGAGAAGTCGTTACCTCAAATGTGCCGTCTGTTATTTTATAACTCAGAGCCTCGGTTTTTATATCAACTACTCTTCCAATCAGAACCATCGCTGCCTGGTCCTTTGAGACAAGAGGAACCTGGGAATGGCTGACAAATTCCTGGCGAATCATCATGGTAAAGTCGCCTTCAAAACCTAAATTAGAGGAGGGGCTCGCCATTAAAGGTATGGCCAGACTCGGGATGCTTATTCTTTTTGGCTGCCTCGTGTCCTGGAGATTATAACCGCATCCAGAGATGAAAATCAGGGATAGGAGAATTGAGAATTGAATATTGAATATTGAATATTTGAAAAAATTGCTATTAGGCATATTGTACGCGTTCAGAGGTTCAAAGGTTACAATCGACAATCATCAATCAACAATCTTAGACCACCACATTGACCAGCTTGTTCTGGACCACAATAACTTTTTTGATCTGCTTTTCACCGACAAAATTCTGGATTCTTTTATCTGCCAATGCCTCCTTCTCAATCTCTTTTGCCCCGTATGAGACGGGCACTTCGAGCCTGTTTCTCACCTTTCCATTTACCTGTATTACAACCAGCCGCGTTTCAGTCTGCAGGGCATCCTCATTATAAGAGGGCCAGGGCATCTTTATAAGAGAGGTGTTATGACCTAACATCTTCCACAATTCTTCGGTTATATGCGGCACAAGCGGCGAAAGCAGTACTACCGTGGCCTCGACGGCCTCCCTGACCACAGACCAGGCAATATCATCTTTTTGCTCTTTATTGTTCAGAAGTTGATTAACTTCATTGACCAGTTCCATTACAGCAGAAATGGCTGTATTGAAATGGAACCTGTTTTCTATGTCTTCCGTCACCTTCTTTATGGTTTCGTGTGTCTTGCGGTATAACGATCTTAATTGCCCTGAAAGGGTCTCACACCCCTCATAGGGTGTAACTCCCGTTATGTTATCAATATGTGTAACCACCAGTCTCCAGACCCTATTGAGAAATCTGTATGATCCCTCGACGCCCTTGTCACTCCATTCCAGGTCTTTGTCCGGAGGCGAGGCAAACAGGCAGAACATCCGGACCGTGTCAGCGCCATAGCGATCTATAAGCTCCTGGGGGTCAACCACATTCTTCTTGGATTTGGACATCTTTACAATATTGCCTGTAATTATTTCTGCCCCGCACATAGTACAATGTCCATCTTTGACCTCATCTGGATATAGAAACCCATGGTCCGGGCATTCCTCGGTCTCCTTGCAGACCATTCCCTGTGTCAGCAGGTTTGTAAAGGGCTCGCTTACCTTGTGATGCCCGAGGTCCCTCAGTACCCTTGCATAAAAACGGGAATAAAGGAGATGGAGAATGGCATGCTCAATACCCCCGATATACTGGTCCACAGGCATCCAGTAATCTACCCTTTCCGGATCGAGAGGGCCCTTGTCGTAATTTGGACATGTATAACGATCAAAATACCAGGAGGACTCAACAAAGGTGTCCATTGTGTCTGTTTCGCGGCGGGCCTCATTCTTGCATTTGGGACAGGTGGTCTCGAAAAAGGCAGGTTCAAAAGGGAGTGGCGACCCCCCGTTTGGCCTCATTTGGAGATCTAAGGGGAGAAACACAGGAAGGTCTTCTTCCGGGACAGGAACCGTACCGCATTTGTCGCAGTAAATAATAGGGATAGGCGCCCCCCAGTAACGCTGTCTGGATATACCCCAGTCCCTAATCCTGAAATTAACTGTTTTATGTCCCTTGCCCAATGATTCCAGATATTCGGCAATACTGTCCAAAGCCTCTAAGTTGCGCTGGCCATTAAATGGGCCTGAGTTAACCAAGATCCCCTGGTCCACGTAGGCCTCTGACATGGTCTCCTCATTAAGATCCTCGTCCGGAGGGGTTATGACAACCCTGAGCTTTAGTCCATATTTTTTGGCAAACTCGAAATCTCTCTGGTCATGGGTAGGGACTGCCATTATGGCTCCCGTCCCGTAATCGAAGAGGACAAAATTGGCCACAAAAATCGGAATTTTCTCCTCTGTCACGGGATTCAGACAATATCTTCCTGTAAAGACCCCCTCTTTTGTGGTAAAATCTGCCGTGCGCGTGACGTTATCCATTTTTAGAGTCCGCTCCACGAACTCTAAGACCTCCCCTTCCTGGGGAAGCCCTCCTGTTAACTGGTTTACCAGGGGATGCTCCGGGGCAAGACACATAAAGGTAGCACCGTACACTGTGTCCTGGCGTGTGGTAAAGACCTCGATAACCTCGTCAGAATCCACTATTGGAAACCTTATGATGGCGCCATAGCTCTTACCAATCCAGTTCCTCTGCATGGCAAGCACCCTGTCCGGCCATCCGGGCAGCTTTTCGCAATAATCGAGGATCTCATCGGCGTATTCGGTTATCTTGAGAAACCAGCTATCCATCTCCTTGATAGTCACTTCGAGTTCAGCATGGCGCCAACAGCACCCATCTTCAACCTGCTCGTTGGCAAGCACTGTCTGGCATTTCTCGCACCAGTTGACAAAGGTTTTTTTCTTATAGGCGAGACCCTTCTGATACATCTCTAAGAATATTAACTGTTCCCACCGGTAATATTCAGGGTTACAGGTAGCCAACTCCCTGTCCCAGTCATAGCTGAAGCCCATTCTTCGTAGCTGTGTCTTCATGGCTTCTATATTATCATAGGTCCATTGGGCTGGATGGGTGTTGTTCTCAATGGCCGCATTTTCAGCAGGCATCCCAAAGGCATCCCAACCCATAGGATGGAGAACGTTCTTACCGCACATTCGCTTGAATCTCGCCACCACATCGCCGATGGTATAGTTGCGCACATGACCAATATGGATCTTTCCGGATGGATATGGGAACATCTCCAAGAGGTAATATTTTTCTTTGGATAAGTCTTCTACCGCCTTGAAAAGGCAATTTTTTCCCCAATAGGCTTGCCACTTAATTTCCAGTTCTTGTGGGTTATATTTCATACTCCATTATCCCGTTTATAACTTTAGTTTACTTCAGTTACCCCGCCTTGCGTACGTTAGCCGTTTTTTACCGTAGTACTATAAATATTATCTAATACACCATTTATATACCTGCCTGAGTCTTCGCCTCCGAATTTCTTGCCTATCTCTACGGCCTCATCAAGGGAGACCTTCGGGGGAATATCCTCAATAAACATAATTTCATAGGCAGCCAGTCTCAATATGGATTTGTCGAGACGGGCCATTCTTTTAATTCGCCAGTTCTTTGATGCCCCGCTGATAACCTTGTCCAAGGTTTTCTTCTTCTCACAAACTCCCAGAACAAGTTTTTTGGAGAAATCTCTAATTGATTTCCGGGCATCGAAATTCTCACATATCAGATCAAAGACCTCCGATGGATCATCAGGACTGAATTCCAAATGAAACAGGACCTGAATAGTCAATTCCCGGGCACGTCTTCTCTCCCCCATACTTCTCCAGTTATTCTTCGTCAATTAACTTAACTATACTTAACTATTTGATTATCTGTGAAGTTATAGGTTATTAATTTAAAAAATGAGGGATGGAAGATATAATATTGTTATAGTTCCTAAATCCCCTAATTTTCAAATTGTTCAACTTTCGACTGCCCTCCCAACAACCCTGTTTCGCCCTTCTTCTTTGGCCTGATACAAAGATTTATCTGCCAGGCTGATCATAGCCTCATAGGAAACCTCTCTTAGGGTATCCGAAGACGTGAAGCCGGTGACGCCAAGACTGGCAGTAATCCGTATCTCTTTTTCCTTAAATCGAATGGTATTTTGTGAGATATCTCTGCGGAGTCTTTCAGCTAAGAGCTCAGCCCTTTCAAAATCTGTCTCCGGAAAGACGACTAAGAATTCCTCACCACCGTATCGGGTCACCCAATCAACATCACACCGTATCGATCTATTGATTGATTTGACAAGCTCCTTCAACACCTCGTCTCCTGCCTGATGTCCATACGTGTCATTGATCTGTTTGAAATGATCGATGTCAAGCATAATCAGGGATATGGGATGGTTGTATCTTACAGCCCTCTTAATCTCTTTTGGAAGGTGTTCATCCATAAAAGTACGGTTGTAGCACCCCGTTAGAGCGTCGGTTATGGCGAGTATTGTGATCTCCTCATTAGCGTCTTTTAATGATTTTTCTAATTCAAGAACACGCGTGGCCGTTTTGAGCCTGGCGATCAGTTCAGCGCGCTTAAAGGGCTTGGTCAAATAATCGTCAGCACCGGCTTCCAGACCGGCAACCATGTTATCTATAGAGTCCTTGCCTGTAAGTATAAAAATAAAAACATAACCGGTTGAGATATTTTTTCTGATTGCGCGGCATAGTTGAAGCCCATCCATTTCAGGCATCATCCAGTCTGTCAAGACAATCGGGAAGAATTTTTCACTAAAAGATTCTAAGGCCTCGAGTCCGTTCGTGACGGAGGCGACTTCATAACCGGCCTTTACCAGAGTCTTCTCCAGAAGCATTCGTGAAACAGGGTCATCTTCCGCAATGAGAATAGGGAATAGATTTTCCATCAACAGGCAACCTCATTTTTCAAATATGATGAATTCATCTCTTAAACAAGCATGCTGGCACTTTCTTATCATGTTTTTGTCACGGAGTGAACAACATTTTACATGCATTCAATTACTTGACTCTCTCTATCCATATCACTATATTCCCTTGAATATGTATGAGCTATTAATTGAAATCAAACAGGATATGCTTGGCTTCAATCATTTTTTTGGTTCCTGGGTCTGCCAGGATGATTTTAATTTTCTGGTTGACGTGGGCCCAGCCAATACGGCCAACCGGCTGATAGACTCCTTAGTTTCACTCGGTTTGGACAGGGTAGATTATATCCTTATCACCCATATTCACCTTGATCACGGGGGCGCCCTGGCCGATCTACTTGACTATTATCCCATGGCGAAGGCCATATGTCACGAAAAAGGGATCAAACACTTAGTGGAGCCCTCAAACCTCTGGGCAGGCAGTCTGAGTGTCCTCGGGGATCTTGCCAAGAGCTACGGAACTCCAAAGCCGGTTGCTAAAGAGAGGCTGATCCCCCACACAGAGTGCAACCTTAAAGATCTAATGGTCATAGAAACACCTGGCCATGCCCTTCATCACCTGAGTTATACCTACAAAGGCAGACTTTTTGCCGGTGAAGCGGCCGGAAACTATCTCATTGTTAATGGTTTGGACTATTTGCGCCCTGCAACACCACCGAGATTTTTTCCTGGTATCTTCCTCAGGAGCATTGATCGTCTGTTAGCCTTGGGGGACCAGCCGATTCGATATGCCCATTTTGGCGAGGCCGTGAGTTCTCATCGGATGTTGAATATTTTCCGTGACCAGCTTATTAGATGGGAGGCCATCATTGGTAAATTAGTTCGCCAGAGTGGGAACACTCAAGACATCATAAAAAGCTGTATTGACCTTTTGCTTGAAAAAGACCCAAATCTTGCCGCCTTTAGCATCATGGATCCTCATATCCAGGCAAGAGAGAGGGTATTTATGGCCAACGGGGTGAGAGGATTTGTGGAGTTCTTTAGAGATTAGATATGGAAAAAAATGAGTCCCTCGAAAAGGCGAATTTCAGGACACTTATAGAAGCAGACGGAAAAGATCGGATTCAGGATCGATTAAACATCATCGGTGTTTTTTTGAGAAGAGAGGAGCATATAACACTTGAGGAGATGCTCGATCTCCTTAGAGAAGAGGGTTATGATTTTGAGCCTCGATTTGTCAAGCAGTGCATAAACCGGATGGTGGACCTGGGTTTTGCTCAGAAAAAGCAGTTTGAGGGGCAGCCGATCCGCTACGAACACCGGCATCTTGGGAAACATCATGATCATCTTATCTGCACCAAATGCGGAACAATCGTTGAATTTGCCGACGAATCCATGGAAAGGTTGCAGGTAGAGATTGCAGCGAAATCCGGATTTCACATGCTTCAGCACAGGATGGATATCTATGGCCTCTGTTCACAATGTCTCTCTCAAAGAACCCCATTGATGCCTCTGACCATGGCCAAAGAGGGTGAAAGAGTTGTTATAAGGGAGATAGCCGGGGGAAGGAAAAAGCAGGCCAGACTGACAGACATGGGATTACGCCCGGGGCACCTCATAGAGATCATCAACAATGCGGGGAGTGGAAGAATTATCTTAGCGCAGGGGCCTACAAGACTTGCCATTGGAAGAGGGATGGCGGGAAAAATTATGGTCTCCATTTCACAGCAGGATGCCGGCACCTGATCATATTACGTAATCCGGATAACCTGGAAAAGCGCCTGAAGTTTAGTCTGTTCGATGTTCGTCCTTTCTTTTCTTCACTCATTCAAAATTCGATGTTGAACGTTCGATGTTGGACGTTCATCTTTTTATACTGCCTTCTGCAATACCTCTCTGAGCCTGTCTCTTATGGCCCTGATAAGCCTTTCTCCCCAACTCCGGTAGTTGTAACGGGAGATCTCTTCCCGACTTATAGTTTCAGGGCTGTGACGTAATTTGAGTTTGGTAATGGCCATATGGTCGTCCAGTTTGAACCTCCTGTAGATAAGACTTAGAGGTGGAATCATGAACTCCTTTTCAGAGATGGAAGCTGCCCAGTCAATAATATAAGGAAGCCCGTTATCCCCCAGAAGTGTATTGGGCGCCCTCTTCAAGTCGCAATGGGCCAACCCTTTGTCGTGAATGTGTGTCACCAGCTTCTTCATCGCCTCGAAAAAAGCATCCGGGAGCTTCATCTCCTTTTCAAGGTTTTCCAGATTCCTGCCCGGTATCTCCTCTGTTACCAGGGCCAGCCCATCGATAACCCTGTACAAAAGGGGCACCCCAGAGATTCCCCGCAACTTCCTGTATGCCTTTCTTTCCCTCCATATCAGAAAGCGGCCTATCGTATTTCTGAAAAAAAGCTTGTTTTTGCTGAAGTCTTTAACTACGGCACGAACTCCGTTTTCTTCGACAATCCATATAGCTGGCCTCGTACTTGAAGAAGCCCTCAGTATGCCAGAGTTCTTTGTTGGATAATCCGAGAGTTTAAGGGTGTCAAACATAGGTCTAAATTTTTACGAATTCATCAATCTTCATGATATTTAAAATATGCGGCGCACGTGCCTTCGCTCGACACCATACATGCACCTACCGGTGTTCGAGGGGTACATGCATGCCTGAAGAGTTTACAGTCCGGCGGTCGTTTAGCCCCTCTCAGGATCTCTGCGCAAAGGCATCCTGAAGGCTCTTTGGCCGGGGGTACGGATAATTCGAATCTGTTTTTGGCGTCAAGGGCGGAATATTTTTCCCTGATTGCCAAGCCGCTTCCAGGTATTTTGCCGAGACCTCGCCAGGGAGAATCACAGGGTGTAAAGACCTCGTCCAATATCTTCAGAGCGCCCGGGTTCCCTTCCGGGTTGACACCTCTTGTGTACTGAATTTGTACTTCCGCCCTTCCCGCTTCTCTCTGTTCTACTAACATGAGTATTCCCTGCAGGATATCGAGGGGCTCAAATCCCACCACGACGCAGGGCGTATGATACTTATCTACAACCGTTTCATAGGAGGAAGTCCCGATAATAGTTGTCACATGACCGGGGCATATGAAACCGTCAACGCCAAGATCCCCGCTTGAAAGGAGTGCATCCATGGCAGGGGGAAGGAGTTTGTGGGCAGAGAGGACCGAGAAGTTTGATTGCTTATTCTCATGTGCAGTCTTGATGGCAGCGGCAACCGTGGGTGCTGTGGTCTCAAAGCCTATACCTAAGAACACCACTTCATTATCCCGGTTCAGGGCGGCAAATTTCAGGGCGTCGAAGGAGGAATAAACTATCCTGACATCTGCCCCTCTTGCCTGTTCCTGCTGCAAAGATGATTCACTCCCGGGCACCCTGAGCATATCCCCAAAGGTTGCAACAATTACACCGGGTAATTGCGCCAGCTTCACGGCCCTGTCAATCTCTTCCATTGCCGTAACACAGACAGGACATCCGGGTCCTGAAACCAGCTCAACGGTTTCCGGCAGGAGACTGCGGATTCCATGCCTGAAAATAGCCATTGTGTGGGTTCCGCAGATCTCCATCAACCTTACCCTTTTTGTTGAAATGGCTCTGATCTTATCTGACAGTGCCCGTGCCACTGCCCCGTCTCTGTATTCATCAATGTATTTCATAAGATTCCTCGAATTCTCCTTTATAACCCGAATATATGAGCCCGGCGCAAACAGCCTGTCCAAGAGAAAGCGAGCCGTCATTGGTGGGGACCTTGGCGTGACTGTATACCTTCAACCCTTCGTCCTTGAGGGCGAGTGTGAGACCTGTGAGAAGCGTCATGTTTTGAAAAGAACCGCCGCTCAGAACCACCTGTTCAATACCGCTTTCGTCCACGATCTTGACACATATTTCTTTCAACATCCCTATCAAGGAGTTGTGAAAACGCCTGCTGATTGCCCCCCTATGCTCTCTTTTTTCAATATCTTCCACTATTCCTCTAACGATTCCGGTTGTTATCATCACCCATACGTCCCCCTCCTCCTTGATATGCCATGGGTAATGTCCCTTTTCCCTGGGGCTCTGACACATCTCAAGTTCGATAGCCGCCTGTCCCTCGTAGGCTGCCCTATGTCTCAGACCCAATAGAGCAGAGACGGCATCAAATAATCTCCCGCAACTTGAGGTCAGCGGAGAATTAACACCCTTCATGGCCATCCGAAGGATAATCGATGACTCTTCCCGGTCCAGATTACGCACAAAGGGTATGGGGAGTTTAAACAGATCGTCCCCAAAGGTCTTGTGGAGGTAAATAAGGGCCATACGCCACGGGAACCTGGCAGCAGTGTCCCCACCCGGAAGGGCCACATAATCAAGATGCGCCTTTCGTTTGAATGATGTGAGATCGGAGAGGATTATCTCCCCCCCCCATATCTGCCCATCAAGGCCCATCCCGGTTCCATCTATTGCCACGCCGATGACAGGCCCTTTGACACAATGTTCGGCAAGACAGCTGACTATATGGGCATGATGATGCTGTACCCCTATGGTGGGGAATTCCCTCTGTTCACGCGCGAATTTTGAACTCAGATAGTCAGGGTGCAGATCATGGGCCAGAACTTTGGGTTGGATTTCCAGGATCCTTCTCAGGTGGGATATGGTCAAACGGAAAAACTCAAATGTCTCTAAGTTCTCCATGTCTCCAATATGCTGACTCAGGAAGGCACGGTTTGCTTTGGTAAGGCATACGGTATTCTTGAGTTCTCCTCCCAAAGCGAGGACAGGAGGAAGACTCTCCATATGGGTCGGCAGAAAAATGGGCACCGGCACATACCCTCTTGATCGTCTTATCTGTCGCGGTATCCTGTCTACAACCTTTAAAACTGAATCATCGCTCCTTAAATAGATATCCCTGTTGTGGGTCAAAAAATAATCGGCTATCCCTCTCAGACATCTGAACGCCTCCCTGTTATCCGTGTTTATCGGCTCTTCCGTCATATTGCCGCTTGTCATGACCAGGGCCTTGAAGGCCCCTTCCATCAACAGGTGGTGGAGCGGTGTGTAAGGAAGCATGATCCCTGTATATCTGTTTTTTGGTGCAACTTTGGGTGAGAGACCGTGAGATCGGAGTTTCTTCAACAACACGATGGGCCTTTGATGTGTTCTTAGAAGGTCGGCTTCCCTGTTAGAAATATGTGCGATCTTAAAGGCCGCATCCAGGTCTTTAACCATTATGGCGAGGGGTTTTTCTTCCCGGTGTTTTCTCCTCCTGAGCCGTGCCACCGCTTTAGTATTTGATGCGTCAACCGCCAGATGAAATCCGCCCAACCCTTTGATAGCGAGAATGGAGGCATTCTGCAAAAATGCTATTGACTCTTCGATGGGGTCGGAGCAGGAGATCTTTCTTCCATTTCTGTCGTAAAGAGATGTTACCGGTCCGCAATCCCAGCAGGCATTGGGCTGTGCATGAAACCTCCTGTTATTTGGATCGCCATATTCTTTCCGGCATGCGGCGCACATGCAGAATTCCTTCATAGTGGTAGCGCTCCGGTCATAAGGAATATCCATGATTATGGTATAGCGAGGTCCGCAGTTGGTGCAGTTGATAAAAGGATAACCGAACCGCCGGTCGAGAGGATTTCTCATTTCAGAGAGACATTCATGACAGATTCCCACATCCGGGGAGATAAGAGCAGACCTCTCTTCCCCAACCCGGCTTTTCTTTATCGCAAAGGAGTTTTCATTTATGGGAGGGATTTCGGTCCAATCAGTCGAGGCTATATGGGCTAATGAAGGGCGTTCAGTCTTTACCGCATCGACAAATCGCCGGATCTCTGTTTCAAGCCCCTCTATTTCTATTTCCACACCTTCAGCCGTATTGACGACATGTCCCGCAAGGCCATATCGGAAGGCAAGCTGGTAAACAAAGGGACGGAAACCGACCCCCTGCACAATCCCATCAATCTTGCCTCTTGTCCGCTTGATCATTACTGTTTCCGCATCGACCGCCTGGTTTTTACCTCTCCCCTGATCCACTTACACCAGGCATCGAGACCCTCTCCGGTCTTGCACGAAACCTCGAAAATAACCATTCCGGGGTTTATCTTTAAGACCTCTTCTCTGATTTTTTCCACCGAGCAGTCTACATAGGGTAGCAGGTCGATCTTATTGATCAGCAGGACCTTTGATTCATGGAACATCAGAGGGTATTTGGCTGGCTTGTCTTCGCCCTCAGTGACACTCAGGATCATTGCCTTGAAATCCTCACCCACCTTGAATTCCGCAGGGCAGACAAGATTTCCGACGTTTTCAACCACGAGAAGATCGAGGGTATTGAAATCAAACTCCTTGAATGTATCCCTGATCATGTTTCCATCGAGATGGCATGCACCGCCGGTATTGATTTGCACCGCCGGAATCCCTTTCTCTGCAATCCTCTCCGCATCTTGAGATGACTGGATATCTCCCTCAATTACTCCGATATTCAAATCGTCCTTCAGGGCATCGATAGTCTTCTCCAACAAGCTGGTCTTCCCGGCCCCCGGAGAACTCATCAGATTAAATACCAAAAGGTTTTTTTCATCAAAAATTGCCCTGTTTTCCTCAGCAATTCTATCGTTGGCCTCCAATATGTTTTTCACAACTGATACTTTCATGTTTGCTCCTTTGTTTTGGATACAAGATGCAGGATGCAGGATGAACGAGCAACCAGCCCCCAATCTTCAAGCCAAAGCCCAATACAAAATAACCAATACCCAGTACCGAGTACCTAATACCCAGTACCTAATACCCAATACCTAATCTTCAATCATCAATCCTTAGTCCACCTCCATCTCCACAATAGACAACTCCTGTCCGGCTATAGTATCGATATTGGGGCTGCTGCAATGAGGGCATTCAAATGCGTACTCTTTGATCTCGAATTCCCTGCTGCACTCTTGGCAGGTTCCCTTGAGAGGTATGATTTCCATGATCAACTCCGCCCCCTCCAATTCCGTACCTGAGGTCATTATCTCAAAACAGAAGGAGAGCGATTCGGGAACAATGGCTGAAAGCTGGCCAATATCAAGGCGAACCGATTTTAATACCTTCGCATTATGTTTGTGCATCTCTTCCTTGATAATATCAATAAGACTTTGCGCTATGGACATTTCATGCATAAAAAAAGCCGCCTTCCCTGAGAAATGACCGCCTGAAATCTCTCAATCAGCTTAAAGTATATGTACCCGGTTAGGGGTTCAAAG
>JACNJD010000149.1 GCA_014382715.1 Candidatus Desulfacyla euxinica | reverse complement strand
ATTTGTTTGTTGACATGAAAGAATGGATGTCTTTTTGATTTCCAATAATTATAGGCTCTTTCTATGGCTTTGCAAGTTTCATCACATCCGATGGCAGCTCTGGCAGAATCACTAAGATAGTTGCATTTAGTAGAATATTCAAATTCGAATAGACTTCCAAGGTCTCTACGCAATGTATCACCGTTCCTTTTGCTGTTTGATTTGAGTAGTTGTTGAATATAACCTTCCAATCCTTTCAAGGCTGGGAATACAAACGAAGCGTAATCATCTAATACAATTTCCAGTTTCATCAAAGATAATGAAGGGGTTATAATTTTAATCAGTTTTTCATCCAGAAAGGAAAATGCTGTTGGCAAACAGGACTCTAATTCATGCCAAACATCATTTACATCTAAATCGATTTTATAGGTTTCTCCCTCCTTTTTAACGACCTGCTCGAATGAAAGGATTTCATAAAAAAATAACTTTACTTCTACGTATAAAATTAATGGCTTACCTTGAACAAGCACCGTTTGATTTTTGTAATATTTTACTGCAAGTTCATCGTTAAATCGTCCTCTTATTTTCAAAAAGCGATATTTGTCTGATTGGTCGTCTTGTATAATTGTGGCGCCTAAATCTTGTTGTAAAAATTCCAATAAAAGAGAAAAATCTTCAGGTGCAACACTTCTAAAAGAAAGGCTAAAATTTTTCCTCCTAGTAATTAAACAATTTTCCTTAATATATTCAGCCAGTTCAATTGACAGGTTTAGATTTTTTCCGGCCGTTGGATCAATAGTCGTCGTACCGTCCTTTTTTTTATAGATTACCAGGTGGGCCTCTTCACCGTTATCTCTTGTAACGTAATAGTGATCTCCCGCCCCTTTTTTTATAGGTTCTATGATTTTATCAAGGCCGGCCCATTTCTGTATGGCTTTATCGATTTTCCTGAGATCAATATTCAAATTTTTGAAACCCATAGATTTGCCTACCTCTTAATAAGGAGATATTTATTTGGGGATCATAGAGCTATATATAATAATTAATGATGCTTTACAACCGCAATCACGAAGGATCCAAAGTTCTTTGAAACAAGCATCCACAATGAGTCATTCCTAAACTTTACCTGGCCATTTTTTAAATCATTTCTCGCACATTTGTGGCGGCTTTTGTTTTCACTTTCTTTTTTTTATCAAAACTATCTTCGATATTGAATGTTACTTTTAATCCTTCTCTGATGATGTTTCTATTTCCTTTGAAAGCGTTAATCCTGAAATAATAATCTCTTCGGTCATCGTCTGAAATAAATCCCGCTTTTCCATCTTTGAGAATCGCTTTAACAAAGCCTTGCATAGACGGTAATACGGAACATTTTTCTGTTTCCCAAAATATTTTTAGGTCCTTTAATAGTTCTTGCCTGCTATCAGTCGATTCCGATAGATCTACATTGAATTCGTGGATCATATTACTGAGGGAATCAGTTATTTCCCATTCATGCTCCATTCTGAGTTTTGCCGCAAATAAGAGATGCTTTTTGGCGTAATCAACTTGACCCTGTTTATTCAATATTTGTGCCATCAAAACAAAAAGTTCCCACTTGTACTCATTCTTCCCAAAATTTAAGGCGGCCTCAATTGCAAACTTTAATGCTTTCTCGATATTGCCCAGATCATAATGTATACGTGCCAGTTCATGTTGAATAAACCATTCTTTTTTGTTTTGAAGAAGAACCTCTAATTCGTCCGCAGCTTTTCTCTTGTCCCCCAAGTGTGCCTTCGAAAGAGCTATTCGCCTTTTGAACCAGATATCATTGCTGTAATGAAATTTCGATATATTGAGGAGTGCTTCTTTGCACAAATCTATACATTCCTCATAAGCCTCATTTTTTTCCAATGCTTTGGTTTTAGTAGCAAACCATTTTTCTTGATCGGATTGAATTTCTCTATGTTTTTTATCTTTATCAATAAAGGGAAACGGTTCTTTGGAAAGGCTTTTCGGGTCTAACTTATCAAGCCATTTAATGATATTATTCGCAGGGTAAGAAGGGCTTGTCTTGCTAATGTAATCAATCACTCGGAACACTGTTTTCGTATAAGGAGAGTATTGGTTTTGTACAGTGAGATCTAGAATGGCGTTAGCAGCTTTAAAAAATATTTGAGCTTCTTTTTTTATCTGGTCATCGTTTTTTTTGATTTCCGTGTCATAAATACACCATGCATAAAGATTTTTACAATTGTCAAAATCTGGATGAGTTTGATACACGTTTCGGCATATCTCAAGAGCCTTATAGGAGTCGCCCAGTTTCCGGAGGCAACTGGCAAAACCCCAGCCATCCCACTCATTGCATACTTCCCTATGATTAGACCACAATTCTCGATATAAATTTAGGGCCTCAGAGTACTGGCCTTTTTTCCTGAGTTCTAATGCTGCCTTTTTGGTTTCTAAAGCGTCTTTCATAGCGATGTTCAACCCGGGCTATAGCCCAAAACACTTTATGGACAACGGTACCTGCGACTCTGCTTCCATTCTTACGGCCACTTGGTCAAGACTTGGTCTATTCTCAATCATGAATTCATTAGATTTCAACAATTAAATCCAGAAAATGCCTTTTAAGCTTTCCCATGAATAGTTATTCCTTTGATAAATCCGATTGCTCGAGGTGGACAGATTGTGTCATATGGTTGCTTTCATGGGTATTTTCGAAGAATGTCCATTATCCTAAGGAAAAGGTAGCGTTCTTTTTTTTGCATGCTTTCCACCATTTTTCACGTGTTTGTTCAGAGATCCGGCTGACTCTTACATTTTCAGGTCCGGAGCCGTCATGGATATCTAGCCCGATGCCAAAGTCTACGCCTCCAATATCTGTGAGAATATAACGGTCATGAAGCTCACCCCAAGGCCAGACGGTAAAATTCACTATCATACCGGGAGGAAGTTTCTTTGAAATATGAGCATTGCATAACCACTGCATGTGATTAGCGGCAATTCTATCACCCAAATGATAATCTATCTTGTTAATCGAAGGACTAAACTCCCTTTTTGAAAGAAATTCCGAAAGTCCAAGGAGAAACGGTCTCCATCTGTATTTATCTGGATCAAAGTTCCTATCGATTAAAATGACCTCCCGAGCGCAGTCGAGCATCGGCTTAATCGCTTCGATCATTTCATGTGGACGTCTTTCAGCCGTTGTATCTATCGGAATATTCCATAGGCAATTTTCTGTGAATTCCTGGTTGTTTCTAAGGATACAGTCATCACCTCCGTCATAGCAATCTGTAATAATGGCCTTAAAAGGGCGATTTTTGTGTGCTTCAATGGCATGGGCAATCCAGCGTTCGTCTTGAGATCCAGGAACCGAACTTCTGCAGTAAATCGCTTTTCGAGCGAGTCTTTCGATTCCAGCAACCAAACGTTTCTTCATTAGCTGGCCGTTATCCGAATGTTTTATGGCCAAGCGAGCCAGTCTTATCCACTTTTTCCTTGGAATATCTGAGAGTAGTCTGCCTTGTTCTCCTCCAAATGTTGTCAGAAAAAACCGTAAATCCTGCCAGTTACTGCAGAGTGCGGGCGAAATTGCGAATTCATAGATCATCAGTAGAGCAACTCCTCTTCCCGTTCGTCGAAAAACCCCTTGGGCCATTTGTCAATGAATTCACCTTGGTCGTCGATGCGTAAGCGATGTGTTCTTGTCCCATTCTCTGTCTGTTCGATATAGCACACGGCCAGATCTTCCTGTTTAAGTGGCCATTGGGCAGGGGGAAGGAGTTCTTCTGTGGTTTCCCTAATTCTACGGAGCATCCTCAAAATGAGGTGTTCGCTGTGCGTTTCAAGAAGGAAACAAATATCTTTCTCATAAATCTGGGAAATAAATAGGTCACCCAAAGCCACCTGTATTGCTGGGTGGATGTGTAGCTCCGGTTGTTCGACCGCAGCAATTCCATTTTTGCTGTGCAGCGCCAACACAACGACCGGCATAACCTGAGACACCCCAACACCTATGTCCTGAGGCGTTACTTCGAGACCCGTATTCAGTTCTCTAAGATAAAGTCGTATTTTATCAGGAAGAGATGTTAATTCTTCTCTAATGTTGCTGCTGTCATCAAGCAGGGTTCCTCGCATGAGGCTAACCCAAAGTGAACTTTCAGTATCAATTTCCTTGTATGTTTTGCGCTCAATTTCATAACCCGAATTCAAAAGATTTTCATCGGACAGCCATTCACTGACATCATCAATAAGCTTTTTATTTGCTGTGTACAGGACATCCCAAGCTGCTTTGCCGCTTGACCAGCGGGATTCGTTCGGAGAAAGCGAAGGGAGGTGGTTCCTCGGGGGTAAGTCACGTATCGGTCCCAAGTATCTCATTTTCGCTAATTCCTCTCGGAGTATTTTTCCTGGGCCTAAAATGAGAGTGCTCATCAAATTTGCGAAAAATAGATTTTCAGATTCTATATCATCTTCCCAAAAGGGGTTGACGAATTCAATAACCTTGTCCCATTCTGGCAAGGCTGAATCCTGATTTAGGAACATCTCAATTTCGCGTATGAAAGCCGGCTGGCCTGGGAGAGGCTCATCAGGCTCCTTAAATTCAGTCAATTTTTCTTCGTACTCAGCAAGCAATTCATTTTCATGGTCATGCGCCATGTAATCCTCATGGGGTTGCTGCAACGTCGGTGAACACAGGTAGTCATCAAGAAGTTTTTCCTCGTACTGATACTGATATGCATCGTCATTCGAAACGATACCTTCAAGCAACTTATGAGGAAAGAGAGTAACCTTGCTAGGATGTGGCGATGTCGTCAGTCTTTCAATCTTTATTAGACTTCCACCGTTTACTCCAACGAAATATTTGTCAACAACAGGGGCGTCAAGGTCCTCATCCCATTTTACTGAACATTCGACCCATGCAGAGTTGACATTGCTTAAACAAGCATAAATCCTGTTTTCCCATTCTGGTATTGAATCTGAGTCTTTTTTTCCTGATGCCCCTGAAAAATATTCCGCAAGGTCAATTTCGGTGAGATCAAGGGATAGCCGTATCCTAACGGCCCTGGAGAGATCGTTGTTATGAATGAGAGTCCTGAAACCTCCCAAATTAACAGCCTTGCCTCCTGTAATAGTGGTGTCTGGATTCAGATTCCTGCGATCAAAAATTTCTCTTGCGTAATGAAACGCCTGCACAATAGTGCTCTTTCCTGAACTGTTGGGGCCGAGCAGGAGAGTGATAGGCTTCAATTCGATCTTGATCGGTTCGCTTATACCTTTGAAATTTTCGATGGTAATAGCAGTGATCAGCATTAGAGTTCTCCTCGGAATGCGCGTTGGGTGAGGGATTTAAAGAGAATGTCGCCAGTAGCGGCTGCCTCAAAATGTCGTTTTTTTCTTTCTCGAACTTTCCAAACAATTTTTGAGTATTGCTTTTGCAAAGTAACGGGGGGGATTAGTATGTTGATGTCTTGAAGCTCCTGAGCATTTATATTTGCCATTCCAACGATACTCTTACACATCCCTATCAGAGTTGCTTTGCCGTGACTTGAATTAAGATAAGCAGAGATGTATTGCGGTGTTGACCTCTCGTTTGTCCTAACCCGGATAAGATATCCGGCAATGGCCATTGGGATGTTACTCTCAAAGACAGCCGTCTTGCCAACCAGTTCCTTGCTATTTGTTCTATTAAACAAGAGGTCTCCCTTCTTTACCAGATATTTGTTCACCTCTTTTTTTTCAAGATCAATGTATTTTAAATCTGTGAAGTCCATTTCTCCGCTGTAAGCAATGTTATTCATCCGGAGAACTGGGTATTTCCCAGTAGCATCACTTGCCTTTTTTGAAGTCCCATATTTCGCTTCTGAAATCAATTCGCGAATGCTTCCCAAAGGCCACCCCTTGGGATTCGATGCCGGATCTCCAAACATATCCAGAAATACCGACCGCAAAAATTCATCCGCGAGTTTTATCGCTTGTTGGCGCTTGCGACGGATGGCGTCGGCCTTGTCGAGGATGGCAGCGATGCGTTTTTGTTCGGGAAGAGAAGGGAGGGGGATTTCTACTCGACTGACTATTTCCCTTGAGACTTCTTTAAATGTAGCGCCATTCCCCATGTCAGCAATTTTCGGAGCCAACCATTTCATGCAATGATACAGATAGCCGGAATGAACATCGCGACCGGGGATTAGGTTTTTAAAGCCTTGGTTAGTACACATGTCTCTTCCAGCTATGGAAACCAGACCTATTGGTGCTCGAGAACTAAATAGGATAGATCCTTTTGGGAGAATTGTTGTTGAGCAGCCTCTATAACCTTCTTTAGAAATATATTCGGGTGCGTCCTTCAAAATTGGGCCTTCCAAATTGCTTAAATCTTTTGGCGTAACCCAAGGAATATCATTCCCCCAATATTCTGGCACATTGCGACGCGGAGTTGCTCCTGAAACAACGGTACAACATTTACCAAGCTTCGCATATCGCCATGTCGATGGTAGGCTCCTGTTCATCCCAGCATCCCCTCCAGTTCCTCCATATCCTTCATAACCTCCGTTTCCAGTTTTTTCATGCGGGTAAGGATGTCTTTTGGAGGATCGAATTCCTCTTCCTCGTAGACGATTTCCTTGTACCGATTGATGGAAAGATCATATTTGTTTTCTCGGATTTCCTGGACGGGAACGAAAAATGCCTTGGAAGTTCTGTCAGTGTTTGTTTTTGAATCTCTGGCTTTCCACCGATCGATCAGTTCGGGGAGGTCGTTTTCTTCTGTCTTATCGCGTTTGTCGTCAAGGGAATAGCCGTCGGCCTGGACATCGTAGTAAAAAACATTGTCTGTGCGGCCGCCTTTGGTGAAGACGATAATGCCGGTGGAGACACCGGCGTAGGGTTTGAACACACCGGAGGGAAGGGAGATAACCGCTTCAAGCTGGTTTTCGTCCACCAGGGCTTTGCGCAAGGCCAGGTGGGCCTTTGACGAACCGAAGAGGACGCCGTCCGGGACAATGGTGGCGGAGCGGCCGCCCATCTTGAGCATACGCAGGATCAGGGTCACGAAGAGGAGTTCCGTTTTTTTGGTCTTGACCCTGCTCAATAGAGACGGGTGGACATCGTCGTAGTCCAGGCTTCCTTTGAAGGGGGGATTGGCCAGAATAACATCGTAATAGTCGCTGGCAAATTCCGGGAAGCGTTCGGGAAAGTTGTTGCTGAGCGTATCCTGGTAATGGATGTCCGGTGCGTCAAGACCATGGAGGAGCAGATTCATGGAGGCGATCCGCAGCATGGTTGCATCAAAATCAAAACCATTGAACATATGATTCTGGATGTGGTCCATGTAGGGTACCAGTTTATCGCCGGTGTAATGCCTGTTGCCCTCATCGTCTGTTATGATGGCCTTCGGAGAGGTGTTGGCCTCCATCAGATATTCCATGACCGAAACCAGGAACCCGGCCGTGCCGCAGGCCGGATCAGCGACGGTATCTTCAGGTTTGGGTTCGACGATTTCCACCATCTTGCGGATGATATGGCGGGGGGTGCGGAACTGGCCGTTTATGCCGGCCGTGGTGAGTTTGCCGAGCAGATACTCGTAGAGGTCTCCCTTGGTGTCTCCCTCGGTCAGGGGGAGTTCGTCGATCATGTTGACGGCAGATACCAGGAGACTCGGTTTCTGAATCATAAGCTGGGCATCTTTCATGTATTCGCCGAATTTGGTCTCGTCTACCGTTACCTTTTTGAAATGGGGAAAGACCTTGTCACGCACGAGCTTCAGCATTTCCTCAGAAGGTGTGACCCTCTTGAACTGGGACCATCTGAGTTTTTGGTCTTCATCGGAAAAAATTCTCCGAACCTTGCTTTTGGTCCGTTTGGCCTTTTTCTCTTCCCGGGTTTCCCGGATGTCCAGAAGACGGGAGAACATGAGAAAAGAGATCTGTTCAATGACCATGAGCGGGTTGGTAATTCCTCCGGTCCAGAATTCGGTCCAGAGCTTGTCTACCTGGCTGCGTAATTTACCGTTGATCATTTTTTTAAAAACTCCTTTTTTAACCGCAGACGGCCGCAGACATTCGCAGACGAATTGTCGGACGATCTGTCCGACAATATCAGGACAGGCCCTTCGGGCTGAGACCGACTAATTCAACCATCTTTAAGTCAATGCTTTTATTCTCTTTTCGCGAAGCGAATGGAGCTTTCTTCCGGCCATGTCGACCGGAGGAAATGTCTGCGTCCGTCCGCGTGTGTCTGCGGTTAATTTTCGTCTTTCTTTTCGTCTGCAAGCCGGTATTTTTGCAGGCGGCTGTTCGGTTTTTCGGGGATGGTATATTCGATACGGCCCTTTGTTAAGAGCTCGCGAACCATCCGATGGATGTGACCGGGTACCCCTTTCATGCCAAGCTTGGCTGATATCTCAGCCTTGGAAAGCGGTTTCAAAGCCAATCCTGACAAAATCCTTCCCTTAAGTGACTCTGCCTTGACTCTGCCCTGACTCTGCCCTGACTCTGCCTTGACTCTGCCCTGACTCTGCCCTGACTCTGGCTGCTTTTCGGAATCCTGTTTAGCGCCTACTTGGTCCCTACTTGGTCCCCGCTTGGTCCCCAGCGTTTCTTTTTTAATGAACTGTACCTGAAAGGCATACCCTGCTTCCTGCAGTTTCAGCTCGATTTCCGGGTAGTCTGCCAGTTCATCATGCATCTTCTGGATGCCGCTGCCCCAGGCCTCTATGAGCTTCATATCCTTAAATATGGGCGCCAGGACGCGGTTGCGGATCTCACTCCTGCCTGTGCCCAGATCTTCGAAAGAGAGGAGGTCGGGAAGAGGACCCGGGCTGGTGATCTCCAGCATGTCGTCGTAGATGGCTACTTTGATGTCGCTTCCGAGAATGGCATAGTCTCGATGGATTATAGCATTGATGAGGGCCTCGCGGACAGCCTCAAGAGGGTACTCCCACCGGTCCTGCCGGTAGATTTCACCGATGGTGGCCCCAAGAGCGATGTTCTTCTTGATAAAGGCCATACATGGTTCAACGGCCTCGTGAACAGGATCATCAATGGTTGCCTGATCCAGAAAGACCTTCTTGGTTGTGCCTTTGAAACGAGCGCATTCAAGCTTTGCATAGGGGAAGTATCGTTTTCTAACAGGCGACCGGGAAAGAAGAAGGGCCGCGTGGGTGGTGTGAACCCGGTCTCGTTCAGGATGCAGAAGCCCTATGTTTTGAAGATGGGTAATGCCGATTGCTTTGCCGGTAAGGGCACGGTAAGCTTTCTTGAAACTGCCCAGATCCACGTCCTCCTGAGGGCAGTCATAGACCGGCAGGGAGTCAAAGGAAACTTTGCGTTGTTGTCTCTCTAAGGCTTCGATGCTCTCTAAGGAGGCCTTTCGATTGGATGAGCCTACACGGACGTAGGTGCCTCCATGTTTGCCGTGTTTCTTGAGATAATAGGGCTTGTAGGAACCTGGGAAAATCTCAACTACCAGGAGCGTCTTTCCGGCGGTAGCCTGGATATAAATTTCAGGTACGATGGCGGGCGCACACTGAATGAAAATACTGCTGATGATTTTTTCTTCCAGAGAAAAAAGCTTTTCTTCAGGGATACCCACAACCTTTCGAGGTTCATCTTGGATCCCAAAAACAATCCTCCCACCGGCCCCGTTGGCAAATGCAACAGCCGTGCGGACCACCTGCTCGCCTTTTGAAAACCGTTCTTTGAACTCAAGGCGGCGCGATTCCGGGTCCTGGAGGTATCGGGGCTGAAGCTGATCAGTGGGGGTCATGGGTCTTGTCCTCTTTTGCGGGGGCTTGAGGTTGGAAAGATGCTATTACAGAGAGGATCGCTTCGACCATATGTTCATCCACGAACACGCCATCCACTCCGTCGCTGTGCAAAGTCGTAAAGGGGTGTTCGTACAGGGCCTCGATCTCAATGGAACCGTATTGGCTGATGTGGTTTTTCAGAAGGTTCAGAAAAGTCACCTGGTTGGCGGTCAACCCCGGATGGACTGCCACAAATTCAGCGAAACGCGCGTTCACTGCATCAGCATCCATACCAATGATGGTCCGGATCTCGTGGTCGAGGGGTTCAGCGGTTTCGAAGAACTCCCTCAAGATCTCCTGATCTACGGTCGGGTTCCGAGTAAGGACCAGGGAGACCAGGGTATTCAGGTCCGCATCCGAGACTTTATTGCCCGCCTTGATTTTCTGGAGTGTCGGATCCTCTTTGAATACTTTGAGTAAGGCTTCCTGCACCTTTTTGCGGAATCCCGGCATTTCGGAGAATTTAAGGGTGGTGGGAAGCCGTTTGTACTCTATCTGCCCATCTACAACATCGATATGTTTGGGGGATTCTGGTTCGTAGCCCGGTTTGATCGTGTACTTCATGATCCCCCTAAGCTCCTTGCGAACGGTTTCAAGGGTCTCGGCCGATAGGGTTTGCCAGAAATCAACGTTCTTCACCTGATTTATGGTGTCGGCCTTTTCACGAACCGGATTGAGGTGCATTTGAAGACGGCTGATCTGATCGAGCATCTGGTCCTTGAAATCCATCAACCGGCCGGATTTTTTCAAAAGCTCCGTTTGAAGGTTGGTGACCAGGAGATCAAAACGGTAAGCATCCGTGTGGCTACGGATATCCACCCATTTCATGAGCGGCGCCATTTGCTGGCGGAGTGTCTGCTCGGTGGCCGGTGCAAATTGCTGGAGGGTTTCCGGTTTGGATAGTGCCCGTTTTTCCCGCCACTTTTCACGTACGCTGATGGTGTCCTCTGAAAGCCGCTCCAGATCCTCTCTAACCAATGGAATTATGAGGTTGAAAACCTCTGGCTCGCCCTGGTCTAAGGCTGTTCGGGCCAGGTCCAGCCTAATCTCAAAAAGCTGCTGCATGAGAGATTTGGATACAGATGGTTCGGCCTTTTTGTAATGCTTGTCAAAATATTCAAAATTACCCCAGTGATCAAAAATTCTGAAATGGGTCTTATTCTTCCCCGGGCCAAACAGATCAGGGCACAGCCGGGTTCCCCTGCCGATCATCTGCTCAAATTTGACCAAAGATCGAATCGGTTTGGCAAAGACCAGGTTGACTATTTCAGGCACATCGATACCGGTATCCAGCATGTCCACTGAAATGGCAATCCGGGGGTCGCTGTTTTTGTGGCTCTTAAAGTCATCGATCAGCTGCTCGGCGCGCGGATCATAATTGTCTATGATCCGGCAGAACTTACCCCCGTACTGGGGGTAAAGCTCGTCAAAAATTTCTGCGAGCAGGACAGCATGATTGTGATTACGGGCAAATATGATCGATTTGCCCGGCGTCTGCCCAGTTTCATCCAGGATCCCATTTTCCATCAGATTTCGCAGGATGGCACGATTGGTGTCTCGGTTAAAGATCTGCCGGTCTACATGATGATTTTCATAATCGAAAAGTTCGGGTTCCTCCCCGTCTTCCTCCAACTGGCGTTTCTGGTCTTCTGTCAGGGCTTTGTACTTGATACCTTTCCTCAGAAATCGGGTGGTGTGACTGTAGACTTCGTAGGGGACCAGATAGCCCTCTTCCACCGCCTGATCCAGTGAGTAATAGGCTGTTGGCGTTTTGTCCTCGCAAAGGAACATTCGGAAGGTGTTACGGGAAATAAAACCTACTGGAGTTGCCGTGAGACCGACCTGCAGGCCATCAAAATAGCGGAACATGTCCCGATAGCGGTTGTAGATGGTCCGGTGGGATTCGTCTGCAATGATCAGGTCAAAAAAACCCACGTCAAAAGTCTGGTAGATTTTATTCATTGCCGGATAGGTGGCTAAATAAATCCGTTGATTACGGTCTCTGGCCGTATTGGCCGAAACGATAGTCATGGGTTCATTAAGATAGTCGTTATAGGCGTTCTTTGCCTGTTTTCGCAGTTCTTTACGGTCACACAGAAATAAGACCCGCATGATCCATTTGGCGTTGTAAAGCAGGTCGGTGAGGGCAATGGCGACCCTGGTTTTTCCGGTTCCCGTGGCCTGGACAATTAATGCCTTTTGTCGTTTGGAAGAGAATGTTTCCGTCACACGCTTAATGGCTTCTACCTGATAGAGCCTGTCTACAATTTCAATTTTTGGCGAAAGTTTGTCTAATGGAACCCTGTTTTTTCGCTGATGAACAAGATATTGAAGACTGTCCTTGGAATAGAAGCCGAAAAGAGATCGAGGGGGATAATTCTGAGCATCGTCCCACAAAAAGATATCAAAGCCGTTAGTATAGAAAATGACCGGCCGCTGGCCGTGCATTTTTTCAAGGCCGTCTGCATAAAGTTTTGCCTGTTCCCGGCCAAGCTGGGCGCTTTTGGCGGTCTTTTTGGCCTCAATAACCGCAAGGGGCAGGCCATTATCATCCCAGAGGACATAATCCCCATAGCCCTTGCCGGTATTTGTGGGTTGGTGATCGATCGGTTCCTCCTGGGTCACTTCGGATGTATTCGTGCCATTAGCTCCAATGTCCCATCCGGCAGCTGCCAGTTCGGTATCGATCAGGCGCTTGCGCGTAGTGGCTTCATCAAAGCCCAATACATCGGCGGCTGCTTTCCCCGCGCTCCAGAGTGCTTCCAACTCCTCAACCTTTGTTTCAGCCGTCAAGGTCTTTGAGCGGGCTGCCTCAAGCTCGCTCAATAAAGACTGCATCTCTCTTTCGTTTGTCGCAAGCTTTTCCTGGAGGATATGCCGCTGTTCTTTGAGTGCTTCGGCTGTCAGGGAAGGCTTTTCCGGTGGGACATAGGGCCGGCAGGTATTCTTGTCCCCGCCGTTGATGAGAAAGTACCAGCAGCCGAGGTGAAAGGCGTCCTCCAGAAGAGCCATGATGTTAAACCGCGAAATGGATTCCCCATGGGCTGCCTTGTTACCCGCAAGACGGATTCCATGAAAGGCATTGAGTACCGCAGAAGGTATGCTCTGTTTCAGTTCATTGGCATGAAGAAGATCGTACAGAGAAGCCTGAAAAGGCTCGACAAGTCCTTTTTGATCATAGAACCGATGGATCAAGGCCTCGATATAGCCTCTCAGCTTTACAAGAGCGCTTGCCGGGTCGGGCCATGCATACTGTTCGGCAAATCCGCCCAGACTGGCGAGTTCCGGCCATTTCTCGCGAAGGAATTCGAAATTGAGAGATTTCATGATAATTCCATTCATGCCCGGGTACTTAGCAAAGCCCGTGCCACTTTTCACGTTAACCGATATTTTTTCATCCAGTTTGAAAAGGTCTGGTAACTGGGAAGACCTACCAGTTCGGCGGCCTTCGTCTTGTTTCCGCCCGCTTCATCCATTGCTCTTTCCAGATAGTGCCGGGCCAGTTTTTCCACCAATTCCGGGAGGTTGACACCATCTTTGATGGACCTGTCAAGGAGACCGTCATCCCCGGAACGGGAGATCGGAATCATGGCCTCCCCCATATCCTGTGCGTCTATGGTCGAACGATTTGACCAGAGGGCTGCCCGCATCAAGGTGTTTTGAAGCTCCCGCACATTACCCGGCCACTCGTACTGGAGCATAAGATTTCTTGCTCCTACAGAAATTTTTTTCTGGACATACCCGGGTTCGTTTTCGCTTTCAATGTTCATCTGCTGAAGCAGGGTGTCGATAATCAACCCCACATCCCCAGCGCGTTCCCTCAGAGGCGGAAGTTTGAGAATGGCCACGACGATTCTGTAGAAAAGATCTTCTCTAAACCTGCCTTCTGATATTTCCTTCAATAAATCCCGATTGGTTGCAGCAATGATCCGTGCATCAAATGAAACAGGTTTAGTTGATCCGATTCGGGTAATCTCCTTTTCCTGAAGCGCCCGTAATAGTTTCACCTGGGCTGCGGCGGGAAGTTCACCGATTTCATCTAAGAACAGGGTGCCTTTATCGGCTGCCTCAAAATACCCCTTCTTTTGTTTCTCTGCACCGGTAAACGCCCCTTTTTCATAACCGAAAAGCTCTGATTCCAGCAGCTCATTGGGGATAGCCCCGCAATTGACCGGGATAAACGGCCCTTGATGGCGGGGGCTTGCCTCATGTATGGCCCTGGCAAGGAGTTCTTTTCCCGTACCTGATTCTCCCTCGATGAGTACCGAAACGGTGCGAGGGGCCACCCTTTGGGCCTTTAAGATAACCCGCTTCATGATGTTGCTTCGATGGATAAGATGCGAAAATTCCGGAGCGTCAGGGGGTACGCCCACGGCAAGACGTTCCAAGCGATTATCGGATTTACGAAGAAGGTCAGGAATGAATTCCGCTGAAATGTCAAAGGGGATGGAGGCGGTCCTTACGCCCTCTTTATGCGAGGATTCAATCAACTCTGCAGGAAAACGCGTTTTGGCTAAGATAATCCAGACAGCCGCCATGGCCGGTGTTCCGGGGCTGAGATGAAAGGTCAGGGATGCCGCTTTTCCATTACGGGATCGGATGTCCGTTATTACCCTGGAGGCTGCTTCATAGATCTCGCCGAATCGGGTAGGGCCGGTTAGTTTCTCAGTGTACAGGACGATTTTGGTTTCTGTGAGCGAACCGATCCATTGGATATAGTGGTCTGTTTCCCCGGGGGCCAGATCGCTAATGAGGCAGATTTCATCGAATGCTCTTGCTCTGGCCGCCTGACCGATGGGACCTAAACCATCTTGTTCAGAGTTTTCGGATGCCCGAATATCCGTAAATCCGATCCAAGCTGCCAGAATCTTTTCCATGATATTCTTGATACAAGATTTTTTGTAGCATTGCAAGGATTCTTATAGAGTAGTGGCGATGGTTGAATTACTTGATTAAGTGTGCCGGTTCACGGGTTTGTCCTTAACCCTGAATCCCGCAGGACACCCTGTCGAAGATCCCGCTGGGCGGGATACCTGTGAACGGTTACGTAAAATGTTTACACATTATATATTTCAACATATTATTGCACAACATACAGGCTTTTCACGTAACTTTTCAATATTCAGTGGCAGTATAAAAGGCTTACGCCTAAATTCCTTATTTGGAGTTTACCCGTTAGGGTTTTGCCCCCCTTTATTGAGCTGTTACCTTTTCACGTTCTACGCCTTACTTCTTAAGAGGCCATCAATAGTTCGGGTCATGTCATGGAAAAAGGAAGAAAAGAATGGAGATTTGTAGCTGATGTTATGGTAGGCAAACTGGCCAAATGGCTCAGGGTGTTAGGCTATGACACCCATTATCAGCTGCATTATTCGCAGGAGGCTATTGATGCAT
>JACNJD010000022.1 GCA_014382715.1 Candidatus Desulfacyla euxinica | reverse complement strand
GTTATATGAAGATCGGGTTTGACATTAGTCAGACAGGCAACAATAAGGCGGGATGCGGTTATTTTGCTGATTCGCTGATTCAGACGCTGATTTGTCGCTACACAGAAAATAAATATGTTCTTTACCCGCATTTTGGCACCAGCTTTTGGGACCCTAAAGGTGAAAGCACGACCCGGAAGTTTGATCGCCCGCATGTTACCAGAAAAATAATCGGCAAGGATTACGCAAAGTCCATGGCATTTTGGGGTAATCTCCCGGATGATGGTGAAAAAGATCTGGGTAACCCTGACATCATTCATTCTAATAACTACTCCTGTCCATCGGGGTTAAGACAATCAAGGTTGGTTTACACCCTGTATGATCTTAGTTTTCTGGAATATCCTGATCTCACCACTGAAGAAAACCGGGGTAAATGTTTTGAAGGTGTTTTTTCTGCTTCCATTTATGCCGATTTCATCGTTTCGATCTCTCATTATTCCAGGAAGAAATTCCTGGAAATATTCCCGCATTATCCGGACGGGCGAATCCGGGTCGTGCCTTTGGGAAGTCGGTTTTTGTCGGAAAAAACTGGCCGGAGGCAGGGCCAAGCGTTGAAAGGGCTTCAGGCCGGAGAGTTCTGGCTGGCCGTGGGAACCCTGGAACCTCGAAAGAACCTACGACGGCTTCTCCGGGCCTTTTCCGATTATGTTCGCCAAAGCAATTCCCCGCGCCCACTGGCGCTTGCCGGCGGAAAAGGATGGTTGGAAGAAGACCTTGAGGAGTTTATTCGAGGGCTGGGCGTGACCAATAATGTTCGTATCCTCGGTTATGTGTCAGACCAGGAACTTGCGTGGCTATATCGAAATTGTTTCTGCTTTGTTTATCCTTCTCTGTATGAGGGCTTCGGCCTCCCGGTCTTAGAGGCCATGGGCCAGGGTGCTGCAGTTATAACCTCTAATACTACGAGTTTGCCCGAGGTAGCCGGGGATGCAGCACATCATATAGATCCATTTGACGAGCATGATATGACCAAGGCATTCTTAAAGCTTAGCTCAGATGGTGTCTACCGTGAAGAACTCCAGAAGAAGGCCGCTATCCGTGCCAAGAGGTTTTCATGGGAGAAAAGCGCGGAAGAGGTCCTGGCTATCTATAAACAGGTAATCGCTATGCCGAAACTTGGGGCCTGAGGAAAAAATGAGGGATAAAAATGATGATTGTTCCTAAAGAGCTTGTGTGGGACTATTCTGAGCCGCGCCCCAGCTTGCTGTGGCGGCTTCAGAGAATGGCCGATTTTTTCCCCGCCTATGGGACTGACAGAGAAACAGTAGGGCTTCTCTTCGGTCATCTGGCTGAGCTCGATGTTGAGGAAGGGAAGTCCCGCCTGATAGCGCTCTATAACGAGGTATGGAATGATAAGACCAGTAAGAGAGATTGGTGACAACAGAATCCTTACTCCAAACCAGGCGGATTTCCTCCCACTACTGGTCAATATTAAGCCGCAAGAGGTCAGATCTTTCTTTGAACGATCCATCAGAGAGATGGTAAGGGAGGAGATCTCCGGCAGGGATTAGCATGTGGGTTACCCGTTATAAAAAAATAGATCTTTCCACTCTGTACCTTTATGCCTCTGCCCCTTTGAACCTTTTCTTCATACATCATATTAGAAAATTATTTGACAAAATGCATATCATTATGTAAAATTGGTTGCTAAAAAGCAGAGCATTTTGACAAAAAAATGACCACAATGTAAATTTCTACAGGGCACAGAAGAAATGGATATATCTGAGATACTCGAATTGAATGAGCGGGCGAAGGAAGATGGAAAAAACTTTCCTCGTACGAGGGACCTTTTCAATCAAGTTCGATCCGAGCTCGGAAAGCATTTCGTTGGTATTGTTGGGCCGCGAGGAGTTGGAAAGACAGTCCTCCTCAAACAAGTTGCCTTCTCCGATCCTCAATCCTTTTATTTTTCTGCCGATACTCTGCCGCAATCGAGTTTTTTCGAGGTGGCCAGAATTCTCTCGGAGCAATATAAGGTTAAACTCTTATTAATAGATGAAATCCACTTCTGTAAAGACTACGCAAAGGATTTGAAAAAGATCTATGATTTTCTGGATATTAGGATCGTTTTTACCAGTTCTGTGTCATTGTCGCTAATCGGGTCGGCCTATGACCTCTCTCGTAGAATACGACTCCGCTTTCTCTATCCCTTTTCATTCAGAGAGTACCTTTCTTTTACAAGGGATATTGAAATCCCTGAACTTGGAATAGATGATATTATCAGTGATCGATGGACAACAGACCATATGAGATTTAGTCACCTTTTTGATGGCTATTTGCAAGGCAGGCTCTTTCCATTTTCTCTTGAAGAACCGGATTATATGCCTCTTCTACAAAATATCTGTCTAAAGGTGATCCATAAGGATATCCCGATGACGTCCAATTTGCGATTTGATGATATTGAGATGATTGAGAAAACTTTGGAATTTATCGGAAAATCAGGGGTTGACGGGATCAATTTCTCTTCGATTTCAAGAAACATAGGTATAACAAAATACAAAGCCGAACTTTTTGTTAAGCTGCTTTCCCGGGCGTTTATCCTCAATCCTATTTACCCGAAAGGAACCAATGTGCTCAAAGAGCCAAAGGTCTTGATGTTCCTTCCATTTCGTCTCCTTTACAAGGATTGGGATGAGTGTATAGGAGGTATTAGAGAAGACTTTTTTGCAGAGATGCTTACCATGAAAGGTTATCAATTTCATTATCTAAAGACGAAGCGGGGGGCCAAGACCCCTGATTTCCTCGTGGAACATGGGAATGAAAAGGTTGTGATTGAAATAGGTGGTAAGAGTAAAGGGCGAGAACAATTTAAGGGAATCAAAGTTGAAAAAAAGCTCATCCTTGCTCACCATACCGAGAGGAAAGGCCACACGAAACCACTTTCTTTATTAGGATTTCTCCGTGCCTCGTGCCTGGACCGGTGAAGTGGGCCAGAAAGCCAGCGTTACAGTGTCGGAGACCTC
>JACNJD010000013.1 GCA_014382715.1 Candidatus Desulfacyla euxinica | reverse complement strand
CCCGCTCTCCTATGCACTTAGAAAGAGGGCGTCCTCCTTGGCCATAATCTGATCATCGGTAAAATGTTTAAGAGTGATGGCTTTCCCGGGACATTCTGCCACGCATGCCCCGCATCCCCGGCACTCTGCCGGATCAATCACCGCGTGCCCCTCGTCACCGATACGGGGTGCCCCGTATGGACAGGTCCTGACACAGGTGAGACAGACGGCGCATTTCTCAGGACTGACCTCAGCCACGATCCCGCCCACAAGGATGGTTTCTTTCCCTAAAATGGTCATGCTTCTGGCCACCGCAGCCTTGGCCTGGGCAATACTTTCGTCTATGGGTTTGGGGTAGTGGGCAAGACCGGCCATAAAGAGCCCTTCAGAGGCAAAATCGACCGGTTTCAGCTTCATATGAGCTTCAATAAGGAAGCCCTCATCATTCACCGGAACTTTAAATAATTCGAACAACTCCTTATTTGCGTTGGGAACAATGGCCGTTGCAAGGATTAAGAGATCCGGCAGTATCTGGATCGGACGTCCCAGGACCCGGTCCACAACGGTTAGAGAAATCTCCTTTTGATCATTAATGCTGACCTCGGGTAGATCTTCCAGATCGTACCGCATAAATGTGACACCATTTATCCGGGCTTCTCTGTAGAGGTCTTCCCGGAACCCGTACGATCGAAGGTCACGGTAAAGCACGTAGATACTCATATCAGGATTCATTTTCTTCAAAGTCAGTGCGTTTTCTAAGGTATGGGTGCAGCATGTCCTGCTGCAATAGGGTCTTTCAGGTATCCTGGACCCCACACACTGTATAAAAACCGCTGTATTTCCCTTGCTGATCCGGGGGTCGCCGTTGGTTGTCGCTTCATCAAGCTCGAGATGGGTCAGGATATCAGGATGCTCACCATAGAGATATTGCTGAGGCCGGTATTCCTGACCGCCGGTGGCCATTATCGTTGCGCCATGGGCGATCTCCACAGGCGACCCATCGCCATTTACCGGTTCGATAGTGGTGTTAAAATTCCCGATAATTCCCGAGGTATTCTTGACCCGGGTCTCCATATAGACATTGAGCAGGGGATGGTTCTGGACCTTCTGGATAAGTTTATCGAGATAGGGCGCCACCTTTTCACCTTTCCAGGTGGATCGAAGCCTGCGGGCGACGCCTCCAAGTTCTCCGGTCTTTTCCACGAGGTATGTCTGGCATCCCTGATTGGCAACACCGAGGGCCGCCTCCATACCCGCCACACCACCTCCGATAACAAGGGCTGAACGATTCACCCCGAGGCTGATCTGCTGAAGCGGCTCGATGAGGGCCGCCTTGGCGACCGCCATACGGACAAGATCCTTTGCCTTTTCCGTGGCCTTTTCCGGGTCATTCATATGGACCCATGTGTTCTGGTCCCTGATGTTGGCCATTTCAAAGAGAAACTTGTTGAGACCGGCATCCCTGATGGTTTCCTGAAACAGGGGTTCATGGGTCCGGGGGGAGCACGACGCCACGACCACCCGGTTGATCACCATCTCATTGATGACCTCTTTCATCTTATCCTGTGTGTCCTGGGAACAGGTGAAGAGGTTATCCTCCACGTGAACCACGTGGGGAAGGGTCTTGGCATAATCCCTGACAGCGGGAACGTCCGCTACACCTCCGATATTGATACCGCAGTTGCATACAAACACCCCGATCCGGGGTTCGTCGCCGGTGAAATCCTTTTCAAAAGGAAGTTCCTTGGTGCGGGTCATGGTTCCTCTTGCCTCGCTGAGAGCCTGACCGGCATCGGCAGCCGCCGCAGAGGCCTCCATGACCGATTGGGGGATGTCCTTGGGGCCCTGAAACACCCCGCATAGATAGACCCCGTCTCTGCTGGTGCTGACCGGCTCAAAACTGGTGGTCTCCGCATACTGGTGTTTGTTCAACTCAACACCAAGCTTCTCGGACAACTGGATAATGTCTTTGTTCGGTGCCAGACCCACCGACAGCACGACCATATCAAAGGTTTCTTCTTTCACCTCGCCGGATTCGGTCGCATATGAGAGGGTCAGATTATCCCCGTCTGCCGGGTCCACTGAATGGATCCTGGATCGGATAAATCTGACCCCTGATTCATCCCTTGCCCTGTTGTAGTACTTTTCAAAATCTTTACCATAGGTCCTCATATCCATATAAAATATGGCGGTATCCAGTTCATGAGGGCTGTGTTCCTTTGCGATTACCGCTTCTTTTATTGAATACATACAGCAGACAGCGGAACAATAAGCGTGGTCGCATCGGTTTACGTCACGTGAGCCGACGCACTGAAGCCATGCTATTTTTTTTGGTTCGGTATGGTCTGACGGCCTGACCAGATGACCTTCAAACGGGCCCGAGGCGGATAGTACACGCTCGAACTCCATGCTGGTTACTACATTGGGGTGCGCGGAATAGTGATAGGTATCATAGACGGTTGGATCAAATGCCTCAAACCCTGGTGCGAGCACGATGGCGCCCACATCAACGGTTTTCTCCACCGGCTGCATCTCGTGGTCAACGGCCTCCGCCAGGCAGGCTTCCACGCATTGGTAGCACTCCGAACAGATACCGCATTTGAGACATCGCTCTGCCTCATTTTTCGCCTCGTCCTCACCAAAACCGAGGGCAACTTCGTTAAAGTTGCCGCTCCGGTCTTCAAGGGGGAGGGTACTCATGGGGACTCTCGGTCTGTGGGCCTCTCCCTCAATATCCGGTTTTTCGTACAACCACTCCTTTTCCCGGCCATCCCGGAGGTCTAACCCGTTCAGGTACCGATGGATGCTTTCGCAGGCTTCTTTTCCTGACTCCACTGCTTCCACCACTGATTTGGGCCCGTAAAAGACGTCGCCCCCGGCAAAAACGCCCGGCAAAGGGGTCTCCAGGGTTATGGGATCCACCTCCAGGCCTCCTTTCTGGTTGACCTGTATCCCGCATTTTTCCGCAAATGACAGGTCAGCGGCCTGGCCGATGGCAACAATTACGGTGTCACCTTCGAGGGTGGAGAGGTCTGTTTCGTCAT
>JACNJD010000302.1 GCA_014382715.1 Candidatus Desulfacyla euxinica | reverse complement strand
TGACCCCTTCCGACGTTTATCTCGCCCATGAATCAGTATCCGTAGGAAAGACATTTCATCCTTTTTTTATCGCTCCCGGTAATCTCATCCTGGGCATCGTGCTCAGGAAGAAATAGGCGCTGACCGGATCGGAAGTGTCCATAAGGTCGAGTCCTCCTTCAGCGCTTTTGTCTGAAGTGGCCGCAAACAGCCAACCTCTCAATCCCTCATGTGCGGGAAGACCGCATCCCAACTTTTATTTATTTACCATCGTACTGCCAGTCCTACAACCTTACCTTTTCCAACTTATTTAATTAGCCCCGTCCCGCATCAGGGCCCGTCAAAGAATGATTCTCATGTTAAGACCTTGCGGTGTTTTGACCGGTCATGTCGAACGGGCATGTCCTATTACCGGTGGAGGCAGGGCTGAGGCAATTTCCAGGGAACATGAGAAGGCCGTTTATAAATGGAAATGTGATGGGTGGTTTTTAAGCCGGTGCGGCTCGATCCCTTAACAACAGGCTGTCCCCTTGGACAGGTCAGGTTTCACCGGTCCGCTTTCTGCATTGCTATCCGGCTCGATCGTACAACAGCATGAAGACGCGTCCCTTCCTAGGGCAGAATTGATCACGGCGGCGGCGCATCCCACGCCCGCCTGAACGGTCACGGCCTCTGAAGGGCAGTTCCGGGAACAGGCCCCGCACTCCATACAACTATCGCGGTCTTGAATCATAGCATTCCCGTTATTCATACCGAAGACCTCATGGGGACAGACTACGAGGCAGATACCGCACCCGACGCATTTTTCCTGGTCGAGATTTAAGGTTACAACGTCACTAAGATAAATCGTTCTTCTCATATCAGAAACTCCTTATACGATAAACCGGAAAAGTGCCTAAAGTTGATGTCTTATTTTTCACGCCTTCGTGTGATCGGAGTCTTCGCTTACCTGGACGTTCGATGTTCGATATTCGACGTTGATCTTTTTTCACTCCTGACGTCTCAGGCATGGCAAGAAATTTCTTGTGTTTTTACACAAAACACAGTTGGTAACTTCTTAAGCGACAAACAGGGACCCTAACCATAAAAATAAACCTGCACCACCCGCGGCAATCTCCAAGGGCACTGCCCACTTCATCTCCTTTTTGACTCCCGAAAGGGATGTGTAGGTGGAAGCACCTGTAAAGTTCATGGCCAGGAAAGCTGAAATGGCAGGAATTAACAAGAACCATGCTAATGTTTCAATTCGGCCTTGCCAATCACTGAGATTTTCCGGTCTGAAGGCCGTAAGTATGACCGCTGCTATAAGACCCATGGCCAGCCCTTTCAGAGAGAATGCGCGGCCCGGAAGCCAGGGTAGCAGTATCGGTGTCAGAACCGCACCTGCTGCTACCGCACTCAGCAAAGCAATAATGGCAAAGAGACCGTAGTGTAATGTTCCGGACCAGAACCCTGCCGCCCCGCCCAGGCCGCCGACAAAGAAAAAGAGCGGGAGTATGATAAGTATCCATTTGAGGGTGCTGACCAGTTCTATGGGGATAAGAACAGTTCTTTCCCGGATATTAAAGGCCTTGAGCCGCATCTCAGGTGTTGCTTTTAGTCCCGCATCTAAAAAAGTAGGAAGGTCTGTTGCCTTGATGGGGCCATATATAGCCTTAAAGCCTGAGAGCTTCTTTACTATGTGGGCCGCAACCCCCGGGCCTGATAATTGCGGCAGGATCAACTCCTTGTGGGCTACTATATTTTCTATCCCGCTGGACTTAATACGCCGGACCAGTTCATCTGTACTGAATGTCCCTTTCCCTGCCGCACACCAGACATTTATGCCGTCGGTGTCAAGCGCCAGGATCCATGCATCGCGGCCGGGGAGGGCCTCGCGGAGCCTGTCAAAACTCATCTTGTAATTGGCCGTGACAAGAACGGGGGCCTGTTCGTCAGGATCCCCGAGGGCGTATAGTCCCGGATCTACCGTGAACCGCATACGTCCCACGCCCCATCGGGCCTTGATACTTCCCAAACGATCGGCCCACCCTAAAGTAGAGGACACCCGGGGGACACGTCCTATTTTGGTTTCAACCGGACCCGTCACAAATGGCTGATCAAGACCGGGAGGGCTCAACTGAGCCGTTCCCTTAGGTCAGCAGCTGCCTGTGGAGGTTTGACCTGCTTCGAGATCTACTGTCTTGAACATCACAAGGTTATTTTCTTCCTGGCTCATCTTTCCTGGCCCCCTTCATACTTAGCGTCTTAACGAAAATCTGGAAATCAAAAATATCCAAGATTGTTTATCAATGTATAGTGAGTTTGGATTGCTTTAATTAATCCAAAATCCGCAATCCAATCCCGCCCTGCGGGACCAAAATAGTGCCTGAACAGGTTTTTTGTCCAGGCACTATTAATCCCCTTTCAGGGACCGTTTTATGAGGGCAAGATAATATTCCATGATGCCCTCTACCGTGCAGTAACAAACGCGTGGTCCATCAATCTCGCCCTGTATCCAGCCTGTCTCTTTTAATACCTTCAGGTGCTGGGATACACTTGATTGCGCCAGGGGAAGGGCGTTAACTATGTCCCCGCAAACACATCTTTCTTCAAGGGGTTTATTATCGAGTATACGAACTATCTCTACCCGCGCAGGATGCGCAAGCCCTTTGGATAGTTCAGCTAATCCTTTTTTACAATCTTCAATAGAAAGTTGCCCAATCTCATTTGGATCCACTGGATTCCCTTTGCATATAAACTTGACTAACTCGTAAAAAATCAAAACTTCTCTGTTTTCATCATTCCCGCGAACGCGGGAATCCAGGGAAATCAAACACTTCTGGACTCCCGCGTTCGCGGGAGTGACGGCCTTGGAGACTTTTTACGAGACCATCAAACTTTGATGGCTTGATATAGATTCTCTTGAATAATCGTTTATCGTAGATGTACGATAATAAGACGCAAACATTCTTCTGTCAAGCATTTATTTTGCGCAAACCCTATTCGTGATGAACTGATAGCTTTTCTGACTTGATTTCAAGGTGGGTGACAGGTAAGATCCTGT
>JACNJD010000014.1 GCA_014382715.1 Candidatus Desulfacyla euxinica | reverse complement strand
ACCGCAGCGGCAAATGCGGGTCACTCCCCCCGCCGGGCACACCCTTAGTCTTGCCCGAGGACGGATGCTCTTACGATCTGGTGGTAACAGAGCCCTACGGCAGGGACAGGGTCTGGGCCGTGGCCGCAGAATTCCCTATTGAGTTTCCTGCTGAGCTGAAGGGTGATTGGGCAAAGTCTGATTTTCTCGTGAAACGTCTCAGGAACCAGGGGCTTTCCGGTAAGGGCGCCTATGCGGAGGCAGAGGTCGAATTGGTGACGGGGCCTTGACTGCTTTCATGGCGGACACTTCCGATTCCAATTGCACATCATCGATCAGACGCGACGATCTCAACCCTTCGGTTGAGCTGCTTGTTTGCGGAGGAAGTGTTCGTTTTGAGGGGCATATTTTCTCCATAGCCGTAGACGATCAAACGGTTTGGATCAACAGATCGGCTGACAATTAGATAATGTTTGACCGCCAGGGCGCGATTCATGCTCAACCGCAGATTGTAGTCCTCGGCGCCGTCTGAATCTGTGTGGCCGTTCAGAAATACGGCCTTCTCCTTCAGACGGGGATCATTCAGCGCCTTGGCCAGTTCGGTCAGAAGAGAGAAAGAATCCGGCCGGATGGCATAGGAATCCACATCGAACTCGATTTTCAGGTTAATAAACCGGCCCGACCTTTTCTCCGGAGCAACAACGGTTTCCCACACCTCCTGGCCCTTATCTTTTCGCATTACCCTGATTGCCCGGTTTACCGGCACCTTATCAGGTTCAAAGGCGTTCTCCCATTTACCTGTACCGATCCCCCTGGTTTTCATCTCTTTTTCGGGGCCAGTCAGCTTCTGGATGATCCCCTCTGATGTTGTCTCAAAGTTATATTCCCCGGCCGGAGAAACGTTCCAGCAGAGAAATATCACCCCGGCTGTTAATATGATTATCCTTAGCATGGAAACCTCCAATATCAGCCACAGACCCACCCCAGTACCATCTCACAGAGCTACGGGGCAGGCACAGACAGACACAGACAAGGCAGATCCGGGCATACGCGAGAAAAGTGTAAACTACTTCGATGTTCTTATGGCGATGCCAAAAAACAGCTAAACAGGTCTGACAACTGAAAATACATAGCCAGGGCAGGGAAGTCAATACGGCTTCACTCCCTTTCTATTATATCGAACGAATAGGATGAAATTCAAGGAGATTAAAGAATATAAAGGCCGACCTGGTGGAGGGGACAGAAACTGACGTACCTGGCCGTATGCAGGTTTTGAATAATGGATGGGCTGTTGTCAGTGTCCACTGCAGGTTGCAACGGGACAAGGAATCTGTCATATTAAGGTTGAATCGGGTCAGTAAGGATTTTATTCTTGAAAATACGGATTTTCATACGATATTAACAAGCAAGTGTGTTGACTCAACCGTTTATACAAACCCGAGAACAGGAGAAACAGGCCACATTAAAACATATTCATTTGTTTTGATTGCACTCAAATAACCGCGCACTCAACAGGGTCAGCATATGTACATCCCCGGAAGAGGCCTGATTTGCGGAAACCGATGAAAAAAATATTCCTGATCCTGATTATGGTCGTTCTTTTCTTTGCTTCCGCGGTAGCAAAGCCATCGCTTCTGAAAACGGAACGGGATTTCCAGCGTGAATTCCACAGAGTCTATTTTGACGGCAGAGGCAAATTGGAAGTCCCCGTCAAATATGGACGGATCGACATCTTAACAAAAAGGTATGCGGTGGAAGTAGACCGCCTCTCCAAATTCCATGAAGGGATCGGCCAGTGCCTGCACTATGCCCATGAAACCAACAGGAAGCCCGGCCTCGCTATTTTTGTCCCAAGCCCCCGCAAAAAGGACCTGAAAAAAATGAAATATGTGAAATATCTCTGTGCTCGATACGGAATAACCTTTTGGTATATAAATGACGAGATAAGAAATTAGCTGCGCCTGTTTGTGTTTACGAGAGTCAGGTTACCCCATGAAAATCCCATATTCAATGTCGAAAACTCGTTTTAAAAAAAAGACGTCGTTCACCAGGCTTTTGCATAATGCCATTATTGGTTTCTGTTGTTTTCTCTTATCGGGACTTCTGTGGGGATGTGCTGTCCCACATGGTAATAATGGCAGCACCTCACATCCCCTGAATCAGGCAGCAGACCAATTGGCTGATGAATTAAACCGCAGGATAGATCTTTCCGGCAAAGTGATCCAGATCAGCGAAAACAACTTTTGGAAAAGGGGAACAAGGCTGAATCTGCCCTTTTCAGCGGTATTGAGTGATGCCCTATCCGCCGCCATATCCGAACGTGGGGCAACCATAACCGTTCAGGAAGTTGGGCACAAGCCATTAAAACTTGTAGGTACTTATGGAACCGAAGGCCCGCAATTAGTCATTAACGTCCAGGTCCGTCAAATGGGCGAAACCGCAAGCAGAGACATCGCTGTTGCGCGTGCGGGTCTGCCTGAGGCCGGTCTTGATCAGGCATGGTTCAAACCGGAATTCGACAGGGTTGCCCGTACATTAATCAGACTCCTTGAAGAAAACTACCTCGGCCTCGATTATCATATCCAGTTAGAGATATCACCCCTGCAGCCCAGTTTTCCTGGCCAGCCGCCACTATTGATAGGAGAAGAATTCAGGAAGTTCCTTGAAACAGCAGTAGCAGGTTCTGCTCTTTTAGGTGCATCGAGCTTTGGACAAAAAAGTGCCGCCTGCAGGTTGGAAGGGACATATGCAAGGGCGGGGAACAAGATGAATTTTCATGTCAGGATATCAAACCCTGATGGCAGGAGATTATCAAGTGCAGTATTTGATGTATGGCTTGCCGACATTCCTACCAATCTACTAAAGCCGGTTTCAGAAAAAGCATTTGTAGGCAAGGGAACTGCAGTTATCTCCCATCAGTGCAGGTTAAATGAAAAACCCTGTCCCCCGAAATCAGTGCTAATAAACCGCGCCTTGAGAACGGTCAAACTGCTCGCCATGAGAGACCTCGGCGAACGAGCCGGGATTAACATGAATTCTCTGAGTA
>JACNJD010000015.1 GCA_014382715.1 Candidatus Desulfacyla euxinica | reverse complement strand
TCCGGGCTTATTACCCTGCTCACAGATTTTGGTCTGAAAGATCCCTATGTGGGCATGATGAAAGGGGTTATATTGGCTGTCAACCCGGATGCTCGCATTATAGACATAAGCCATCATATCAAGGCCGGGTCCATTACCAGGGCTGCGGGTATGATCCGCGAAACCTATCCCTACTTTCCGGAAGGGACTGTCCATGTGACAGTGGTTGATCCTGGAGTGGGCGGCAAGAGACGGGCAATCATTTTAATGGCTCAATCCCATCTCTTTGTGGGACCTGATAATGGCATCTTCTGGCCAATCATCAATTTGCATCAGGATATTAAGATCATACACATCACCGAAACCAAATATTTTCTCCCTGATGTTAGCAACACATTTCATGGCCGGGATATCTTTGCCCCAGTGGCAGCACACCTATCTAAGGGAGCTGACCCTCTTGAAATGGGACCGACCATCAGCGACCCTGTCAAGCTGCCGCTCCCTGCTTCGCACCAAAAAGGAGGCACCCTCTATGGCCAGGTAGTCAGTGTTGATCACTTTGGAAACCTGATCACTAACATCCATCGTAAAGAGATTGAGGGATTTGCGGGGGATAGAACTCTGGTCATATGGCTTCAGGACTTGCTTATCGAAGGTATGCGAGGGACATATGCCGAATGCGGAAAAGGCGAAATCCTGGGCCTCTTCGGGAGTTCCGGTTACCTTGAGATCGCAGTAAATCTGGGCCGGGCCTCTGATCTACTTGGCCTCGATGAGGCGGAAATCATCGGGTTAGAGGTTGAAGTGCGCCGAGGCCTCTAAATATTCTTCCCACTCCACAGGTAATAGAGACTTCTTCCTGTTGTTGCACTCTTTGCAGGCAGGGACAAGATTCCCTTTCTTGCTTTTTCCACCCCGTACAAGAGGCACCACATGGTCCATGGTCAAGTTCTCCCGCCCCACCTGGTGGTTGCAGTAATGGCAAATCCCCTTCTCGATTCTGCTGTTCCACCAGTGGGAACGTCTCAGGCGCCGGGCCTTTTCCCTTTCCCGTTTTATCTCTTCATCGCTGACCATTTCGAAATAGATAGCCATATGAAACCTGACCCTGACACATTGGACAAGTGCCTAAAATGCCTAAAGTTAATATTTGTCTTTCCATTCGATGTTGGGCGTTCGATGTTCGATGTTGGACGTTCATCTTTGCCCATTAATCCTCAATTTCTCAATCCCTGAATTAAGTTTCTCAATTCCCATACTTCTCTTTCAGCACCTTGATAATCTCTTTCATACGCTCTTCCTGTTGTTTGTCTCGATTATTTTCAGGCCTCCGCGGAATTCCGGTCCTCTCTGCTGTAAGCCTGAAAAAAGAGGCATCAATAGGTGGGTTTACACGTATATTAAGGACAAAATAGCGTTCAGCCCTCTCTGTTTCCACAGAATAGCCTATCTCATAAGGGTACCATCCTGAATCCACCGGCTTGTAATTGTCGAACCGGACGATTGCCAGGTCCTGGGTTAATGACCTCAGGGGCACATAGGAAAAAAGGAGGGGAAGAAAACTCTCCTTATTAATCAGAAGTTTTGGGTTCTCAGGGCCCTTATCTCCTACTCGATATGCAACGACCCCGTCAAGCCGGGTAAACCCGACAGACTCAAGATTAACACCCATTTGAGCCAGGAAGGTCATAATGGTATCCCGGTTATTTGCCATCAAAAGCCTTCTAAAGGCAGTGTCATTGTTGCCCTGTCCCACAGCAGCCTCATAGGCAACCTGCCCTTCTCTCGGAACCGGCTCTCCGGGAGGTGGGGATGCCGGCGCTCCGTCCTTGTCCAGACTCTCCGGTCGTCCTATGATCTCTGAGCGGGAATATCCCGGGGATTTAAGCCATGTCTTCTCCTCAAAAACCATTGTGGTCTCTTGATCTTGAGGATCTAACACGTGAGTGGACTGGTTAATGATCAATGTCTTGAAACTGGAAAATCTCGCCCTCATTTTATCAATAAGCTGGCCCACCGGCATAAGATACCCTGACGAACTCCCGGGCATTACCAAAAGGAGAGATGTAATAACCAAAATCATGCCAACTTTTTTGAAATTGGCATTGGCACGCATACCAACAGTAGCACCGCTCTTTTCCATCTGACTTAACATCGCATCTCTCACCTGATCCATAAGCTGCGGGATGTTTCTCTTGGTATAATTTGCGAGAGAAATAGGTTTGCCGATACTTAAACTGAAGGAACCCTTTCTTATCCTGAGACTCCCCTTTGGGGCAATGCGGTAGCTGTCGCTGATCGCCACAGGTACGATATCGCAACCTGATTTGATCGCCAGACTGAACCCACCCTTCTTAAACTGTCCCAATCTTCCGTCAGGACTCCGCGTCCCCTCAGGGAAAATGAGCACGGACGCCCCGTTCTTTATCCTTTCTGCCGCCAGATTCATGCTCTTAACAGCCTTTCTTGGATCATCTCTCTCTATCCCTATGTACCCAGCTCTCCTCGTGGCAGGGCCAAAAACGGGGAGATTCATCAACTCCTGCTTCAAGATAAATTTGAAATTCACCGGCAGGCATGCAAGCAGGGCAAAGATATCGAAAAAGCTCTGGTGATTGGTCATATAGATACGCGGCACCTCAGTGTCAAGATTTTCCAGGCCGCTCACCCTCACCCTGATGCCGCAGACCCGGAGAATTATTTTGGCCCATGGAGCAGCACAATAGAAATGCACCTTCCTTCCGGTCTTGTCAAACACAGAGATCATAATGCCCCACGTGCTCATCATTATTGTCCAAACAGCTATAAAAGCGTTTAAGCTGAGATATCTGATCATGGTAAGTGCTCCTGCAAGGTACGTGTCCAGAGTTCAATCAAAAAATAAAACCATCTGACTCAAGCTCAACTTTGAGCCTTCTCAGTCTTCCTCTTATCTCCCGGTCAAAACCGCAGGCAGTTCGATCCTCAACACAATATCCTTTTCTTTGCGGAGGACATCGATCTTTCCGCCGTGTCGATGGATGATAATCTTGGAACGGGGCAGATCATGCA
>JACNJD010000136.1 GCA_014382715.1 Candidatus Desulfacyla euxinica | reverse complement strand
TCATCACCGAGAAATATGAGGTGGGTCAACCTTATAGGACAAAGGAGGTGGGGGAAGGGTATGTATCCGCCATTTTGGGGGCCATTGCCAATGCCATTTACGATGCCGTGGGGGTAAGGCTTTTTTCCACCCCCTTTACCGCTGAAAAGATCCTCAGAGGTTTGGGCAAGATCAAGTAAGGGCGAGCCCAAAGGAGAGACGTGTATGGAAGAGGTGAGATACTGGCAGGAAGAAATTGAGACCCTTGCACGGCAGGAATTGAAGGCTCTTCAACTGAAACGGTTTCGGAAGCGGATGGCCTATGTTTATAAACATAGCCCCATGTACAAAAAAAAGTACGATGATGCGGGGATCAGGCCCGATGATATCCGCACCATAGAAGATATCAGAAATGTTCCTTTTACCATGAAAGAGGAGTTGCGCGAAAGCCAGGCCGAGCATCCGCCATGGGGTGATTTTATGTGTGTCCCCCCTGAGGAGGGGGTGAGGGTGTTTCAGACCACCGGCACCACGGGCATCCCGGTAAAGGTCCTCCTAAACAAGAAGGACTGGACCGTACATTTCTATGATCAATTTATGCATTTCATGTACGGTTATGGCATGAATACCTCTGACATCCTTTTCGTGCCTTTTGGCTACGGTCTGTACATTGCCTGGTGGGGCTTCCAGGCAGCGTTGGAGCAGGCCGGAGTCATGATCGTGCCCGGCGGGGCACAATCTTCCCAGGACCGGGTAAAAAACATATTGGAATGGGACGCCACAGTGGTCTGCGGTACCCCCACATATCTGCTCCATCTTGGGGAAACGGCGAGGAGCATGGGGCTGTCACTTCCTGATTCAAAGGTGAAAATAGTAGCAGCGGCAGGAGAACCCGGGGCCAACGTGCCCGCCACAAAGGCAGCCATTGAAGAACTCTATGGCGCTAAATGTTATGACGATATCGGTTCTTCAGAGATTTCCAACTTTGGTTTTGAGTGTATTGTCCAAAAGGGCACCCACGTCATTGAAAGCATGTTTTATGCGGAGTGTCTTGATCCCGATACCCTGGATCCTGTCGGGCCGGGAGAGGTGGGTGAACTCGTGCTTTCCAATCTCTGCACGGAAAGCATGCCCCTCCTGCGCTACCGAATGAAGGATCTGGTCCGGTTTAACAGGGATAAATGTGATTGCGGCAGGACCTTCCTTCGCCTGGACGGCGGGATCTTAGGCCGCTCAGATGATATGTTTCAATTTGCAGGTGTCAATATCTTTCCTTCAGGTATAGAAAACCTGATCCGCCAGAAGGCAGAGTTTTCCAGCGAGTACCAGATCGTTGTACCCAGATTGGGCAGCGGAAAACGTATGAAAATCCGGGTCGAGCCGGCCTCTGACCAAATATCCGAGACAGAGATGAGCCAGGCGGTTCAGGAATTTATTGAGACGTTCAAGTACCGGATTACCGTTACGCCGGATGTGGAAATCGCAAAGGTTGGGGAATTGCCGCGCTTTGAATTGAAGGCCAAACGTCTGATTCGTGAATGAGCATTTCTGCTCTGTTTTAATCTTGACACCCAGTAAGATAACGAGGTAGTAGTTTCAGCTGTGAAGATAGATTTCACAATATGAATTATGTTCAATTTGGCGGGGAAAACTCATTTCTAAATCTAATGCGGTGAGTTTAACGTGAATCCAATAAATCATAACAAAGGAGGGTTTATCATGAAAAGGAAAATGTCGGTTTTCTGTCTTGTTTTTCTAATGGCGGTGGCGATTATCGGGCCTGATTTAACCTGGGCCGAAGATCCCAAGGAGATCAAAATCGGTGCAACCATTGCACTCTCGGGAAGATTTAAGGGAATCGTAGGAACATTTAAAACGTTAGGAAATGAGTGGGCCGGTCTAATTAATGAGAGAGGCGGCATCTATGTCAAGGAATATGGGAAGAAGCTGCCGATCAAGTTTGAGATCTATGACGATGCCAGCAAACCGGAGAATGCTCGCAAATATTATGAAAAGATGGCGACGGACCCCAGCATTTCTTTTTTCATGGGGCCTTTTTCCAGCTTTATTTCCAATGCGGCGACGACCGTAGCGGGTAAGCACAAGATTCCCATGCAGATGGTCTGTGCCAATGATGCAGTCCTGTTTGAAAAACCGAATTATTGGCGGGTCGGTGTGCTGGTGCCGGCGGAGGACGAATGGGAAAGGCTGGTCCCCATCTATAAGAAAAAGGGCGGAGTTAAGACTTTTGCCACCATTACCATGGACACCCTGCACAACAAAGGAGCGATCAAGGGGTTTGAAGAGGATCTGAAAAAGAACGGATTTGAGGTGGTTTATTCTGTGGTTGCGCCGCCCCCCACCAAAAACTTTGCTCCCATGATTATCAAGCTGAGGAAGGCCAAACCGGATGTGGTTTGCATCGAGGCCCTTAGCCCGGCTTTTACCATTGGATTTCTGAAACAGATGCGCGAGGCGGGTTATAAACCCAAAGAGATCATCGTCGGACATGTCACCAAGCATGTCATTGACGCACTGGGCCCTTACGCAGAGAACATCACCGGGCTGGCCTATTATTATGACGGCGACACCCAGGATCACAAGGATTTCTTAGAGATCCTCCGCAGGTCCGGATTCACCTGGGGTGAGTATATGGAATCGGGTATCCGTTTCTGGGCCTACACGCGAATCAAACAGGCCATCGAAAAGGCGGGCACACTGGATCGCAAAAAGATCATGGATACCCTGTGGAACATGAAGACAAAGATCATGGGTCTGGACAGCTTTGTCACACCCGAGGGTTATGGAGCCCTGGGCGCCTGGCCGTGCCAGGTCCAGGGGGGGAAATTCGTATCCATCTGGCCTCTTGATAAGGCGGTGAAACTCCATAATTATAGATAGAAATCTGATAACTGGAAAATTAGACTTTAGTGGAAATAGCAATACAACTGGTTATTGCCGGAATTCTTCAGGGAGGGCTCTATGCCTTGGCGGCCTTTGGCCTCTCCCTGATTTTCGGCGTGAGCAATGTATTGAATCTGGCCCACGGCGAATTTTTGATGCTGGGGGGACTGTTCTGCTTTCTGATCTTTAGCGCCACCGGTCTCAATCCCTTCCTCATAGGCTTGATGATTCTGCCCTTCGCTTTTTTCCTGGGATACATCTTCGACCGTTTCCTGATGCGGCCCCTGGCCGGCAAAAAGGAGCACATTCGACTGATGTCCTCCATTCTGGTGACCTTGGGGGCGGCTCTCTGTATCGGAGATGTGACCTCTTTTCTGGCCGGTGCCGAAGAAAAGGGCGTGGATTACAGCATGCCGTCCTTTTTTTGGGGAGATCTCTACATCTCGTACCTCAGATTGTTGGCCATGGTGATGATTGCCGGGCTGACGGTGGGGATCCACTATTACTTGAAGAAAACCTATACCGGCCGTGCCTTGCGGGCGACCACCCAAAATATACGTGGGGCCATGCTCGTCGGCGTGGATACTTCCCGGATTCGATCGGTTACCTTTGGTATCGGTTCCATGTTAGCCAGCATTGCCGGAGTTTTCTATGTGGTGCTCCTGTCCATTTCCCCGGATATGGGTCTGACGGTGACCATCAAATACCTTTGTATCATTGTGCTGGGTGGGTTGGGCAGTTTGATCGGTTCCCTGGTGGGCGGCGTTATTCTGGGATTGACGGAATCCATTGTGAGCTATTATAACCCCCACTGGGGCCAAACGGCGGCTTTTCTCATTCTGGTTCTTATTCTTTTGATTCGGCCAAAGGGTCTTTTCGGAAAATAAAATGACAACCGATAGCATGTGAAGATTGAGTATTTTGGGTGATCCATATGAATCGTATTATTCTGGGCATTGTGCTGCTGTTTCTTCTCATATTTCCTGTTTTCAATCTGCCCTATCTGAATACCTTTCTCATCATCCTGTTTATGTATATTCTTCTTGCCGAGAGCTATGACATACTGGGCGGCTATACCGGCTATATCAATATGGGTCATATCGCTTTTTTCGGTATCGGCGCCTACACTTTCGGTCTGCTCTGGAATACCGGTCTCTCCCTTTATCTTTCCTTTCTGGCGGGTACCCTTGCAGCCGTCGTCTTTGCCATCCTCATCAGTTTCCCCTTATTCCGATTGCAGGGCGCCTACTTTTCTCTCGCTGCATTTGCCCTGGTAAAACTTATGGAGCACCTCACGTTGAACCTGTCCTCCATCACTCACGGTTCTGACGGTCTAAAGGTGCTTGAAGGCAATCGGATGATCCCCATGTACTACCTTTCACTGTTGCTGGTGGTTGCCGTAGTTGTTGTCAGCTTCCTGATCACCCGTTCCAGGTTCGGTCTGGCCATGGCCTCCGTCCGGGAGGAGGAAGAGATCGCTTTTGATTTCGGTGTGCCGGTTCAGCGGATCAAAACCACGGCCATGGTCATATCAGCCTCCTTTGCCGGGCTTATGGGTTCCTTCTATACCTGGTACACGATCTTCATCAATCCTTCCATGGTTTTTGGCACCGAGATGGCTCTGATGCCGATTGCCATGGCCATGTTAGGGGGGTCGGGCGTCATTATCGGGCCGGTGATCGGCGCTGTTTTTCTTTTAATCGTAGAGGAAACCCTCTGGACACGGTTTGCTTATCTGCATACGGCGGCCTACGGCCTTGTGATTCTTTTGGTGGGCCTTTTTATGCCGGGAGGATTGGTTCGTCTGCGGCCTGTACGTCGATTTCTGATTAGAGTTGGTTTGTTTAAAGAACTTTAGGAGATTTTGTAGATGTTAGTGGTGCAAGAGCTGAGTAAGACATTTGGCGGACTCACGGCCTTGTCCGGCATCGATTTCCAGGTTGAACAAGGGAGCATCACCGGGATTATCGGGCCTAATGGGGCCGGCAAAACCACGATGTTTAACCTGATCAGTGGCACCTTTCTCCCTACTTCCGGCAGCATCCGGTTCAAAGGCCGGGATATTACCCGGATAAAGTCTGATAAGGTCTGCCGTATTGGCATGTCCCGTACCTATCAAAACGCCAGACCTTTTGAGGCCCTCTCCGTCCTTCAAAACGTTCTCATCGGTATCTCTTATGGAAGAAAGGATAGGCCGAATATCAAGAGAGCAGAATCCGAGGCCATGGACATCCTTCGATTTCTTGATCTGGAACGCCATGCGCCAGTGCTGGCCGACCAATTGTCCCCTTTAAACAAAAAGCGCCTCGAACTGGCCCGGGCCCTGGGCACGCAACCCGAGCTGCTGCTTCTGGATGAGATCGCTGCCGGGCTGATACCGAGCGAGACCTTAGAGATGATGGAGGTCATTAAACAGATCCGCTCCCGGGGCACTACGATTCTGATGATCGAACACATCATGAAGGCGGTGATGGATCTTTCCGATCGTGTGATCGTGCTCAACTATGGCGTCAAGATTGCCGAAGGAAAACCACAGGAGGTCTCCTCCAATCCCAAGGTAATCGAGGCCTACCTTGGAGAGGAAGTAGAAGAGAAGGGGGAAGAAACTCCATGAGCGGTTTGGATGTGAGGTTATCAGTGTGTTAGAGATTAACGGGATAGAGGTATTTTACGGAGACTACCAGGCGTTGTTCGGTGTTGAGGCCACGGTGGCGTCCGCTGAAATTGTATCTTTACTGGGAGCAAACGGTGCCGGCAAGACAACAACCATAAATACGATTTGCGGGTTTATTCGGCCCAGGGCCGGCACGATCCATTTTGATAATACTATAATTCATAAAATGTCGGCCAACAAGATTGTCGAAAAAGGATTGATTCAGATTCCGGAGGAGCGGATGCTTTTTCCCGACATGACCGTCCTGGAGAACCTGCAGATGGGGGCATATCTCGGCCGGGCCCGAAAAAAACTGGCGGATTCTATGGATTGGGTCTATGGTCTCTTTCCGATTTTGCAAAAACGGCAATCTCAATTAGCCGGCACCCTTAGCGGCGGCGAGCAACAGATGGTGGCGATCGGCAGGGGGTTGATGTCCCTTCCCAGACTCCTGATACTGGATGAGCCTTCATTGGGTTTGGCACCCATGCTGGTTGCGGAGGTCTTCCAGGTCATACAGAAGATTAATCAGGAGGGGGTTGCGATTCTGCTGGTTGAGCAAAACGTCCACCAGAGTCTGAAAATTTCCAACCGGGCCTATCTTTTGGAAAACGGGTCCATCGCCATGGAGGGCCGGGCATCCGAGCTTCTGGATAGGGATTACATCCGGGAATCCTATCTTGGTATATGACCGTTTTACTTTCTATGTCCCTCCCTGTTTCGATCATTCTTAGCCATCTCCGCTAATCCACCTTTTCCGAATTTTTTGATTTTTACTCCACCTGAAAGCATGGGGAAATCCTTCATGATACATAACTCGTTGGGAAATTTGTTTTGTGCGATCTTTCCTTCCAGAAAATCCCTGATCTCTCCCAGTGTCAGGGTATGGCCTTCCATCGGGATCACACAGGCACAAATATTTTCTCCTAACACCGGATTGGGGGTGGCCACTATACAGATTTGCTCCACTTTTGGATGATCGATGATGAGGGATTCCAGCTCGTATGGATAAATCTTATAGCCGCCGCGATTTATCAGATCCTTGTTTCTTCCGTAGATTTTGAAGTACCCGTTTTTCTCCCGGGATACCAGGTCCCCCATGAAGAGCCATCCGTCAACGATCTGTTTCTTTGTTTCCTCCGGATTCCTCCAATATCCCTTGAGCACATGCCAACCCCTGAGGGTCAATTCTCCGATCTCCCCATCCGGGACCCTTTCTCCCGTGGCAGTGTCTACGATACGGGCCTCCGTTCCCTCGATGGGTTTACCGATATATTTCTCCCGGACATGAAGCGGAGCTGGATAAGGGCATCTGATCCCCAAACCGGGGCCCACCTCTGATGCACCCCAGAACGATGTTATATACACACCCATCTCCTCCTCGATTTTCATGATCAAACCTTCCGGTGCGGGCTGACCTGCAATCATGCCAGCCCTTAAAGAAGTGAGATCATAATCTTTTCTAAACGGTTGATTCAGTTCGATAATATAGTGGGCTGGTGCTCCCAATTGGATCGTAATCTTTTCCTCCTCTATGATTCTGAAGGCGGATAGAGGATCAAATTTGTCCATCAACACCACGGTCGAATGGAGAAGCAACGGTTGTATGAGAATGGCTCCGCATCCGTACGAGTGGCTCACGGGAAGAAAACCGATAAAGATATCATCTGATCTTGCATTGATGCCGTAAGAGTACTCCATGCCCGCTCTGACGGCCTGATAATGGGTAATCATCGCACCTTTGGGTCTTCCGGTGGTGCCGGAAGTGTAGATCAACATGGCAAGGTCGTTTTTGGTATCAATCGAAGGGGGTGTATAGGTTTGCTTTTTACCCTGCTCCACGAGTTGTTCGAACTCGAATACCTTTTCGCCTCCCCCTTCTCCGGCCATAAAAATGAACTCAAGATTGAGAAGACTGTCTCTAATACCTGAAATGGCCTCGAGATAGTCGTAACCTTCCCACTCCCTGAAAATGAAAACACCACGGGCTTCAGAGTTTTTCAATATGAATTCAGCCTCTGTCTGCCGGTACAGGGGATTTACCCAGGCCACAATAACCCCCAGCTTTTCAAGCGCATAGAACGCGGTCATTAACTCTATTGAATTGTGCATGTAGATGGCAATGCGATCGCCCTTTAGAATCCCCAGTCCCGCGAGACCGGCGGCAAGCGCATCCACCAAATCATTCATCTCCTTATAGGTCTTTCGGTCCTTTTCGCACACAACCGCAGTTTTGGCTGGAGCGGACTCCGCTCCCTTCTCGATTACCTGCCCCAATGTGAGAAATTCTAAATCAATCATGATAAAGTCCTCTTTTCATGGTCCAATGTATACGGCACATTGGATCATGTCAACGATCGCCAAAGAACTATCCGCGCGCCCCGGATATTTGTTTAATATGAGCCTACCAGGATCGAAAAAAATGCTGATGAGATCAAATTTTCATTTACAGAATGTTTCAATAGTATTATTTAATAAGTAGTGTAGAAAATAAAGTATCTTATTTTAGGGCCAGAGAAAAAGGAGAATAGAGTGAATCAGGACAAAGATGAAGCAGCGCAGGAGTTCATGAAAGAAATTGCTGATGATCTTGGATACACGCCGAGAAGCGAGCGGGACCAGAGGTCCAGGGGAGTTGATTCGAGGTCCGGACCGGGATTTCTGATTCCCGGGGGTATAGTGATACTTCTTTTGATTGCCGTTGTCCTCTTTTTTTTCACAGGAAGAAGCGATGTTTCCGAAAAGGATCTTAAGTCAATACAGGCTGGGCTAAATAGTCTTGAAGCTAAACTGGTTCGCCTGGACGGGTTGGAAGAGAGAATCGCTTATCTCGAAAAGGAGGAAAAAAAGCTGAAGCAATCTGTTAATAGGATAGCTAAACGCAGTATAAATAAACAGAAAAAAAGGTCATCCTCACAGGTCAAGAGGGGTTATCATACGGTGCGCTCGGGTGAAAGCCTCTATACTATAGCCAAGAAATATGGCATCTCAACGGACAAATTGTGCAGGTTAAACAAGATAACGTCCAAGAAGCCGATTCAACCGGGTCAGAAGCTTTTGGTGGGGCAATAAAGCGCTATTGAAGACTGATGAACTCGTAAAAAGTCAGAAAACACCCGTTATTGTCATTCCCGTGAAAACGGGAATCCAGGAAAATCAACTCCTTATGGACTCCCGCTTTCGCGGGAGTGACGGCCTTGGAGACTTTTTACGAGACCATCAAGACTCAATCAATTATTCTTTTATCATATGTCTCCTGGATTGCCGATACGAGCGAGGTTAAAGTGAGGTTGACAGGGGTGGGGATTCCTATTTTTTTACCCTCTCGAACCACGGCCCCATTAATAAACTGGATCTCGGTAATTCTCTCTCCCAGGATGTCCTGAAGCATGGATGCCTTATTTTCCGCTGTGCCACGGCACACCTCCAAGACCCGTTCAAAGGGGTTAGGGTAGGGCAGGTCAATCCCTTTGGCATGAGCCACGCTCGCTGCCTCTCCAACCGCCATTCTCATCACCGCCCTGGCGCCCTCTATGGCGGGCAAGAGGCCGTTTTTCAGCCTGGTGATGGCTGTCAGGGCGTTAATGCCGACATTCATAAGCAGTTTGCCCCAGATCAGATCCTCCACCTCATCCGAAGAGTGGGTACGGAACCCTGCCTCTTCAAACGCGGAAACTATATTTGCCACTGGACCATCCGCCGGTCCTGCAGGCCCGATAATTGTTTCCCCTCGGCCCGCATGTCTTGCGTGCCCAGGACCTAAAAGGGTTGCTCCTTCTGAAGTCACACCTCCCAATACTCTTCCTTTCTCGAAAACGTCCTCCAACAGCTCAAAATTACCGAGCCCATTCTGAAGGGTGAGAACCGCAGCTCTAAGATCGAGCCACGAAGAGATGCTCTCTGCGGCCTCTCTTGTCTGATTTGCCTTTACACAGATAAGGGCCACATTAACTTCTGCCGGTGCTTTTCCAGTTATAACCGGAACCGGAACCCTCTCTTCTCCGTCTGCTCCTTCCATGAGGAGACCATTCTTATTAATAAAGTCGGCCCTTTCAGGCCTATGATCGGCAAGCATCACCTCATGACCGGCTCTTTTCAGGCGGCTTGCAAAAAGACAACCCATAGCGCCGGGGCCCACCACCAAAAAATTCATTGGTTCACTCCTCGTTTTGAATGCCTAAAATGAGCTAAACTGCCTAAAGTGAGTCCGGTCCAAACGCGGGATTAAGGAACTTCGTGACTTAAAGCTTTTGGTGTCCTATTTCCTAAAACCCTGTCACAAAAAACAAGAAAACCTTTGCGTCTTTGCACCTGCGCGAGGCATCTTTGGTTGCGGCCATGCCGCATTAGATTTTACTGGGTCTATTTTAAGAAAGCCGATCTTTACAAAAAAATGAGCGGAGCATCCCTTAACTTTAGGCATTTTAGGCACTATAAACTTTAGGCATTTTACTCACTCCATCTTCTCAGCCTCTTCTACCTTCATGGTAAAACTATGCTCGGGCCCGGGGAATATCCCCTTTTCCACCTCTTCTCTGTACTGAATAAGGGCCTCCCGTATTTGGGGGGCCAAATTGACGTACTGCTTTACCATTTTGGGTGTAAACCGCTCGAAGAGACCCACCAGATCATGATAGACCAGGACCTGACCGTCGCAATACTTGCCGGCGCCTATTCCAATGGTGGCGATATTCAACTCATTGGTAATTCTGGAGGCTACCTGGTCCGGAATACATTCCAGGACAATCATAAAGGCCCCTGCCTCTTCGAGATCTTTTGCGGAATGGACAAGCTCTTTTGCGCTTTCTGCGTCCTTTCCCTGAACCTTAAATCCGCTGAGCTTGGTTGCGGTCTGGGGGGTCAGGCCTATGTGGGCGCACACCGGTATACCGGCGTCTACAATTGCTTTTACCACGTGGGCCATTTCAGAGCCCCCTTCAAGCTTTACGCCTTCACACCCCGCCTCCTTTATGAACCTGCCGGCGTTCTCCACTGCCTTTTCCACGCTAACCTGATATGACATGAAAGGCATGTCTCCAATGACAAAACCATGCTTTGCTCCCCTGCATACGGCTTTGCAATGATGAAGCATCTCTTCCATAGTCACGGGGACCGTGGATTCATAACCGAGAACCACCATGCCTAGGGAATCACCCACTAATATGGTATCCATTTCGGCCTGATCGACCAGACTGGCCGTGGGGTAATCATAGGCTGTCATCATCGTAATCTTCTTGCCTTCATCCACTTTTTTTTGCAAATAACTAATGGTTATTTTTTGTCGGGCCACTTCTTGTACCTCCTATGGTTTAATTGTGTGTTTTTTATGGAAACTGCCAATAAAAAAAGGCCTTCCGGTGAGACCGCAAGACCTTTTTATGAGTTGGGGATGTGGCAGGGGAGGCAAGTTCAATTATCTAGTATGAGCTTCCCCGCTATTAAAGATCTTTCAGGTTACTTACCGTCCCGGTCAACTCCAACAGCCGATCCAAGCGGTGTCACCTTCAGAAAAATTATTTTAAAAGATAATGATAAAGAGCTATCCAAGGATAAGCGTCCATTCTTATAAGGCTCACCTTCCCAATTGGATTCTAATTGTGAAAAAAATATCAAAGAGAATAATCTTTGTCAACCAAATTCCAGGAGGTCTTTAACCAGGTTAATCCAACTTGTCTATAATAGTGAAAAATGCGTCAAATTTTTCAATTTTCATTTTATGGTTGAACAGTACTCTCTGTTGTGTATAATAATTATATTAACCCACCCTGAAGAGCCGGGAAATCAGTCCTTACCAGGGTACAAATTTATAGGGGGACCGTTATGGCACAGATTGATGCCTTTTTTAAGCTCATGCACGACCAGGGGGCCTCAGACCTTCACCTGATGGCCGGGCAGCAGCCAGTGCTGCGCGTACAGGGAGAATTAGAGCGGGTAAAATACAAAGAGCTTGATAGCGATAACCTGAAGGCGATGCTATATGAAATCGCCCCCGAAGAAAAGGTAAAGGTCTTTGAGGAAACCGGGGACGTGGACTTTGCTTATGAAATTCCAGGCTTGGCCCGGTACCGGGCCAATTTTTTCGAGCAAAAAAATGGCGTGGGCGCTGTTTTCAGAGAAATACCTTCAACCATTCTGACCTGCGAGCAATTAGGCCTCCCGCCGGTGGTTCAAAAGTTAGCCAGCCTGCCGAGGGGCCTGGTCTTGGTTACCGGACCCACCGGGAGCGGTAAATCCACCACATTAGCTGCCATCATCGACGAAGCCAACAAGACCAGAAAGGATCACATCCTTACTGTTGAAGACCCTATCGAATTCGTTCACAAGAGCGCAAAGGCGATCGTCAATCATCGTGAAGTCGGTCTCCATACCCGGAGCTTTGCCTCGGCCCTGCGGGGGGCATTGAGGGAAGACCCGGATATTATTCTGGTCGGGGAGATGCGCGACCTTGAGACCATTTCGTTAGCCATTGAGGCATCGGCCACAGGCCATCTCGTCTTCGGCACCCTGCACACCTCCAGCGCTGCGAAGACGGTAGACCGCATCATCGAAGTCTTCCCAACAAATCAACAGGAGCAGATCCGAAACACGCTTTCCGATGGTCTCAGGGCGGTTGTTGCACAGAACCTCTTTAAACGAATCGATAAGAAAGGCCGGTGCGCTGCACTTGAAATCATGATCGCAACCGCTGCTGTCCGAAACCTTATCAGGGAGGGAAAGACGTTCCAGATTCCTTCGATGATTCAGACAGGAAAGAAATATGGGATGCAGCCGTTGGATGATGCCATCATGGATTTTCTGAACAAGAAAATGATCAGCCCGGATGAGGCATATGCCAAGTCCAATGATAAATCTAAATTTCTCCCTTTCTTGAAGAATCCACCTGCCGATTTTACTGAGGCGTAAAACCGAGCAACCCTTCGCAGTTTCAAGGAGATAACGACATGCGACAACAACAGATAGACCATATCTTAACTTCCATGCTGAAATCCCACGACAACGTGTCAGACCTCAACATGACGGTTGACAAGCCGTTTCAGGTAGAATCCTCAGGACAATTAGTCCCAGTGCCATTAAATCCTCCCATAGAAAGGTTGACACCTTTCCAGAACGAGATCTTCGCTCTCAATTTAATAGGCGGGGACAGGCGTTTGACCCAGACACTCCTGACAGAGGGTTCGTGTGACTCCTCGTATCAATTGGCTGGAAAGGCTCGTTTCAGGGTAAATATCTTCTCTCAGAAGGGTTGCTATTCTATTGTTATGCGTCAATTAGCCACCAGAATTCCTACCATTGAAGACCTTAACCTTCCGCCCGCCTTTTCCAAAATGACCGGGGAAAAGAATGGGATTATTCTTGTTACCGGTGCGACTGGAAGTGGAAAAACTACATCCCTTGCCGCCTTTTTGAACGAGATTAACGAAACAAAATCGGTTCATGTGGTCACATTGGAGGACCCCGTGGAATATGTCCATTCCCAAAAAAAGGCGACCTTTAATCAGCGGGAATTGGGGGCGGATTTTGATGCCTTTGCATCTGGCCTAAGGGCTGCTTTAAGGCAGGCCCCAAAGGTAGTGCTCGTGGGTGAGATGAGAGACAGGGAGACAGTAGAGATTGGTCTTTCGGCCGCAGAAACAGGGCATCTGGTTGTCAGCACGCTCCATACCGTGGATGCCGGACAGACAATCAACCGTATCGTGGGTATGTTTGACCAGGAAGAGGAGAAGCAGATACGGATCCGCCTCGCCGACACGGTTCGCTGGATTGTCTGCCAAAGGCTCTTGCCAAAGGTGGGAGGTGGACGTGTTGCTGCATTTGAAATAATGGGGTCCAACCTGAGGGTAAAGGACACGATTTTACACGGTGAATCTGAAGGTAAAACATATTACGAGATTATTGAAGGGAGTCAACCCTTCGGGATGATGACCTTTGATCAATGCATTACCGATCATTACAAAAACGATCTTATTACAGAAGAGACGGCCATGGGTTACGCATCGAGAAAGGCCATCATAGGAAGGGCCATTGATACAATCAAGTCTGAGAGGGGAGAAAAAACAACCAGCATAGAAGATCTGGCCATTGATGACGAATATGGAAAAGAGCAGGGGGAAAGAGGGTTTTTCAAGGAGTAAATAAAATGGAAATCGTATGCGAATCGTGCAAGGCCAAGCTGAATATTCCGGATGAAAAAGTCCCTCAGGGCAAGCGGGTGAGTGTCGCATGCCCCCGGTGCAAGAACAAACTCATTATCGACACCACAGCATCGAAACCGGAGATCCCAGTTCCCCAGTTTCAGGACCCCGCTGAATCCGATAGCGCCGGCGAGGATATGGCAGATACTTCAAACGAGGAGACATATAAGCCGTCCCAATTTGAGGAAATGTCCGAATTTGATGATATGGAAGCGGACAGCGCCCTTGATTCCTATGAGGAGGGGGAGAAGCTGGCCCTTGTCATGGTTGACGATACAAAGCATTCAGAGAAGATAAAGACGGCCCTCGATGAACTGGAGTACAACAGCATTCGAGCGGAGAACACCCAGGAAGCCGTTGCCAAGATGCGGTTTCAGAACTTTGATCTGGTGATTTTATCCGATCTTTTCGACAATATTCCGCTGGAACAAAGTCCTATTTTCGAATACCTCAACCATCTTTCCATGTCTTTCCGCAGAAAGATGTTTGTTGTCTTGATCGGCGATAAATTCAGGACAATGGATCACATGATGGCATTTACCCTGAGTGCCAACCTGGTCGTGAACGGGAAAGACCTGGAAAAACTTTCCAACATATTACGACGGGCCATATCGGAAAATGAGAAATTCTACAAGGTCTTTATGGACACCCTGATTGAAACAGGTAAGGCTTGACATAAGGGGAGTTTTAATAAGTTCAAGGTTTCCCGCTGAAAGCGGGATTCAGGGTTAGGGACAAAACAAGATTGAAGTGCTGAAGTCCTGGTAAGAAATGCTGGTTTTGCCACATAATTGCAAACACCATGTTCCAGACCAGCCCGCCATCACAGTCGTTCAGGGGTGGTAGGCGGGTTTGTGGGGATGTTGAAGCGGTCAGTTTTCCCGTACAACACGTTTACAAAATGACGCATGGCGATGCGAATGCAACCTTTGAACCTCTGAACTTTTGAACCCGTGAACGGTTACAAAAATGGATATAACGGATAAATACAGATTGAGGATACAAAACTGTGTATGGACCATTATTGATTTGCACAGTAGTATAAATAATGAGGATGAAAACGAAGAGTTTCTTTCTCAGTTTGTCGGTTTGGAAGAGGCCATAAATTCGCTCGATATGAGCCTGATTTCTGAAGGAGATATCTTAATGGTTGAGCAGGCCACCAACGCACTTCTAAGAGAATTCAGCGCTCTTTTTGAAACAGGGATGTTCCTCCCTGTTTATGGGCATACGTTGAATTGATGTTGCCCTTCACGGCTCTAAACAATCATAAATCATTCCCGCTGAATCGGGATTTCCGCTTCGCTCCAACAATCATCAATCCTTACCTCACCCCTGCCGGATCGATTCTGCAATCAAGGATCTTAGCGTCTTTTACCTGCGCTAAAGTAGCTGCCCATTTCACCTTCAATTGATCTATCCTTTTTATTTTTCCCATGGCCCAGAGCGACCCTCCGGCTCCGGCCCCAGCAAATCTTGCTCCACACCCGATATCTTCAGCCTCTGCAATCAATTTCTTTGTGAAGGGAGTAAGGGCCTCGGGTGTTATTTCCCTCCTGATAGACATCTCCTCCCTTATCAGGCCGGCCGCGCGATTCCACTCCCGGGCCTTAATGGCCTCTCCGAACTGGCGTACGATTTCGTTGGCCCTTATCCATCCAGGCCTTGTCTTGCCCGAGAGAAAGTCCTTGACCCACCGGTTATT
>JACNJD010000016.1 GCA_014382715.1 Candidatus Desulfacyla euxinica | reverse complement strand
GAATATTATGACATTCTGACCGTTTTTAATGTCTGAGACCAACTCTTTCATTTCCTGGGCACGGTCGCAAAAATTATTACCGCTTACCGTTTCACCGTATATAAAAGGATTTTTCACAGGTTCTTCCTTTGCATCTCAAGGAGGTGAGAGAATGACATACTTTGGAATTGCACTGATCATTCTGGGATTTTTTGCTTTAGCAGGGATCATCTATGTTCAACTCGAATTCAATTCCTCTCATCCCGCTAAAAACGGGATTCTCAGAGTCACAGAGGTTTTTGAAAAAATCTTTCTCTGTGATCTTTATGCCTCTGTGTGAGACATAAAAATGCGCTGTCTTACCCGTTCAATCCCGCTCCAGCGGGACTGGGACCAGCAGCTTGGTTGAAAATTTTGGGGTTAGTCAACAACAACCCCTATCCCTTCTTTCCCATCCATTCATCCTAATCATCCAGCGAAGCCATCCTTCCCGTCCCTTTTCTGACATCCGACCTCTATCTTTCCCCGTCCTCCGTCCCATGCACTTCTACTTTTCCTCTCACAGAGCCCACAGAGATCACAGAGTTTTTTTGCTTTTTCTCTGCGCACTCCGCGTGCTCTGCGAGAGATTTAATGGCCGACCTCAGACATCCGCCTTCCGCCCACATCAGTAGTTTAGTTCAACCGGTTCAGCATCTCTTGCCTTAATCGTTGATCTAGTGGCAGAAGCTATAAATTCGCTTGCATCCATGATTTCTAAAAGAACGGGTTTCCTTCCTTCCGAAAAATGGACAATAATTGGACCCATTTCCTCGGCAAAATCGATCCGATCCGGAGCGACTTCAAGAAGCATTATATCTTCATCTCGATTATAACTAGTGTCCGTCCATAAATGGCGGATTTTAGACAACTTGGAAAATTAGGGGACCCGCCGTAACGCCAAAAGCCAGTGTAGAAGGGCTTCTCCGGCCTTCCCACTGGTCAAAGTAAGCGATTTTAGCCATAATTGGACAAACTTCTGCTAAGTTTTTTATGCCCCATTTGCTTTTTCGTTTTTATTTCTTTAGGTTGCCGAAAACCCCTTTCTGGCCAGTGTCAAAAGGTTCGCTGAGACAATGGATGCCCATACATAGCTGTGAAACGATGGCAATGATTTCCACATGCATCTACTGAGCCCAAAGCATCGCTTGAGCCATGAGATCCCGGATTCAATACCAGCACGGAATCTGCGAAGTCGTTTGTATACCCATGTACTGCGACACATTTCTTCCTCTTTAAGGCCACGTTTCTTGGCGAAGCAAACGTCTTTTATCCCTCTCCCCTTGGCGGACGTCAAGTTTGGCTTTGAAGCAAATCCGCCGTCCAGGGCCGCCTTGAGAGGATAATGTCCATAGATTTTTTTGTGACGATCAAACATTTGATCAGTCAGTTCAGTGTCAGCAGGATTACCATCAAGGATCAGGCAATCGGTTATGAGGTTAGACACGCCACCCGTCAAACAAACTTTGTGCCCATAAAATGTATCCCGGCGATCTTTAACAATGATGTCGGTGTGGGGTTCAAAGATAGAGACGATTTTTTCACCTGAAGGAACAGATTCACCACGGATCACCCTTCGAGTAGTTTGATCAATAACTCGATAGGTCAATCGGATGACTTCCTTCAGCTCTTCAGCCATGCCCTGTGCTGTTGCTGACAGAGAGAGATTACTAAAGGGGTGAACCTTGAGTAAAGATACTGCGTTGCTTGCATACTTGACTGTCTTATGGGTGACTTTGAGCAGATCCTCGTATTGTTTCTTCCGGGCCTTTTTACTTTTGGCGTTCAGGACCCCTAACATCCTTCGCTTGGCCCTTTTGGTATGATCACTGAATGATATATCTATCTCATCAAATCGTTCATTGATCCGGCCAAGCATTCGGGTAAGGACTCGAACAGAGTCCCAAAGAAGAGTTGAATCTGTTGGCTCATGGATATTGGAAGAAACCACCGTGCAGTCGATTCGAACCTCTTTTCCCTTTTCAATATCCGTGTCCTGGCCATAAGCTACCAGGACACGGTTGATGGCCTCCCATGTTTCAGCGGATATCGTTTTAATATTGTTACAGAGGGCAGACTTCTGGAATCCTTTATCAGCAATACCGATTCGACAGAACCCACGATAACAGACCGAATCGAGAAGATGAAAAGCCAACTCCTCATAACTGTAGCCTTCCATTTGCTTTATAATTGCCGCCCTGACAACCTGCTCTGCACTCATTCCCTCGGCTCCGGCGCCGGTATGGGTTACGTTCCGGGTAAGGTCTTGCAAAACCCATTCATAAATGATAGGGTTGGCATCAAGAATTTGACTGATGCCTTCCAACTCCGTAGCGTGGGGGTGGTCAATGCTGGTAATCATGAGAGGCATCTGTTTTTGATAGTTTTTGCGCATTTTTTGGGGACTCCTTTCTCCGTTTTCGTTGTTATTTTAATTGTTTGCACTCTTTTTATAACAACTTTTCGGCGAATTTGTCCACCTTAAAATGCGCTTTTTTTGTATTTATTTCAGATAATTAAACCTTCATGGATAGACACTAACTAATTTTCATAGCGTTTCCTCCTCCCTGGATAGAAGGTGATAACCCGCAATTCCTCAGGAAAATCTTGGTATACAACCCTGATCACATCCTATTCGTCCCGCCTTTAGGCAGCCATCCGTTCCGAAGGAACTCATCCACCCATCCCTCGCGAAGCGAATCATCCTAATCATCCAGCGAAGCCATCCATCCCTTTTGTTCATCCACCCATCTCTTTTTTGCCTTCGCCCGTTTCAATCCCTTATGTTTATCCCATATGTTCATCCCTTTTCTGCCATCCCGTTTTCCAAAATGTTACGACATCTTCTTACAAAATCTTCTATTTGACCACTAAATGAACAAACCCTTTCCATCTCATCGTGTAAGTGATTTGGGAAATGAGCCAACCGATGACCTTTATAGTCAGTTTGATGGTGAGGAAGCCCGGATGGCCACCCAAAATCCCCCACTCATGGCCACTTCAAAATCCCCCACCT